>CAMFJL010000006.1 GCA_945957175.1 uncultured Legionellales bacterium
CAACACTCGACTAGTCGTCGGCAGCGTCAGATGTGTATAAGAGACAGGTTTCAGGACTTGCTACTAAGTATTTTGCTATAGAAGATGCTGACCACGTTGCTATCATAGGTGCCGGTGCCCAAGCCCACACTCAGCTAGAAGCTGTAGCAGCCGTTCGACCGATTAAAAAGGTCTCAGTATGGTCGAGAAACATCGATAATGCGAAAGTCTTCGCAAAACAATATGCTCATCAGTTTGATGTACAAGCCTTTGCATTGCTATCAGATGCCATTCGCAACACGCCTATTATTTGTACGGCAACGGGCAGTGTGGCGCCGTTGATTTATTTACAAGATCTCCACCCGCATGTGCATATTAATGCGGTTGGGTCGCATACATCATCTATGCAAGAGATTAGCGCTGAGTTATTAAAATCTTCAGTTGTCGTGGTTGATCAATTAAGCGCGGCATTGGCAGAGGCAGGTGAAATCATCAGCGCTGTTGCAAACAAGCAGATAAATCAAGCAGATATCATTGAACTCGGCTCATGGCTACTAGATAAACAGACGAATTACCAGTATCAACGTAGTGTATTTAAGTCTGTCGGTCTTGCCATTCAGGATTTGAGTGTTGCAAATGTTGTTTACCATTATGCTAGATTGCACGATTTAGGTACACTATTTGAACTGCATTAATACCGGAAAGATTTATTTATTGTTGAAGCGTATTGTCAAATTGAAGATAAGCGAAAGTGAGCGTGGTTGATCTTGTTTCACGACGTAGGCAGTTTTTAATAGGCTCAAGTAACATGATGCAGTTACTCATTCACTGTGCGCGAATGAGCGTGATCGCTCTATGTTTTCAGCGACCGGCTGAACAGTCGTGGATTTTTTAGCAGCGAAGCCCAGTCTATCGCACAAAGTAGAAAATGCGTATTGTGTTAGATTTTGTGTAGCGATATAACTTGTAGATGAACTAAGTAAACCAATGCCAAAGTTTAAGGCACTAAATCCATCCAATGGAAACTGTTCAGCCATGCTTATTATAACAACTAAAATATGACTTACGGTGACCGCCAAATCCGCTTTTATACCAAGACATAGCTGCATGATGGTAAGTATGGTGATAAAAACGATCAGTGGATACCAGCTAGTACTTAGGAAAGCCATTAGACTCAAATTAAGCAGACCACTTAGTATGTCAGCATAAACTTTTGGTATTTTTACCTTATGTAGAACCTCATCAAGCAACGTCTTTGCAAAGCTTATGATGGTACTTTGTTTTGCCAAATGCCATGCAGTATTAGCAAGTGTTATTGCTTTATATTCCCAATCATTCTCAAATTTATATTGAAAGATGCGTTTTTCTATTAGCTCAAAATTTTTATAAATTGTTTCTTTGTTTTTGTCAAAATAGCTTGTATAAGCAGTTAATAGATCGTGTGAATCGGTTAAGGAAATAAGGTCATAGTTAATATCTTCTCTCAATTCAGTACCTAATTGATCTGCAAAGTTTTTTAGAAACGTGATGTGGGATGTGTTAAGTAATTCTAAGCGTAATGTTGTATTAGACTGTATATCATTAATTTGATTCAAGCATGCGCGAAGCTCATCTGGTGTAATGACATCGCAAGCACACATGTGAAGATGTTCGTCTTTCTGAGAGAGTATACGCGGTAATCCTTTAGGATGAATATTTTTTAATGTATGTTCAATATCACGCAATCCGTGAAATTGATAGGGTAAACCCTGGCAGATTTCATTCGATTGCAGTGGTGCTTCAAGCACGGTGAAAATATTGAGCTGTGGTAGTGGTATTGGCCTGCCCTGATACATTATTTTACTATGGTCATTATGACGATAATAGAAGGTGATAACATCACCTTCTATATGAAGGCCCTTGAGTAAAGATTTTATATTTTTGAATATAAAATAAAACATAAAAATCTTCTCTCAGTTTCTTTGTTAAGGGTCTTTATTGAGACCAATGCATCAAGTGCAGCCAATCAGCCTATAGCTTATTAGATCCAAACTGGACGATATCGTCTTCGAAAGACGTGCTGCTCGACGCTGCCTGTGAGCTGGAATCGGATCCGTAAGAAGTGCTTGGTGTTACCTGTGAACTTGTGCCATAGTGTGTCACTGGCGATGTTCCTACACTGGGTGAGTCGAATACTGTACTCAGTGTCTTTAATTTTCTTATCATAGCGTCATTTAGCCCTTCCACTGCTGAGAATTGTTTTAGACTTTCTTGGCATCGCGTTCTTTGTGGCTCTGGCAAATTGGCTAAAGCATGTATCGATTTTTGATCGCCATTTACCACGGCAGAACGATAAATGTCTATTAGCGGCGATATTGTTGCGTCGTATACAAATGTTTGTGTCTTAAGAGTGTCAACATCGGCTGGCCTGCCATCAATTGATACAAGCGAGCTGAATGTTGAATCATTTTGAGGCAGAATCTTGACCTTTGGTTTTTTATTTAATGCTTTATACTCGAGCGTCTCGGGCATCACTACGGATTTTTTTGCTTTATCTTGTGTGAGCTTATGAAGCACGTCATGCCTCCAGATTCTTGGCCGTGGCGCATTCGACTCTAATAGCTGAGATACCAGAGATGGCATGCGGCTTGGGTCGGTTTGACTTTCTTTTTCAATGTGCTCAATGCGTGCTTTTGCTTGTTTACTGAATTCGGGAAAAATATCTTCTATGGGTGGAATGAAGATGCCAAGGCGATAGAGGGCATCGAAGCCTGCTGCAAATGCGGCGTCTTTAGAGATCTGATCTGAGTGCCTGATGAAAATGAGCGCCGATCCTTTGTCACTAACATCGCCGAGTGTTTCTATAGCATAATCGGTATTATTTTTAGCATAAATATTTGCACCACCCTCTAATAACAACACAAAAAAGGCCAATTTCTCTGCATTATAGGCACGGTTCATAGAACGGATAATCACATGTAATGCGGTATCACCATTTTTACCTTGCGCGTTGAATATATCAAAATCACATGATTGAGTCAGAATAAGTTTAGCCGCATCTAAGTTATCAAGTCGAATAGCTTCGTGCAATTGTGAAACTAAATCTTTTTGTAAAGCGGCATCCGTAGTGTGCACGGTTGAAGGCGAGTTATTATCTGGCATGATAGCTTTTCCTCATTATTCAATAGAAGATGGGTGTGCTAAGAAACGAAAGTCTCTTCTTGGCTCAATGTTAAAAAGGCACATCAAAATAAGCTGCTGACGTGGGTGTAAGATCTGGCTGCTTTAAGCTGATGGGTTCAGTGCAGCTTATGATACATTTAGAATCTTAAGGTATTATTAACGCGCTTAACTATGTATGTGATTGACATCACAGGGAGACAATGTTTGGATTGTCGCCTGGGGCTGTTAGGCATGGTTCGCTATTCGCTAATTGTGCGGATGTTAGTACCGATGTCTGCGCAAACAAGGCTGGTTTTCTTGCCAAAGTTTGGGTCAGGGAATGCTTCTCTTCAAGTGCCTGGTACAAAGCTTTGACCGCTGCTTGTTCCTGTCCAACAAGCTGTTTTTCTAGATGTTGTAAGTGGTAGCGGAATATTTCTTGCTTAGGCGTTGGAATCTCAGCCAAGTGAGCAACCGCTCGCTCAAAATCTTTAGCGGCTTGTGCCAAATCAAACTGAATTCTAGCGCAGATATTCACATCCGTTCTATCGTCTACCTGTTTTAACGTTAATAATGTGTCAAGCCCATGCAATATGCCTTGAAGATTCTCATCTGTCCGATGTCGTGTGGGCAGTGCTAATACGAGGGACTCTATCTCAGGTATGTTAGCAAGATGATCATCTGTTCTATTTTCCATCGGTATCGCCAATACAGCCTTAAGCCCGGTCGATAGCTTCTGAACGTGCTCATTTGTTCTATCTTTGGCTTGAATGGCTAGTATAGCCGGGAGATGGGCATACGATACCTGAAGCCTTTCATGGGTTTGCCAGTGATTTAAGGCTTCTTCTAGCCAATCTGTACCAAATGCATTGATATAGGGCGGTTGTCCCTCAACAGGTGGTGCTATCGTATCCAATGCTGCGAGGTCTCTTTGAATGAGTGGGCCAGTTGCAAGCAGAAGGGAGTGATGCAGTGAGAAGCCAGCAGCCTTGCTGATGTCCACCTGACGTTGTGCCAGTATTGTCTTCCTTGCTATCAAAGCTTCGACAAGCTCAGGTGGTACACCAGGTCTATTGATGACGGGTATACCTGATGCTAGGAGCATATTAATACGCTCAGGGGGGATTTGGTCAAGATCGGTATAAGGATTGGCACCTGCCTTGAGCAGCCATTGATATGCCTCGTTGTTACGCATCAGTATCGCCCAATCCAGTGGCGTTCGGCCTTGAGCATCTTTTGCCTCAAGCCAGCCTTTTGCCTTGGTGGCCGTAACGAGGTGTTCAAATACCGTGGTTTCTAATTTCAATTCGCGTTGATAGATAGACAAATGTAATGGTATTCGGCCTAGATAATCTTGATATGTTATATCAGCGCCATGGCCAAGAAGATATTTGATAGCCTTTGTACATCCCGAGATGGCTGCCAAAGACAAGGGGGTTCGGCCCTCGCGATCTGGGATATTGAGCCCGTCTTGTTCTTGGGTAGCAATAACAAGAAGTTTTAATATTTCTTTTGATGGTGATTTTTTCATTATCGCTGTATGTAATGGTGTTCGGCCTAGACAATCTTGATGTGTCACATCAGCACCATGCGCAAGAAGACTTTTGACGAGCTCTGGTAGGTTCAGTTGAATAGCCCAATGCAATGCACTTTGATTATTATCGCTATCCACAATGGCATCTTTTAGCGCCTCGTTCTCTTGAATAAGCTGTTCAGCCTTTATTAAATCTCTATGCGTCATAGCTGCAAGAAATTCAGCAATTTGTGTTGCCGACGGTGCAAGAGGGCTACTTGATGTACGGGATGAAGCTGCTGCATGTTCCGTATTTATCGTTGATGTAATGTCTTTGTTGCTTCCATTGCTGTTTGGCATAGTGCTATCCTGAATAACTTGTTGAATCCTGTACGACATTATATCACACTAAGTCTGAGGAAATAGAGTGCTTGAAAGGCAATAAGTACCGCTATCTTTGTTGAGCAGCCAGCAGAATGCTGTAAGGAGGTATTATCCATATATCTTTCCTGCTTTGCATATTATGAAATAAACCATTAAAAAAATATTGAAAGGAACAGGGAAAAATTATTGTTCTGGCAATCCCTATAATGATAGGTAGTGGTCTTTATAAGGAATGACTGCAGGTGTCTTCTATCTCAATGGTATATGTCGATACATGACGCTTATGAGTCCTTTTATCATAAGGATTTGTTGGTTATTTAAAAAATCAGTTACCTTGAGATGAGATTTATGGATTTAAAATGAGTCAAGTGTTGTGTAAATGAAGTTTTAAGCAAAGAAAATCACAATTTTGTTCACTTAGCATAGAGCTAAGTAAAGATCTCTTTACTAAGCTAATGTGCTAATTCTGTAAAGTTGATGAATCAGCTACGCAGCGCGTAGCCGATTCAGGCTAAATGCATCTACTCAGTAAGGTTATATGTCTGCATGGCAGCAGGTGTATATCTTTCGCCTATAGGTTCTGCCTCTTGTGATATCTTATTCAATAAAGCGAGCTCTTCAGCGTTAAGTTCAATTGTTGCTGCGCCGATATTATCGTGTAAATGATGTATTTGTCGCATGCCGGGAATAGCAGCAACATTACCCTGTGCCAATACCCAGGCTAGGGCGATTTGGGCCGTCGTACAGTGTTTCGTATTGGCTATCTCTTCAATTAACGTGACTAACCTAAAGTTGGTATCCCAATTCTCTGGTTGAAATCTAGGCAGACCACGACGGAAGTCATTCTCTGCCAAATCGTCGAAACTTTTTATATGGCCAGTTAAAAAGCCACGTCCTATAGGACTATAGGCTACAAAGCCTATGCCAAGTTCATGACAAACCGGTAAAGCCTTGTAAGCAGGTGCGCGGGTCCATAATGATAGCTCTGTTTGTATTGCTGTAAGCGGATGTATGGCATATGCTCGACGTAGCTCATCTGCACTTGCTTCGGATAAACCGATGTGTCGGACTTTTCCTTCAATCACCAATTCCGCCATGGCTGCAACGCTGACTTCAATAGGTGTTGCAGGATCAATGCGGTGTAAATAAAAGAGATCGATATAATCAGTGCCTAATCTTTTTAAACTTTCATGACAGCAGTTTTTAATATAAGCGGGTGTGCCATTCGTGCCACGAAATGAAGGATTATTTTTATCTCGCATGATGCCACACTTAGTAGCAATGCTGATCTGCTTTCTAAACGCTTTGACCGCGCTACCTACTAATATTTCATTATGACCAAGACCATATTGATCAGCTGTATCAAAGTGTGTTATGCCTAGCTCGAAGGCACTGTGAATCAGCTTTGTAGATTTCTCATCATCAGAGGCACCATAAAACTCTGACATGCCCATACACCCCATACTTATTGCTGAAATGCTGAGTCCGCTATGTCCTAAATTGATCATCTTCATGGGTCGCCTCCAAATGTATTGTTACATTATATCATGGGCGAACTAATCAAAAAATCGACGCATCATCAAAGGGCCATTTTTTTGTAACTGGTGGAGGCGGCGACCAACACACGATGCTTATGAGCCTTTTATTGGTAATGGTTTGATGGCTATTTAAAAAAGCAGTTACCCTCAGAGTTACCCTAATTATGATGCGATTTTGTGATTCAAAATGAGTCAATTATTGACTTTTTCATGTACAAAAATGCAAAAACACACACTGGTAAAACTAAGAGATGAACAGCAGGACTAGAACTCTATGTTAGTACAATGATAGCAAAATTTGCTATTTTATGCTATAGTTTGTTATAGATAATCCCGTATTTTATTGAGAGACAGCGATGAACATATCATTAACCCCTGAATTAGAACACTTTGTTCAAGAGAAAGTGGCTTGCGGCATGTATACTTCTGCCAGTGAGGTTATCCGTGAATCATTACGACTTATGCATACCTACGATGATATACAAAAACAACGAATCGCGGAACTAAGTCGTGCTGTTGATATCGGTATGGAACAGCTGCGCCGAAACCAGGTTGTCGATGGTCCAACCAGCCGTGAAAACATGAAGCGTAAAATTGATGCTATCGCTAAGGGCAAATAATGGCAACTAACTATGTCTTATCTTCAATTGCTGAACAAGACATTGATGAGGTCATTACCTATATTGCGCAAGAGAATAGTCAGGCAGCTTATGACTTTGTTGATGCCTTGTATGAATCCTTTGAAAAGCTAGCGGATAATCTATATCTTGGTCATGTGCGTGAAGATTTGACTGAACAGCCAGTGCGCTTCTGGACATTTAAATGGCATTATCTAGTGGTATATCAACCAACACAACCATTACAAATTGTTCGGGTGTTAAGTGGTTTTCGTGATATAGCCAATTTGATTTAATATAATGAAGTATCAAAAAAGGTTAGTTGAATAATAGTAAACACACAGTGGCTTAATACCAGGAAGATGGTGGCAAATTAGGAATAATATATGCTTAACATAAATATACATGACGGAAGTGTAAATAAAACATACATTGACGATAGTATTTTATGGGATGTTTTCTTGTCTCGTTTGCATTTGCCTGCTATTGCAGTTGCAGTAGAGCTCTCCTTATTCGATTTTATTAAGCAAGGTATCTGCGACATTCCTCAGTTAGCAAAAAAAACATCTGTAAATAATGCAGGCCTTGCCGCACTTAGCACATTACTTGCTGCACAAGGTTTTTTAGAAAAGGTAGGGGATGTTGTCAAATTAACACCAGTAAGCGAATGTTATTTAACTACGGATGTTCCGGCGTATTGGGGAGCTTCATTAAGCAGCAGAGTACAAAATAATGAAATTTATACCCGCTTGAGAAAAGCATTAAAAAACGTGAACTCTGCAAAATTAAGCATTGATGGTAAAGATATTACCGATATGTGGCAACAAGCAGATTTAGATCCTGAGGTGGCAAAGGCATTTACTGCTAATATGCATAGTACAATTTACAATGCTGCCAATAATGCTGTTGAGAGTGATGTTTTTAAAGATGTGAAGCATTTACTTGATGTTGGTGGTGGCTCAGGTGCGTTTATTGATGCATTTATGAACCGATATCCTGATAGAAGTGCAAGTATTTTTGAGTTGCCAACAGTCATCCCCCTTATCAAGAATTATATTTCTTTAAAAAACTACGATAAAGTACAACTCATACCTGGAAACTTTTTTGAAGATTCATTTCCTAACAATTGTGATGGTATCTTACTTAGTAACATTCTTCACGACTGGCCCGTTGCTAAAGGGCAAAAATTGCTCGCTAAGGCATATAACGCCTTACCAAAAGGTGGTAAAATATTTATTCATGAAATGTTTCTAAGCGCTGAGAAAAATGGTCCAATAAGCGCTGCTTCTTTCCACTTATTGATGTATATTAATCATGGCTCTCAACAATTTACAGAAGATGAAATTCTATTTTTACTTGAAAGGTTGGAATTTAAATCTGTAGAAACAACAAAAACACACCCATATTATTCCGTCATTGTTGCAGAAAAATAATATTTAGCTTATAAAGTGAGATAAATAAAATTATATTTTTATTAAAAAATAAAAAATTATTTTAATATCATAGAAAAAGGCTGTATTTAACAGCCTTTTTAATGTTCTGGTGGAGGCGGCGGGAATTGAACCCGCGTCCGCAAATCCGCTACCTTAAGTACTACATGTTTAGTCTGGCCTATTCAATTTAGCCCATTAACCCCCGGCTGACAGGTAAGTTAACATGCGATCCCTTTTTATTTAATGTCATGTGACGGGCACACAAGACACGATCTTGTCGAATCTTACCGATAACATCCAACCTACAAGCAGGCTAGAGTACCGACGCTAAGCTGGTGTTTAAGCAGCTTGGGCGATGAGATTTTCGTCGTTTGCGACTATATTTTGCAGCTTTATTTACGAGGCTAGCTACATCCTCGACATGCACTTAGAGGCTTTGTAACCCACGTCGAAACCAGGTCACCCCCATGGTGGTATTATTATAACCAAATTTACTGCGAAAAACAAGCATAAACGCAATATCTGCTTGCCGCCAGGCCTGGCATCAGGTATGCTTGCCCTCTATGATTACCGTGCGTTTTAGCCTAATTTGAGGAGTGATTAACCCCATGTCAAATCAACAAGCATTAGTGGATATCGTGAAAGCCATGGCTACTCGTGGCAAAGGCATTTTAGCTGCGGATGAAAGTAGTGGTACGATTGCCAAACGTTTTAAAACGATTCACTTAGAATCGACCGAAAGTACACGACAACAATACCGTGATTTGCTGCTGGCGGCGCCCGGACTGAATGATTACATTAGTGGCGTCATTTTATATGACGAAACCTTACGACAAACCACCTTGAATGGTGTGCCTTTTGCTAAATACTTAAGCGAGCATGGCATCATACCTGGTATCAAAGTGGATAAAGGCTTAGTCGCGTTGCCCCAGACTTGCGAAGAGCAGGTGACAGCCGGACTTGATGGATTGGCGGAGCGTTTTGAAGAATATAAGCAATTAGGCGCTAAATTTGCGAAATGGCGCGCTGTGTTTAAAATCACTGATTGTGAGCCTAGTGATGTAGCTATTCATGTCAATGCACATGCTTTGGCAAGGTACGCAGCTATCGCGCAAGCAGCTGGTATCGTGCCTATTGTCGAGCCGGAAGTCTTGATGGATGGTTGCCACGATCTAGCTAGAGCACAAGTGGTCACTGAAAAAGTGCTTGTTAAAGTATTTGAAGAATTACATGCGCAGCGTGTGTATCTAGAAGGCATGGTACTCAAACCCAACATGGTTGTGGCAGGTTTAGATTGTGCTAAACAGCCAAGCGTTGATGAAGTTGCAAAAGCAACAGTTACAACACTCAAACGTACAGTGCCAGGTGCTGTTGCGATGATTGCATTTTTATCTGGCGGACAAAGTGATGAATTGGCAACGTTGCACTTAAATGCGATGAATAAGTTGCCAGACTTACCATGGACTTTAACCTTTTCTTATGGCCGAGCTTTGCAAGCAGATGCATTGGCGACATGGGCTGGTAAACAAGACAATGTGACCAAGGCCCAAGCGGCTTTATTAAAGCACGCCAAAGCTAATAGTCTAGCGTGTTTAGGGGAATACCAGTAAGGTTTATCTCTCTTCGCTGGTCTCTCAGGGATGAGGGTAAAGGCACGAAACAGTCGTTCACAAACGGGCGGCCACAAGGGCCGCCCCTACCAGTAGGCGTCTGTCATTTTTTCGTGTTTTCTAAAGATCACGAGCGTATTACACGCCTTTGTCCCGGTGGCGCAGCTGGATAGCGCGATCCCCTCCTAAGGGATAGGTCACAGGTTCGACAAAACGGCAGAAGAGCCGTTTTGGACGCTGCCTTTGGCAGCGCCCGAAGGGCGAGGGGCAGGAAGCCCCGAGTCAATCCTGTCCGGAAGGACAGCATATAAGATTTTGTCCCGGTGGCGCAGCTGGATAGCGCGATCCCCTCCTAAGGGATAGGTCACAGGTTCGAATCCTGTCCGGGACGCCAATATTTGTATAGCATCAAAAAAGCCAGCGCTGTAGCGCAATATGTATTGTTGCGCAATGTTATCTTGCTTGCAAGATAAGACGATGCTGTATGTTGAAGTCAGCAAAATGACCCAATTAACAACGAGCAATACGCCGATTGTGTCATCTTCGCCCTCTGTTATATCAAGCAGTGCTTACTACTACAGATGTAATATAAGCTGTGCTTTTCACGCCTTCAAAGCCTTAAATGCTTGCAGTGCGTAGCTGCGAGTCGTTTGATAGTCAATGATGGGTTCGGGATAACCGACACTTTTTGCTAATGCGGGTTCATATTGGTATGGCGCATGAATAGATTTTGCATCGAATGCAGTAAGTTCTGGACAATATTGCCGAATATAATGGCCTTTGGGATCAAACTTCTGACTTTGTAATAAAGGGTTAAAGATCCGAAAATAGGGTGCAGCATCATTACCTGTCGAGGCTGACCATTGCCAACCACCATTATTTAAGGCTAAGTCACCATCAATCAGTGACTGCATAAACCATTTCTCTCCCAGCCGCCAGTCAAGCCAAAGGTTTTTAGCAAAGAACATAGCTGTTATCATGCGACAACGATTATGCATCCAACCGGTTTGTCGAAGTTGTCTCATGGCTGCATCAACAATAGGGTATCCCGTCATACCAGATTGCCAACTCGCTAGATGTTCAGGATTTTCATGCCACGTTAAACGTTCTGTTGTTAATTGAAAGGGTTTATGCATACCAACTCTTGGAACAGCATATAAAATCATTTTATAAAATTCGCGCCAAATAAGCTCATTTAACCAAGTTAATGAACCTTCATCACAGTTATTGAGTGAACCTTGCTGGTGAGCCATGAGTGTGTGCAGAGCCTGTCTTGCAGATAACATGCCTGTGGCAAGGTAGGGCGATAGCCGACTGGTGCCTGCTAGCGCGGGGTAATCGCGGTTTTTGTGATATTCATTTATGCTCGTTTGCAAAAAAGCGTGTAATTGCATCTTGGCTACGTTTTCACCCGCAGGCCAGTGATTGGGGTCTATATGACTTATCCAAGGTGACAAGACTTTAGGGATCTCGGTAGAGAGTGGAAGGCTTGAGGGTATGCATAGCTTCAATGGAGATTGTGGCAAGGGAGGTGGAAGAAGTGCGGGCACACCATAACTGTCGAGCATGTTGAGCCAAGTTTTTTTATAGGGTGTGAAAACAGTATACCAATGGCCTTGCTGCGTTTTGATATTTTCGGGTGGTATGATTGTTTGGTCATGATAAGTATACCAAGGAATTTGTGCAGTCATTAAAGTCTTTGCTACATGTGCATCGCAACGCTTTTCATGGATTTCATAGCGAAGATTCACATGCACGGCAGCAATATGCCATGACCGACATAAATTTGCTAAAGCTTCAGGAATGTCGTCAAATGTGTTTAATGACAAAAGATAAAGTGGGATATTCAGTTTCGCCAAATCGTGCTGTAAGGTCTTTAAACCACGTAACCAGAAATCTACCCGGCAAGCAGCAACATCGTGAGTCTTCCATGTTTCAGGTGTTATGATGTAAAGCGCGACAATACCATCATCACTTTGCTGGCTAGCATGATAAAGCGCTGCATGATCAGATATGCGTAAATCTTCTCGAAACCAAACTAAATGTGCCATCTTAATTGAATCCACTCCTGACTTGCCATATCGTAACAATTTCTAAAATGTAAATGGTTTAGGAAAACTTCATGACTGCCTTGCAACAACAGGGTAGTTTGAGAGACAAGCCACTTAGAAACTGAAAGGGCTAAAAATCAGCATTGTAGCACGACGCTTCTGGCGCAAATAGGCTCGTTGCGTCGGTTGTTAGTGCCAGTCTCTGGCATGAGATATGTGTGCTTTATATGCTGAAGACAATTTTGGTAAACCCTAGAAAAACATGTTACCATGACGACGATTTGGTGTCCGTTCGAGATGCCGTCACTTGTCTATCTGATAGTGGTTAAGGATGCCCAATTGGAGCTTAGTATATGTCAATAATGGACGATAAAATAACAGCTAAACTTCGTTTAAAACAGATGAAGCTTGCTGGTTTCAAGTCGTTTGTCGATCCCACAACACTTTATTTCCCCAGTCATCTGGTAGGTATTGTCGGCCCCAATGGTTGTGGTAAATCCAATATCATTGATGCGGTGCGTTGGGTCATGGGCGAAAGTTCAGCGAAAAGCCTACGAGCTGAAACAGGTATCGATGTTATTTTCAACGGTTCTAACGATAGAAAACCTGTTGGACAAGCCTCTGTTGAACTTATTTTTGATAATCCTCCTGGCGCGATTTCAGGCGAATATGCCCAATTTCGTGAGCTATCTATTAAGCGAGTTCTCGATAGAGACGGACAGTCAACGTATTATTTAAATCATGTACGGTGTCGTCGTCGTGATATCACGGATTTATTTTTGGGCACAGGGCTTGGGTCACGAAGCTATGCAGTTATAGAGCAAGGAATGATTTCGCGTCTTATTGAAGCGAAGCCTGACGAGTTACGCGTTTATCTTGAAGAGGCAGCAGGTATTTCACGCTATCATGAAAGACGTCGCGAAACCGAGACGAGTATTAAACATACGCGTGAAAACATCACGCGCTTGAGTGATTTAAGCCAAGAACTTGCTCAGCAACTAGAAAAACTTGCAGAGCAATCAAAGAAAGCAAAAATATATCGTGATATACAGCAAAGACACAAGCAAGTACAACATGATTTATTGACAAAACAGTGGTATGTCGCAGAAGTCAAACGTTTGCAATCGACACAAGCAAAGCAAACCTTGACGACCAATATTGAATTACAAGAGGCAAGTTTAGTTACACTCGAGGATAAATCAGCTGAGTTGAGAGAGCTTGCAGCTGATCGTTATCAAAGTGTTAATGATTTACAAGCACAGTTTTACCAATTAGGTACAGATGTAGGCCGTATTGAAGAACAATTAACAAGCCTACAAACGGCATTAGCCAATACTGAGAAAGCGCTAACTGAACAGCAGTTACAACATGAGACACAAGAAACTGTTTTTATTCAAGATGAAGAAAGAAAGCAGATACTGACATCGCAATTACAACAACAGAGACAAGATCTGGCGCGTCTTGAAGTAGAACATCAAGTGCTTGTTGATACGCTATTAATCACAGAAACAGACTATGAGGCCACACAGGCGGCATGGCAACAGCTTACGCAAGCGATTTATCAGGCAAAAACGGCACACCAAGTTTTAGAAACACAGCAACAACAAGAAGAGAAACAATTACAACAGTTAACACGGCGCCTGGCACAGCTTAAACATGAGCAAACTGAGCTCAAGCCTGTTGATCTTGAAGCCATCCGAGAACTACAGCAAGCGCATGAAACCGAACAACAAGCGTTACATGCGCTTGAGCAAGCACGGCACACAACGGCTGAGTCACTCTTAGCGCTGTCTAAATCGATCCAAGAAAAATCAACGACACAAATGGCATTACAACGCCAGCTTATGCAGCATGAAGCAAAGCTGACGTCGCTGACAAGTCTGCAACAAAAAGCATTGGGCCAACAAAACCAGCAGCAGCAATCGTGGTTAACCATGCGTGGTTTAGCAGACAAACGTTTAGGACAATTGCTCACCGTTGAGCCTACCTGGGCAAAAGCCGTGGAGGCTTTATTGGGCGATTGGCTGCAAGCGGTAGTTGTTGATGCACCCTTACCCAGTTTACTCACGCAAGGTATGCCACCGCACGGTAGCTTATTTGTTTGTCCACAAACGCGCACCTTGGATTGGCCAGAGAGTTTAGCCAGTGTTGTTGATAAACCAGCGTTATTGCCTAAAGCCTTTGACGATGTTTATGTGGCTATGCATTTAAGTGCGGCTTTAGATATGCTTGCACAACTTGATATAGGCGCTTCGATATTGTTGCCAGATGGGCTTTGGATAAGCCATGATTGGATTCGTGTACCTGCAAGCAGTCATGAAGATGACGGTGTTTTGGTGCGTGAAGAACAAATAGCCGAGCTAAATAAGCTATTAAAAACGCAGCAAGCTGAATTTGATGTCAATCAATCTACACTTGTAGCATGGCAAGAGCAACATAAAGCATTGCAAGTAAAGCAAAATGAATTACAACAGTCGCATCAATCTGCGGTCAGTCGTACTGCGAAGCTAGAAGCTGCTTTGACCATTCAACAAGCAGCGCATACTCAAGCAAAAATGCAGCAGGAACAATTGTTAACAGCAATATCGGCGAGTGAAGAAGCCCTGCATATTCAAACTGAAAAGCTTGACCATATGCATATGCAAGTGGAACAAGCACAAGATAACTTGACTCAGTTACAGCAGCGCCAACACAGTGAAACGCATGCACACGAAACGTTACAGCAGTTAAAACAAACGCAAACCAAACAAGAGCGAGAGTTACAGCAGCAGATTCATGCTTTGACCGTGCAGCATGAGCGCGCGCAAGCTGAGTTGGCTGCATTGTCGGAGCGCCAGCAAACCAAGCAGCAGCAAAAGGCTGAGCGAGAACAATTGTTAGTAGCTTTACAACAACAATTAGTTAACGATGGTGCAACGCAAGCAACGATTGCGGGCTATTTACAAGCTGCCTTACATAAAAGGCTCGAAGCTGAGGCAGAAGTCACAGCAGCCAAAGCCTTACACCAACAAGCTGAGTCAGCCATGACAGAATTAAATGCGCTACGCCAACAAGCGCAGCGTACATTAGATAGTTTACGTAATGACATGGCCAAACTTAGCGCTGAAGAAGAAGCTGAATTGGTGCGACAACAACACTGGCAAGCGCAAGCGACAAGTGTGCAATACACAGATGAACCACAGCAATTACCAGAGCCGCAGTTGTCAGTCTTGCAGCTGACAAAACAAGTGCAAAGTTTACAATCGGACATGCTGGCTTTAGAACCTGTCAATTTAGCTGCAATTGATGAATACCAAGAAACTGACGAGCGTTATCAATATTTACAAGCACAGCAACAAGATTTATTGGATGCGCTTGCAACCTTAGAGCAAGCTATTCAAAAAATGGATAAAGAAACAAGAATGCGCTTGCAAGAAACATTTGAAAAAGTGAATGCGGCATTTCAAGCAATATTTCCAAAGGTCTTTGGTGGCGGTAGTGCTTATCTATCGCTCACAGAAGAAGAGTTATTGACTGCAGGTATTACAGTCATGGCAAGACCACCGGGTAAACGTAACAGCAGCATTCATTTGTTATCGGGTGGAGAAAAGGCATTAACCGCAATAGCACTTATTTTCTCTATTTTTCAGCTAAATCCAGCACCTTTCTGTTTATTAGATGAAGTTGATGCGCCGCTGGATGAGGCGAATGTACATCGTTATTGTGAGCTCATTAAAACAATGTCACAAGATGTGCAGTTTATCTTTATTAGCCACAACCGTGTAACTATGGAATTGGCAGATCAGTTGTTGGGTGTAACAATGAAAGAGCCAGGTGTTTCACGCTTAGTAGCGGTTGATTTAGCCGAAACAATGGATTTTATAGCGGCAGACCGTATTAAAGCTGGTGCCTGATTTATGAGTCTGGCATAATGGGTATCTTCTTTATCCCTCAAATGAGGGCTTTGGGGTGTATGTTTAACTTAGGTAGAGTTTAGAGGATTTTATGTTATCACAATCAGCCACATTGGAATTAGTACTTGCGGTTGTCGTTTTATTTGCTATTTTTTATGCGATCGCGCGTCTTAATCGACGCAGACGCGATGATGACGATGTCTTGCCTGTTGTCGATGAGATTGACGGTCTTGCAGAGATTGATACGCCCCGTGAAAAATCAAGTGTATCTGCAAAAGATAGCTGGGATGAGGGTATTGTGAGCCCTCCCAAAGTGATTGCGCCAGCCGATGTTAAAGCAAAAGTTGAAGGTTTAAGAGCGCGCACCCAAGCAGCTGAGTCATCTCAGTCACAAGCGCAAGCACATAACAAACCTGCGCAACCCTTATCAACAGTGATTGCCATTCATGTCATGGCAAGAGCTCAGCATGTTTTCTATGGTGATGCCATACAGCAAGTGTTAACACAAGCAGGTTTACACTACGGTGATTTGAGAGTATTTCATCGTTATGCAGAGCATAATGAACAGCAAGGGCAAATTATTTTTAGCGTAGCTTCTGCTGTGAATCCTGGTACCTTGATGGTGCATTTAGGGCAGCAGTTTAGTTGCCCAGGTCTAACCTTCTTTCTTGATTTTGCGAAGCAAAAAAATGCAGTTACGATGTTTCAACTTATGTTAAATACCGCACGTGGTATCGCGCAGGCGCTTGATGGTGAGTTACGAGATGAACAACGTAAAACCTGGTCATTAACGGCGGAGCAAAGTATCAGACGACGTATACAGCGGCACTTTATGCAGACGAATAAATCATCGAGTATGCCCCTGGATGCAGTAACCGAATAATCCGTATTATATGCCCTTGGTCTTTGACTCCGGATTATCCCGATCCTTTGTTCTTTGAGTGCGGTGCTTTGCACATCTGAAACTTAATTGCCCTTCTCCCCTTGCGGGAGAAGGTGGCCGAAGGCCGGATGAGGGGTAATAGAACCATCGCGCAGCTGCGAGTTTCTCAGTTTTATTCGCGGCAGTTCAGAAAATGCCCTTCTCCCCTTGTGGGAGAAGGTGGCCGAAGGCCGGATGAGGGGTAATAGAACCATCGCGCAGCGATGACAACATAGGTGCTTTAGGAGTTCGCCATGAGCGATGATGTTGCCAGTCAATTACGCGCACTTAGGCGTCAGCTTGACGATCATAACTACCGTTATTATGTTTTAGACGATCCGATTATCAGTGATCAAGCGTATGATCAGCTATTTAAACAATTACAAACACTGGAAGCGAATCACCCTGAGCTCACTGTACCAGATTCACCGACACAACGGGTGGGACATGTGGCTCAGTCAGCTTTTATCAGAGCGACGCATTTGTTACCTATGTTATCGCTCGATAATATTTTTGAAGCGCCAGAGCTTGGTGGTTTTTTACACCGGATTAGTAATGGTTTAGGTGGATTGCATACAAACCCAGACTTTTATTGCACGCCCAAATTAGATGGTTTGGCCATTAATCTTCGTTATGAGCATGGGCGATTAACGTTAGGTGCAACCCGTGGTGATGGTGAAGTAGGCGAGGATGTCACGGCTAATATCCGCACTATTCGCAATATTCCTTTGCATTTACGAGGCGATAACTGGCCAGCCCTGCTTGAGGTGCGTGGTGAAGTAGTCTTGCCTAAGGATAGTTTTATTGCATTAAATGAACAAGCTAAGATAAAAGGCGAAAAATTATTTGCTAACCCTAGGAATGCGGCTGCAGGTAGTCTTCGTCAGCTTGATGCAAAAGTCACAGCGAGCCGCCCACTCAAGTTTTATGTCTACGGTTTTGGTAAAGTTGACCCTCAAGTGCTCCCTGATAGCTTGGCAAAAAGCTATGATTGGCTACAGCAACTGGGTTTTAGTGTATGTCCTGGTGGTGAATTGGTGCGCGGGCAAGAGGGATGTCAGCGTTATTATGATGCAATGTTAGCCAAACGTGAGCAACTTAATTACGGTATTGATGGCATTGTCATTAAAGTGGATAGTCAAACATTGCAAGATGCGCTTGGTTATGTATCACGGGCCCCACGTTTTGCCGTAGCCTATAAATTCCCTGCTGAAGAAGTGACAACACGCTTGGACGCAATAGAGTGGCAAGTTGGTAGAACGGGTGCATTAACACCTGTTGCCCGATTAACGCCGGTACACGTCGGTGGTGCGTTAGTTAGCAATGCTACGCTTCATAATATGGATGAGATTATTCGTAAAGATATTCATATCGGTGATACGGTGTGGTTGCGTCGTGCCGGCGATGTTATTCCTGAAGTGGTTAAGGTTGTGATAGCACAGCGTCCAGCAGATGCCAAAGCGATACAGTTACCGTCGGTGTGCCCAGTGTGTGGCTCACACATTTTAAAATTAGAAGATGAAGCGATTGCGCGCTGTACCGGTGGCTTGTTTTGTCCGGCGCAACGCAAAGAAGCGTTGCAGCATTTTGCCAGCCGTAAAGCGATGGCGATCGAAGGCTTCGGTGAGCGTTGGTCAGATCAGTTGGTGGACAGAGATCTTGTTAAAACGCCTGCAGATCTCTATGAACTTAAGGTGCAGGATTGGATGAGTTTAGAGCGTATGGGTATTGTGCTAGCGCAAAAACTCTGTGATGCCATCGCTGCTAGCAAACAAACTACCTTAGCGCGATTTTTATATGCTTTGGGTATTCGCGAAGTTGGTGAAGCAACAGCACGTGCCTTGGCACAGCATTTTGGAAGTATAGAGGCCATTCAAGCAGCAAGTTTGGATGCACTCTTAGTTGTGCAAGATATTGGTCCAATTGTGGCTGGGCATATTGTGGGATTTTTTCAAGAAGCGCATAATCAGCAGGTCATTGCCAAGCTTATAGCGAGAGGTATACATTGGCCTTCACCACAAAAACTCGCCCAGGATCTCGCGCTCCAAGGCCAAAGCTTTGTGTTAACTGGTACCTTCCGTGCTTATAGCCGCGATGAAGCCAAAGTAGCGCTCATGGCCTTAGGCGCAAAGGTGACTGGCAGTGTGTCAAAAAAAACCACAGCGGTGATAGCGGGAGATGCACCTGGTAATAATAAAATTGAGGATGCACGAACCTTGTCTATTCCTATTTGGGATGAGGCGGCGCTGTTAAATGTGCTGAAAACCTAAGGCAAAAAATCTTTCGAACAACCTATGCTTGGAGAACATGTATGACTAAAAAAACAATTATTATCGGCATCTCCGGCGCAACGGCTTCGGGTAAGAGCTTACTCGCTAATACCTTAGTGTCCGAGCTAGGCTCTAAACGCGTGGCGGTGATTTCAGAAGATTCTTATTATAAAGATAGGCCTGATTTAACCGTCGAAGAGCGTCGTCAAATCAATTATGATCATCCCGATGCCTTTGAACATGATTTATTATGTGAGCATTTGCACTTATTGCAACAGGGCTTACCTATTCAAGTGCCAATTTATGATCACAGCAAAGATGCGCGTAGTGATAATGTGTATGAAGTAAAGCGTACGGCTATTGTTGTACTTGAAGGTATTTTATTATTGAGCGATCCTAAAGTGCGTGAGCTTTTAGATATTAAAATTTTTATGGATACTCCTTTAGATATTTGCTTAATTCGTCGGCTTCAACGCGATATTATTCAAAGAGGCCGCAGTTTAGAATCAGTATTACAACAATATGAACGTACTGTGCGTCCAATGTATTTCCAATTTGTGGAACCTTCTAAACGCCATGCTGATATTATTGTTCCGCGTGGCGGTGAAAATCGCATTGCCATTGAAATGATTAAAGCTAAAATGCGTGATGTGTTGAATAATGCTCAACAAGAAGAAGCATAGAGGCGCTTCGCCGTTCAATATTGCACAAAACGCCGAGCTGGTTGCCTAGCCTTGGAAGCCGCTATAATCGGCCATGCTTAAGCTGGAAATTTTGCTAGCAAGATTAGGGCGAGCAACGGGCCGCTCCTAGTGTTGCATGCCTTGTCTTGTGTATCTTGTTGAAGAAGCGACGTAATTGTTTCTAAATCTCCGCACTCAGCAGCCTTAAAGAATATATCGGTGCGATCTTCGCTGCGTTTGATTTCTAACTCGGATGTAGGCGTATTGGGCATGGCTTAATTCTCACTTAAAAGAATTTTGAGGATGTTGGTAAGATTGAAATAATTTCACCGTCAGCACATCAAGCGAAGCTTAAGAAAATATGATGTATAAACAATTAACGACGCGTGTATTACGCATTGATAGGCTTAGGTCGGCGATGTTCATCCAGCGCGACAAAAACAAAACTGCCTTCGGTGACTTTGTATTGTTCTTGGCTAAGATCGGTGATAATCCAAACTTCGATATGAATGGTCATTGATGTGCGACCGAGTTTTTCAAGCTCAGCGTAACATGAGACGACATCGCCGACACTCACAGGCCGTTGAAATGCTAAGCTGTTAATGGCGACGGTTGCAACGCGTGATTTAGCGAATTGCTTAGCGAAGATAGCGCCAGCAAGGTCCATTTGTGAAACCAACCAGCCGCCAAAGATATCACCGTTACCGTTAGTATCTTTAGGCATGGCCATGGTAGAAATAACTTGTATACCGCGAGGTTTTGCATCAGTGCTCATCAAGGTCCCCTTATCGATTTATTATAGTATATACTAGAGAGTATCAGTGATTGTGAGGTTTTTCCATGTCTAATCCCGAGATTCCAGCGCCCAAACCCCAAGACGCTTCGGTATCTATTGTCAGCTCGCAAGCCGATTTGGATCCTAAAGATCGACCGCTGTTGGATATGGCAGATTGGTGTCGGCAGCGGGGTAGTTTGGTTGTGCTTAAAAGTGGCACCATTTTAACAGTGAATCCTGCAGCACGGGAGGTGCAGAACTGTAAAATTATGATGGTCAATCGGGGTATGCGTCCTGGTAAAGTGCTCCAGGCAACCCCTGAATTTATTGCCTTATTACTTGCCAGTGCTGAGCAAGTTCAGGAAGATAGTGACACAGCGCGAGTTGTTGACGTCAGTACTATGTCATCGCAGCAGCAGCGATTAAGACAATTGGTACAAGAGGCTGTGGCTGCCAATGTAAGTGATATTCATATTGAGGTCCGTCAAGAAGTTGCTAAGATTCGGTTTCGTAAATATGGTGAGCTTTATCTCCATGCGGAATGGTTTTCGAGACTTGCCCGCGAAGTGGCTGCTGTTGCCTTTAACAAAGAAACAGATCATGCCACGGCTCACTTTAATCCATTGATTCCACAAGATGCATCCATGCCTATCCTCATTAGCGGGCAGGAAGTCAGGCTTCGTTTAGCAAGTTTACCTGCACACGGTGGTTTTGATGTGGTCATGCGGATTTTGGGTGTTGGCGATGCGGCAACGGGCGTTACGCTTGAAGAGCTGGGCTATACGTCAGAGCAAGTCTACATTATTAAGCGCGCGGTACAGATGCCGCATGGTGCTGTGTTATTGTCAGGACCTACCGGTTCTGGTAAAACCACAACACTGTCAAGTTGTATGCGTCTGGTGCGAGATACGCGTAAAGTGTATACCATCGAAGATCCGGTTGAAAAAGTAGTCGATACAGTCACCCAAGTACCAGTCAATACCGATAAAGATGATAGAAGCTTTGCATCGTTTGGGCGTGCCGCTTTGCGTATGGATCCTGATTATATCGTGCTTGGGGAAATGCGTGATGAAGATACTGCATCGGTTATGATTCGCGCAGCCATCACAGGTCACTTGGTTTTTTCGACAGTGCATACTAACTCAGCGATTGGGGTTATTGCGCGTTTAGTCGACATGGGGATTTCCCCCAGCTTGCTGAGTGATACGAATGTCTTGGTCAGTTTAATTTTTCAGCGATTGGCACCTAAATTATGCCCCCATTGTAAAGTGCCAGTGGCTGAAGCCGCAGCGCAGCATGATGCCATGTCTCGATGGCAGCAGGTGTTTGGTGATAAAGTATCATCTATCTATGCGAGAGGACCTGGTTGTAAACAATGTCATCGTACTCAGCTTGCGGGACGTACCGTTGTTGCAGAGGTTATTTGGATTGATGAGCCGGGTCGACAATTTATTCAAAAGCTAGATATGTTGGGTTGGCATCAATATTTACGCAGCCAAGGTTGGCAAAGCTATCGTGATCGCACTTTAGCATTAGTGACCGAAGGTATACTCGATCCTTTTGATGCTGAGGGCATTATTGGTGAAATCAGTCTGATTTCTGAAGACAAAGGGTTTGATTATCGTAAAATTGCAGATGAACTACAGCATCATCATTTACCTACATAAGGATATTTTTTCATGGCGACGTCCAAAATTAAACCCAAGCAACGCCGTGTCAATACATCTGGCAGTAAGCAATCATTTGATTTGAATGCGTGGTTTGAGAAGATATCTTTTTCAAGTACACAACAACAGGCTTTTTTAGAAGATTTGGCAACACTTGTGAGCGATGGTGTGCCAGCAAGTCGCGCCATTGATGTTATTTCTCGTATTGAGGAAGGGGCTAAGAAACGGGTGGCCTTGAATATTGCAGCTAAGATCAGTGAAGGTCGTGGTATTGCTGATGGTATGGTAGGTTGGTTTAATGCTTCCACCATTGAACTTGTACGGGCAGGGGAGCAGGGTGGTACCTTAGCCGAAAATATTCGTGCAGCTGCCAATGCCTTAAGCTCTAAAGCAGGCAATATTAGCTCGTTAATTACTTCAACTTTATACCCCTTGATCGTTATTATTGCCGGCTGTTGCGTTATTATTTACTTAAATAAAACGATATTCCCACAGTTTGCATCCATCAAGCCGATTGATGAGTGGCCAGATATTGGTAAAACTTTAGTAAGTTTTTCTAACTTTATTCAGTTATGGTGGTGGCTGATTATCGCAATCATCATAGGAAGTGTTGTGGGTATTAACATGATGCTTAATAATTTAGTGGGAAAATGGCGTACAGTCATAGATGCCCTTTATGGCCTTTCAACCTATCGTCAAATTGAGTCTGCACGATTTATGGAAACCTTAGGTTTGTTAATTGCTAATGGTGTTGTCTTTAAGAAGGCTGTTAAAATTATGGAGCATCAAGCAAGTCCCTATTTAGCATGGCATCTTAAAATGATGGAAATTCGCCTGGGTAAAGGCAGCAGCAATATCGGTGATATTTTAGATACGGGCTTGATTAGTTTTGCCAATATTCAAAGGCTCAAGGCTATTGCGGATGCTAAGGGATTTGAACATGCTTTGATTCGACTAGGGCAGCAAGCAAGTATTCAAGCAACGGCTACCATACGTCGTTTAGGCAAAATCCTAGGCGGCGTTTTATTATTTTTAGGCGCAAGCTTAGCGATTTTTATGATTTTAGGGATTTATTCGGTGGGTTCATCGCTCGCTTCTTAACATACACGAAGGGAGAGGGGGTATCTCTGTTCATTTTGGAAACAAGGCCATCATGGCCTGCTGAATTTCTGCCAAGCGTGTTGCATTGTCTGCTTCGAACCGAAGCGTTAAATGTGGTGTTGTTTGCGATGCCCGAATGAGTCCAAAACCGTCTTTATAATCAATACGAAGCCCGTCAAGTAAATTGATCCAACATGCAACATCATCATGGGCTGGTGTTTGGAGCGGGCTTTGTGGCTGCAAGCTTTCGGATCCTGTGAGTATAACCGCACCTTTTAATGCCGTTGCTGCTTGAATAATCTGCGCCATCATCTCGGCTTTGTCTGCGTTAGCAATAGGGCGTTTAATTTCAGGGGTGCTTACGCTTACAGGTAATGCATCGATAAGTGTACTTAAGGGATTTGCTTGCTGGCTTAATAGCTCGATGAGTCTGGCACCAGCATAGAGACCATCATCAAATCCATACCACCGGTCTTGAAAAAAAAGATGGCCACTTAATTCGCCGGCCAGTAGCGCCTGTGTTTCTTGTAATTTCAGGCGCAAAAGCGAGTGCCCGGTTTTCCACATGATAGGGATCCCACCAAGCGCAGTAATCAATGATGCAAGTCTTCGCGTACTTTTCACATCAAATACGATGCGCGCACCTGGGTTCGCTGGTAGCAATTGTTGAGCAAATAATAGCATGAGCTCATCGGGCCAAAGAATACGTCCATCATTCGCAACAACGCCCAACCTATCCGCATCGCCATCAAATGCAAGTCCGAGATCCGCCCGGTGACTTAATACGGCCTGCTGTAAATCGCGTAAGTTTTCAGGTTGGCTGGGATCGGGATGATGTGCGGGGAAATCACCATCAACCTGCTCATAAAGCATGGTTACGCGACAGCCCAGGCTTTCATATAGAGATTTAGCAACGACACCTGCAACACCGTGTCCGGTATCAAGGACCACATGAAGTTTGCGGCTTAATGAGATTTTTTGGGTAATATCATCCACATATTGTGGTAAATAATCCAATAGTTGTGTGTTACCGTGCCCCGTTAGCCAGTCTTCGGCGATGGTTTGTTGGTAAAGTGCTTGGATTGCCTCAGGCGTTTGGGTGTTGCCTAAGAGGTGATACTTTAAACCGTTATCACAAGCAGGATTGTGGCTTGCTGTAACTATCACTGCAGACGCTTGGGCGTGCCTCGCAGCGGCATGATAGACTACAGCGGTTGGCACCATGCCAATATTGATAACTTTAGCGCCAGTACTGACTAAACCTTGACGTAGTGCGAGTGCAAAAGCAGGGCTGGTGATGCGACCATCAAACCCTAAATACACAACACTGCCGCCGAGGCGTTGATGTTGGGTGCCAATGCTTTTGCCAAGGGTAGTATAAAGCGAAGCGCTTAATTCATGAGTAGCATCGCCACGGATATCGTAAGCTCTAAAAATCTCAGCAGGGAAGGGTTTAAGCATCCGTGTCAGGCTCTTTAGCTTTACGTTGCTGGTGTTCTTTTAGAAAATCAAAGCGTAGTTGTCGTCTGATTTTAGCTTCTTCAAAACGGCGTTTATCAATAGTTGTTTCAAGTATTAAGGGTTGTACCGGTACCGGTTTTTTAGTCACACTATCAATGGCAACCATCGTAAAATAACAGGTGTTGGTATGACGGTCATCGTGTGTTATCACATTTTCAGCGGTGACTTTAATGCCTATTTCCATCGAGGTTTTACCGACATAATTCACACTTGCGTAACAGGTCACTAAATCGCCTACATGAATGGGTTCTTTAAAGAATACACGGTCAACTGATAAGGTGACACAAGGATGACCGCTATATCGAGAAGCGCATACATAAGCGACTTTGTCCAAGAGGCTTAAAATAAAACCGCCATGAACATTACCGGTAAAATTAGTCATATCAGGGGTCATGATTTCATTCATGATCACCGTTTTCTCTTGCATAGCGACTCCTTATGCTACATATCGCGATAATTGGGTCCACCACCACCTTCAGGTGGAACCCAATGAATGTTTTGTGTCGGATCTTTAATATCACAGGTCTTACAGTGTATACAATTTTGCGCATTAATTTGTAGACGCAGATTTTGTTTGTTGCCAACCATTTCATAAACCCCTGCAGGACAATAACGCGTTTCTGGTGCGTCATACCAAGCATAGTTCACATCGACAGGTACATCAGGCTTTTTGAGTTGTAAATGACAGGGTTGATTCGCTTCATGATACGTATTACTTAAATAAACGGAGCTTGCTCTATCAAAGGTTAATATCCCATCAGGTTTTGGATAGTCAATTTTTTTTGCGGATGCCTTTGGTTTTAAGGTGGCATGGTCAACATGATGTTTAAATGTCCAAGGGGCTTTGCCTCGAAAGATAAAGTGATCAATGGCTGCATAAGCTAAGCCAAGGGCGAGACCCGCATGAAAAGCCGGGCGAATGTTACGTACTTTTTTAAGCTCTGTGCCCAACCAAGATGCTTCAACCGCTGGACGATAATCGCAAAGACTATGGGTATTGCTGAGGCCTGCGAAGATAGCTTCTGCTGCGCACATGCCGGATTTCATCGCGGTATGGGTGCCTTTGATTCGGGGCACATTGAGAAAACCCGCGGCATCACCCACGATAACACCACCAGGGAAGGCTAATTGCGGTAATGCTTGCCAACCGCCTTCGTTAATGGCTCTGGCACCATAACCTACACGCTTACCACCCTTTAGCATGTCTGCAATCCAAGGATGTGTCTTCCAGCGCTGCATTTCTTGAAATGGGTCAAGGTAGGGATTGTCATAGTCAAGCCCCACAACGAGTCCCAGCATCACTTGCTGTTTATCCGTATGGTAAATGAAGCCACCACCGTAGGTCATATGAGGTAATGGCCAACCAACCGTATGAATCACAGTGCCTTGCTGGTGATTATCTTTATCAATGTCCCATAGTTCTTTAATGCCCAAACCATAGGTTTGAGGCGATTGCGGGTTGGCAAGTTTAAAATCGCTGATAATTTGTTGGGTGAGCGAACCTCGGCAGCCTTCAGCTAAAACAACTTGCTTGGCATAAATCGCCATGCTTGGTTGAAATTGTGGGGTGGGTTCACCTTGTTGATCACGACCAAATTCCCCTGTTTGTATGCCAACGACACGTTGCGTGTCATCATAAAGCGCGCCTGCAGCTGCAAAACCTGGAAAAATATCAACACCTAAAGTGATAGCATAGTCACCTAACCAGCGAACGAGTTGATTGAGCCTGACAATATAGTTGCCTTCATTGTGGAGTGGGCCTGCAACGGGGATAGAAAAGTGTTTGTGTTGGGTTAAATAAAAACATTTATCCTGCGTCACGGGTACTGTCAGGGGTGCGCCTTTAGTCTGCCAATCAGGAATAAGCTCCGTTAGACTTTTAGGATCAATGACGGCACCGGATAAGGTGTGAGCGCCTATCTCTGCAGCTTTTTCTAAGATGGCGATAGAGATTGTTTGATTTGCATCAGCGGCTAATTGTTTCAAGCGTATGGCGGTTGCAAGTCCTGCAGGACCTGCACCAACAATCACGACGTCAAATTGCATGCTCTCTTGGCTCATGTGGTGTCCTCATCATTCATTGCATGCCATTCTTGATCTTTTTGCCGTTCTGGGTCAAGATACATCGCATAAAAGTTTATCTGGAAGCCTTCATGAAAATCTTGGTACCTGTCAAACGCGTGATTGATCCTTATGTCAAAATTCGTGTGAAAGCGGATGAGAGCGGGGTTGATACTGATCATGTTAAAATGAGTATGAATCCCTTTGATGAAATTGCAGTCGAGGCAGCATTACAGTTGCAAGAGAAGGGTCATGCGAGCGAGGTAGTATTAGTTTCTATCGGTGAAACAGCTGCAATTGAGACTTTAAGGGCTGGCCTTGCGCTTGGTGCTGCGCGCGCCATTTGGATTGCAGCGCCCAATGATTTACGCAGTTTAGCGATTGCTAAGCTGCTTGCAGCTGTTGCCTTGCGTGAGCAAGCTGGGTTGGTTTTGCTTGGTAAACAAGCGATTGATGGTGATAACAGTCAAGTAGGACAAATGGTAGCGGGGCTTTTAGCTTGGCCACAAGCGACTTTTGCCTCATCGATTGATATCCAAGATGGCATTGCAAGCGTTGTGCGTGAAGTGGATAGTGGTCTTGAGACCTTGGCATTAACGTTACCTGCGGTTATTAGCACGGATTTACGCTTAAATACACCGCGTTATGCAACCTTACCTAATATTATGAAAGCCAAGGCTAAACCCATACAACAATTAACCCTGGATGATTTTAGTGATGTGCAGGTACAATCAAAGCAGCACATTGAAAAAGTCACACCGCCGCCGGTTCGTCAGGCGGGTGTTAAAGTGGGTAATGTGACTGAACTTGTCAATGCCTTAAGCCAGGCCGGAGTGATATGATGTCTCGAATACTGTTGATTGCAGAAGTCCATGGTCGTGTTATTAGCCCCGAGAGTTTAGCAACCCTTGCCGCTGCCAAACAGTTGCCTGGTGATATTGACCTCTTACTCATAGGGTATGAACTTTCAGAGGTCACCGCCTATGCACAAACCTTGAGTGGGGTTGCTAAGGTAATCGTGGCTGACAATGCGGTCTATCGTGATGGCCTTGCTGAAAATGCAAGCGAATTGATTAGCCAATATGCCCGTGACTATCGTTATGTTCTTGCACCAGCCAGTAGCTTTGGTAAAAATCTGTTACCCCGTGTAGCGGCCTTACTTGATGTTGATCAAGTATCCGATGTGACAGCTATTGTCTCTGACAATACATTTATAAGACCCATTTATGCAGGTAATGCATTAGCAACGGTGAGAACAGATGATCCAATCATCGTGTTGACTGTCAGACCCAGCGCTTTTTCATGGGCAAATGCTATTCAAGCGCCAGCGCCTGTTGAAAAGTTAGACCTTGTTATTCCCGCTAAAGGTGTACGTTTTGTTGAAAGACAACAGTCACAAAGTGACCGACCTGAGTTAGGTAGCGCTAAGGTTGTTGTGTCGGGCGGGCGAGGTTTGCAAAATGCCGATAATTTTAAGCTGATTTATGAGTTGGCAGATGTATTGCATGCGGCCATTGGTGCCTCACGGGCAGCTGTGGATGCAGGCTTTATTGCTAATGATTATCAAGTTGGGCAAACAGGTAAAATTGTAGCGCCAGATCTTTATATTGCTGTCGGCATTTCTGGTGCCATCCAGCATATTGCGGGTATTCGTGGCAGTAAAGTCATTGTTGCCATCAATAAAGACCCAGAGGCTGCTATTTTTCAAGTCGCAGATTTTGGTTTAGTGGGTGATCTATTTACCTTGGTACCGGAATTAACACAAGCCCTTAAGGCACAAAAAGCGTAACAAGTAGAGGAAAAAAAGATGTTGTTAGGTGTTCCTAAAGAAATTAAAAATCAGGAAAATCGTGTCGGTATGACGCCAGGCTCCGTGCAAGAACTAACGAGTGCAGGCCATAAAGTATTGGTTCAGCGCGATGCGGGTATGGGCATTAATCTTAGTAATGAAGATTATCTGCGCGCAGGTGCGACAATCATAGATTCGGCAGAGGAAATCTTTGCAAAAGCCGATATGATAGTCAAAGTGAAAGAACCTCAGCCACAGGAATGTAAAATGCTGCGCCCTGGGCAGATTCTTTTTACATATTTACATCTTGCACCGGATCCTTCGCAAACCGAAGCTTTACTTGCCTCAGGTTGTATTGCTATTGCCTATGAGACCGTCACGGATTTGAACGGTGGTTTGCCTTTACTTGCACCAATGAGTGAAGTGGCTGGTCGTATGTCGATTCAAGCAGGTGCACATTGTTTAGAAAAAACCAGCGGCGGTAGTGGTATTTTACTTGGCGGCGTGCCCGGGGTTGAAGCTGCACATGTTGTGGTGATTGGCGGCGGTGTTGTAGGCACCAATGCTTTGCGTATGGCAACGGGTATAGAATCTCGCGTTACGGTAATAGACAGATCACTGCATCGCTTAAAAGAGCTGGATAGTGAATTTGGTGCCAAGCTCAATACGGTCTATGCGACGCGTGAGAGTATTGAGCGTTACGTCACGCAAGCTGATTTAGTGATAGGCGCCGTTTTAGTGCCCGGCGCTGCCGCACCACGCTTAGTCACGCGTTCCATGCTCGCGATGATGCGCCCAGGTTCAGTTGTCGTCGACGTAGCGATTGATCAAGGTGGTTGTTTTGAGACCAGTCGGGCAACGACACATGCTGAGCCTACGTTTGTTGAAGAAGGGATTGTCCATTATTGTGTTGCAAACATGCCAGGTGCAGTGCCACGTACAGCAACCTTTGCACTTAACAACGCAACCTTGCCATTTATTCTTGCTTTAGCCAATAAAGGTTACCGACGTGCGTTACTCGATGATGTGCATTTACGCCATGGATTGAATGTTTACCGTGGGCATTTGACTATTCATGCTGTGGCTGAAGGTATGGGTTTACCTTATGTGGCTGCCGAGACAGTATTATCCTCATAAAGTATCGTTTCTTATCTTTCAGCCTGCCATCTTGAATGACCGACCTTCTCCCCTTGTGGGAGAAGGTAAGCTGCGGTTATGAATGCTAAAAATCTGTGTTACTGCTGATACTCAAACAGGGTAACAACTTTGCTCACGCCAGACACTTGTCTTGCGGTATTGCTGGCAATCTGTGCTTGTTTAGGCGTGGTGCTACCCATGAGATAAACAACGCTGTTTTCTGTTATCACGCGAATTTGACTAGAGTCTAAACCTTTTGCCGCAAGCAGATCAGATTTAGTCTTTGTTGTTATCCACGAGTCTTTCGATTGTGTGCCCATGGAGATAGGCTGAGCAATGCTTAGCTCGTCATAAACGCGCTTAACGCCCTTGGTGCTTCGCACAATTTTGACAGCCTGATCGTGATCGGCTTGCGTAGGTGTTTGCCCTGTTAAAAGGACAACGCCGTCATAGGTTGAGATAACAATGCGCGACTTATTCTTAAGCGCAGGCACGTTATTGATGCTTTTTTCTGCAGATAAACTGATATCGTGATCGGTTTGCTGATTTTTATGGCCACGAGTTGCATACACAGCAACACCACCGACAGTGGCGCCGGCTAAGAACGCACCCACACAACCTTGAATCATAAAAGTAGCTAAAACTAGGCATAACAGTTTACGCATATGCATTTTCCTTCTCATTCGTGAGTATCAGTTTAAAAGAAATGTCCGATTGAAACAACGTGTTTAACCAAATAATTGTTGATCAATATAGTCACATAAACAATGAATAATCAGAATATGTGTTTCTTGAATGCGTGTTGTTGTGTCAGCGGGCACACGTAGTTCAATGTCATCTGGGCGCAGTAATTTAGCCATTTCCCCACCTTGACGTCCGGTAAGTGCGACAACTGATAAACCTCTATCATGCGCGGATTGTATAGCATGTAAAACATTTGCAGAATTGCCGCTGGTGCTAATGGCCAATAGTACATCACCGGCTTGCCCTAAGGCTTTGATTTGTTTTGAGAAAACTTCATTAAAATGGTAATCATTGCTGATAGCTGTTAGTGTCGATGTATCAGTGCTCAAGGCAATTGCTGGCAAACTGGGTCGTTCAACCTCAAAGCGATTAAGCAACTCAGCAGAAAAATGTTGGGCATCGGCAGCGGAGCCGCCATTACCGCAACTTAAGATTTTATGGCCGCCTAAGAGGGCATTGACAAGAATCTTACCCGCTTGTTCTATCAGTAACGGCAGTTGTTCAGATGCTGTTATTTTAGTTTGTATACTGTCACTAAAATGTTGTTGGATGCGATCGATTGCGTTCATGGTTTGTCCTTGTTATCAGTCTGATAATATATTTGTTACCCATTGGTAAGATGGCTCGATAAGTGCGCCCTCAATCACGAGGGCATCAAAACGACAGGGATGATTAGCATACGCTTGGTGACGCTGTAAATAATGCAGTGCTGTCAGTTTCAATTTGCGTTGTTTGCTTTGAGTAATGGCGGCAAGACCACCACCCCATTGTTTGTTGCGGCGATATTTGACTTCCACAAAAACAATGGCATTATTTTCTTGCATGACTAAATCTATTTCACCAAAGCGACAACGAAAATTTTGCTGCAATGGTTTAAGCCCCTGTGCTTTAAGATAATGAAGTGCTAACGTTTCGGCTTGTTGTCCTGACGTTAGCGAAGTATCCATCATGCGGGTACCACTAAACCATTGCTGAATGTTCCCCATGCGGGCTTGCGATGAATTTGTTGTTGATTGTCGAGATAAAGTTTACCGGTTAAGCCTTGGTAGCTAAAACCAGGCTGACTCAATGCAGATTGCATGGTGCTGAGCTGATATGCGTCATAACCAAAAGCGTAAAGTCTGACTAAACCATTGGGATGGGTTTGTTGCCACAGCTGCATCGATGCTCTGGCGCTTGCTGTACTCGCATCGTTATTAATTAAAACAGGCATGTCGACAAATTGAATGCCATTGAGCACTTGATTAGCACTGGCATTGGGCGTACCGCTATAAATGATGGAAGTTGCATAAATCGGAACATTACTTGCTTTAGCATGCAAAACTGGCACGATTTGGTAAGCCTGTGGCGGGTTGGCAATTAAAATAATCACATCGGTTTTGGCGTTAGTGCTTTGACTACCAATGTTATTTTTGACAAGCGTGCTTGGATCGCCTGGTAAGTGGTAAGTGACGTGCGCAAGCGTTTTGCCACCGTCGCGTTGCCATTGATTAGCAAAAGCCGTAGCTGCTGCCTGTCCCCAGGACGTATCCGGTGCAATGATAAGTGGTTGTGAGTAGCCTTGGTACCACGCCTTATCAGCAAGTGCATAAGCCTCATCTTGCGGGGCTAGCGCAAATTGATAGAAGTTAGTGGGAGGTGACATCGTTGGAACTTGATTGAGCGCTAGCGTGAACGTGTCGACACCTTGGTCAGCTAGCGCTTGCACATCGCTTTTTTCCAAAGGTCCGACCACAGCGCTGGCACCATCATGGACCGCATCCGCATAAACGGCTGTTGCTGCTTTACCGCTAGTATTATCCAAAACCACCGTAGGTTTGTCGCTGGCGCTATTTTGTTGATAGGCATCAGTGAAACCTGCGCGTACGGCGCTAGATACATCAGCCAATCCACCGCTGGTGGGTAATAACACGGCAACTTGATCGCCAGAAGCAGCAGTGGCTGCCGTTGTTGTGGCAGAGGCTTTTGCGGGTATCACAGGATTGCTTGCTAAGGGTAATGCGGTAACTTGACTGTCAATGACAGGGGTGCCGGTAACCACAGGCGCCATGGTCGTAGATTTGCTACAAGCCGCGAGTAGTACACTGACTAGCATAGTGAATGCTAAACGGACCTGGGGCTGATAAGCGTTAGCATTGTTAAAAAAACCGCGTATTTTCATTACATTAACCTATCGAGAAGCCAGAATTTTCCGTATTTTATCAGGCCATGGTGATAAACACTATAGCTTGTTTATAAAGATATGCTCTTGACACAAACCAGCTGTTGTATGCGAGAATGGTCGTCTGTATATACCTAAGTTTTTTCTAGGCAGGTATGTTGAAGCAGTTTGAGTAGGTGGGGTAGAAGGTATGAGTTGGTTACGTAAGTTATTACCACAAAGTATGCGCACCAGTGGTGAGCGCAAGAAAGCGGTGCCAGAAGGTGTATGGATTAAGTGCCCCGAGTGCGCTGAAGCTTTGTATTCTCCCGTGCTGGAGCGTAATCTACAAGTTTGTCCACAATGTAATCATCACTTTCGTATTAATGCTAGACAGCGATTACTCGCTTTGTTTGACGATGATAAACTGACAGAAATCGCCGCAGATATTGCGCCTGTTGATTACTTAAAATTTAAAGATACCAAAAAATACAAAGACCGATTAGTACACATGCAAAAAGCCACCGGTGAGAAAGATGCACTTGTGGTTATGCAAGGTCAAATTCAAGGTATAAAGGCGATCGCAGCAGCGTTTGAATACGCTTTTATTGGCGGCTCCATGGGTGCTGTCGTTGGTGAAAAGTTTGTGCAAGGCGTGGAAGCTGCAATCAAACATAAACAGCCATTTGTATGTATTTCTGCAAGCGGCGGCGCGCGTATGCAAGAAGCCTTATTATCGTTATTACAAATGGCGAAGACTAGTGCAGCGTTGCGTAAGTTGTCAGATGCCGGATTACCTTATATTTCTGTGTTAACCGATCCGACCATGGGTGGGGTATCTGCAAGTCTTGCTATGTTAGGCGATGTGATTATTGCTGAGCCTAAAGCCTTGATTGGCTTTGCAGGACCACGTGTGATTGAACAAACCGTGCGTGAAATACTACCTGAAGGTTTTCAAAGCAGTGAATTCCTACTAACACATGGCGCGATCGATATGATAGTCGATAGGCGCGAGCTTAGTGCAACGATTGGACGTATATTGGCGAAGTTATTAAATATGGCGCCGCATGTTGCGTTACCGACAGATTATGCAACAACATAACGGACATACATGTCGTCTTTTAATCTGCAACTTTAAACACTTTTTCTTCTTGTGGGAGAGGGGGCTGCGAAGTGGCGGATGAGGGGTAATATAATCATCGCATAGCGATGGCAAGACGAATACTTTCATTGACGATGAACGTATACGCTTTCTCTTTTAATAACACTGGCAATGATTGCTGTGGAGGAAAAGATATCATGGATTCTCAACCGGTAGTGACGCAAGTGACCCACCTTAATTGGGTTGACTATAGTATCCTTGTTTTTATTGCGTTGTCAGTTTTTATCAGTTTGATTCGCGGATTTACGCGTGAAGTGATATCACTTATCACGTGGATTGCTGCTTTTTTACTGGCATTTAATTTTGCAAATGCAGTGGCCACTTATTTTGATGGTCGAGTTAACTCAGCAACGGTTCGTTTTGCCTTAGGATTTGGTATCATTTTTCTTATTACGCTGATACTTGGTGCCATTGTTAATTATTTGATTGCAACCTTAGTCGACAAAACAGGCCTATCGGGCACCGATAGAGTATTAGGCATTGGCTTGGGTGCAGCTAGGGGCGTGCTCATTGTTTCTATGCTTATTGTGGTTGCCGGATTTACCAGTATTCCCAAAGAGCCTGCCTGGAGCGATTCTATGCTGTTGCCGCATTTTCAGTTATGTGCCAACTGGCTCAAGCAGTTTGTGCCAACGGCGCTTAACTATGTCCAAGGTGATGGTTAGCTAGGCCCTTCATTTTTCAACAGGCATGTGTTGTTATCGCTACGCGATGACTTATCGCCCTTTATCCGGCTTTTCGGCCGCTTTCTCCCGCAGTCCGCGTATGCTGTTTTTCGTGCGCTTTGGGGAAAATGTGTATATAATGTTTCGTCAACTAGTTGCAGTTGAAGAGAACCCGCCCATGAGCCTTAGAATATCCCAAGAAGCCCTTACCTTTGATGACGTTTTGTTGTTGCCCGCAAGCTCAGATATACTGCCTTATCAGGCTGATTTAAAAACACGGTTAACCGAAGAGATTACTTTAAATATTCCACTGTTATCTGCCGCCATGGATACGGTAACGGAGGCGCGCCTAGCGATTGCTATGGCGCAAGAAGGTGGTCTTGGTATCATCCATAAAAATATGTCGATCGATAACCAAGCAAGACAAGTACGCATAGTTAAGAAATTTGAGAGCGGTATTGTGCGCGATCCTTATGTGGTTGCACCTGATACCACGATTCGTGAATTACAAGCCATAAGCAAAGCACATGGTATTTCAGGTATGCCTGTTGTTGATGGCCAATTATTGGTGGGCATTGTCACGAGCCGTGATGTGCGTTTTGAAACGGAATTAGACAAACCCGTGCGCTTGGTGATGACACCGAGGGAACGTTTGGTCACTGTGTCAGAAGGCGCAAGTCGCGAAGAGGTTTTGCACAAGCTGCATCAGCATCGTATTGAAAAACTCTTGATGGTTGATACCAGCTTCCAATTGACAGGCTTAATTACAGTTAAAGATATTTTAAAAGCCAAAGAAAAACCGTCTGCTTGCAAAGATGCGCACCAACGCCTGCGTGTGGGTGCTGCTGTAGGTACAGGTGCTGGGACGGATGAGCGTATTGCCGCACTTATTGAAGCCGATGTAGATTTATTGGTGGTTGATACGGCTCATGGACATGCCGCAGGTGTGATAGAACGGGTCAAATGGATTCGTCATCATTACCCGCATGCACAGGTGATGGCTGGTAATGTTGCCACGGCTGCCGCCGCTTTGGCTTTAGTTCGCGCGGGCGCGAATGCCATTAAGGTGGGTATTGGTCCAGGTTCTATTTGCACAACCCGCATTGTCAGTGGGGTTGGTGTGCCGCAAATCACAGCGGTTGCTGATGTAGCGACAGCGCTTGCTAAAAAAGGCATTTCACTGGTTGCAGATGGTGGTATTCGTTATTCGGGCGATATTGCTAAAGCCATAGCCGCAGGTGCGCATGCTGTGATGATTGGTGGATTGTTAGCGGGTACCGATGAAGCGCCAGGTGAGCTTGAGCTTTATCAGGGGCGAACATACAAAGCTTATCGAGGCATGGGATCCTTGGGGGCTATGGCACAAGCGCATGGTTCTAGTGATCGTTATTTCCAAGAAAGCGCAGCCGCCACAGAAAAGCTTGTGCCAGAGGGTATTGAAGGACGCGTGCCCTACAAGGGTAGCGCCTTTACCATTATTCATCAGCTCATGGGTGGGTTGCGTTCCGGCATGGGTTATACAGGTAGCCCAGATATACAAGCATTGAGAACGAAAGCTGAGTTTGTTCGTGTGACCGGGGCGGGGATGACGGAGAGTCATGTGCATGGGGTGAGTATTACTAAAGAACCCCCAAATTATCCATTGACTTGAACCGGCGTCAGTATCATTATTTCGTAGTTGCTGATGGCACGGATCTAAACAGCTTGTGATACATGCTTTGATTGTTGTGAGACAGCATACTGGATTCAAGCTTACATGGCGGTATTTACAGCATGCCCGAACCTGTAAGCTGGCCCTATAGCCGAATAAAACTTAACTAACGATTTGTCGCATTCGCTTTTGGACGTGGTTGTTCTGGCACGAACGTCTTGATTTGTCGACGTAGCAATAAAATAAATGATAATGGAGGCTGCAATGCCGTTTTATGAATATGTTTGTCCTTTGTGCGGACATGCCTTTGAGCAATTACAAAAGTTTTCCGATGCACCTTTGACGACTTGTCCGGCATGCAAGGAAGCAAGCTTGCAAAAGAAAATATCAGCACCGGCCTTTCACTTAAAAGGTCAAGGCTGGTATGTGACGGATTTTAAGGACAGTGGCAAAAAGCCAGCTGCGCAAGAGAAAACACCAGAAGGCGGTGCCCCAAGCAGTGCAAGTGCCCCAGCACAAACCTCTGAGGCAGTATCAGAAAAGCCAAAGACGTCTGGTGAAAAAGAAGCAGCCGTATCTGCTAAAATAACCACGCCACCTGAAACGAAATCATCATAGGGGTTTTTATGTCAACGCATTTTCGTCGTTACTTACTTGCAGGACTTTTAGTTTGGATCCCTATTATGGTGACCCTACTCGTTGTTCGTTTCGTGATTCAGCTTTTGGATAGCAGTTTATCGCTCTTACCTGTGCGATATCAGCCAGAAAATTTATTAGGTTGGCATTTTCCTGGATTAGGCGTTATCGTTTCTTTGCTTGTATTATTAATCACGGGATTGATTGCTTCCAACGTGATAGGTCATCGTCTAGTGACATTAGGTGAATCGATAGTTCATCGTATTCCACTTATTCGTGCTATTTATACAAGTGTGAAGCAAGTGATGAATACCTTATTTACCCCAGGAGGACAGGCGTTTCGCAAAGTCATGTTGGTTGAATATCCGCGGGCTGGTATTTGGAGTATTGCCTTTCAAACGGGTGCGGTACCTGATGCGATGACAAAAGCGATTGGCGAAGAGTCGCTTACCTTGTTTGTGCCCACAACGCCTAATCCAACTTCTGGTTTTTTATTAGTAGTGCCGCGCAATCAGGTGACTGAGCTGGATTTGAGCATCGATGATGCCTTAAAAATGGTGATATCCTTAGGCGTGGTGCAGCCACCCAATACGCCAGATGCGACGACTATCATCAAAGCGCCATAATGGCAGCTTCTTTGCATATTGTGAGACATTGAACTACAATCTACAATCTACAATCTTTAGACCATGATAGATAAATGGATGTACCCACCGTGCAAGTACCCGTCGACGCTACTCAAGATTATGTTGTCGCCAACGATTTGACCTTCAAACGTGGTGATCGTTATATTTTTAATCATGTCAATTTAACAATTCCTCGCGGTAAAATTACCGCTATTATGGGCCCCAGTGGTACTGGCAAAACAACACTCCTTCAGTTAATTGGGGGTGCGCTAAAACCACAAGGTGGCAGTTTACATGTGAATGGTGAGCAGATTACGCATTTTTCGCGTCGTGAACTTTATCGGTTTAGACGCCAGATGGGTATGTTGTTTCAAGGTAGCGCCTTATTCACACATATTAATGTGTTTGACAATGTAGCATTTCCGCTTCGCGAGCATACAAAATTACCCCCAGCTATTTTACGTGAAGTTGTGTTACTTAAATTAGAGGCAGTAGGCCTTCGAGGCGCTGCATCCTTAATGCCAAGTGAACTATCGGGTGGTATGACGCGTCGCGTTGCGCTGGCGCGCGCGATTGCGCTTGATCCTTGGTTAATGCTTTACGATGAGCCATTTACGGGTCAAGATCCCATTGCCATGGGTGTTTTAGTCAGACTGATTCGTAAATTGAATGATGCCTTGGGTATGACTAGCGTCATTGTTTCACACGATGTGCCAGAAACAGCAGAAATTGCAGACTATATTTATGTGATTGCAGATGGCCAGATCATAGGTCAAGGTAAACCCGCTGATGTGATGGAGAATCAAGAACCTAAGCTTAAGCAATTTATTCATGGTTTAGCTGATGGGGCAGTGCCTTTTCATTATCCTGCGCGAGCTATCGATGTGGATTTATTAGGAGAGGTACCATGTTAACGCAAGTGCAACGTTTAGGCCGAGGTGGTATCCGCAAATTGTTGATAGTTGGTGATGCAGGTATTGTTCTTGTTCAGACGCTCTTTCGTTTTCCTAAACTTGCCAAAAGCTTTCCTTTACTGCTCAAGCAATTATATGCCATCGGGGTTTTTTCTCTACCTATCATCATTGTCTCTGGATTATTTATCGGCATGGTTGTTGCTTTGCAAGGCTATAATGTTTTAGTAAAATTCAGTGCGTCTGCAGAGTTAGGCCAATTAGTAGCGTTATCCGTTGTGCGAGAGCTTGGGCCTGTTGTTACCGCCTTGTTGTTTGCCGGCCGTGCGTGTTCTGCGATGACTGCGGAAATCAGTTTGATGAAAACCACAGAGCAATTGGCAAGCATGGAAATGATGGGCGTTGATCCCCTTTGGTATGTGATAAGTCCAAGATTTTGGGCGGGCTTTATCAGTCTACCTTTGTTAACCCTTATTTTTTCAACAGTTGCTATTTTTGGTGGTTATGCCATGGGGGTGCACTGGTTGGGGGTCGATAATGGCGGCTTTTGGAATAATATGCAAGGTGCTGTCGATTTTCGTCTCGATATTGTTAATGGGATTATTAAAAGTCTCGTTTTTGCTTTTATTGTGACTTGGATAGCCGTTTATCAAGGTATTCGCAGCGTTCCTACCGCGGAAGGTATAGGATTGGCAACGACGCGTACGGTGGTATGGGCGTCCCTTGCGGTATTGGGTTTTGATTTTGTATTGACAGCACTCATGATGGGAGGGTGGTAAGTGTGATTAAATTAGCGGAAACCTTAGTAGGCTTGTTTGTTTTAGCAGCGGTGGCGTGTTTATTTTTTCTTGCATTTAAAGTAAGTGGTCTTAGTAGCTATCACCAAAGTAATAGTTATGAACTGACAGCTGCGTTTGACAATATTGGTGATTTAAAGCCTCGTGCCGCTGTGTCAATGGCAGGTGTCAAAATTGGCCAAGTTACAGCGATACGCCTAGATACGAAAACGTATCAAGCTGTGGTGACTTTACGTATTGCTAAAAATGAGTCTATTCCAGAAGATAGTTCAGCCAGTATTGTGACTGCAGGACTGTTAGGTGCTAATTATATTTCACTAACACCAGGATTTTCAGATCAGTACTTTAGCAATGGTGGTACAATTACGGATACGCATCCTGCTATTTTATTGGAAGATATGATAGGGCAGCTATTATTTAGCATGAAGAAAGATGACAGCAAGACAGATGATGGTAGCGATGCCAGCACAAATACGGCCGTGACCAGCACAGCAGTGAGTTCATAAATTTAATACAAGGAGATGGATATGCGTCGATTACAAAAATTAGGTTTATGGATGGCGATGTGCCTGTGTTTTAGTATGACTGCCATGGCTGCAGGTGATCCAGTTGCGATGTTACAACAGACATCAAATCAAATGATTTCAGCGCTTAAGCAAAATAAAGCGACGATTAAAACCAATCCTAAGTTGGTTGAAAGCTTAGCAAGGCAAATTATTTTACCGCATGTTGATACCAGTGCAATGTCACAATTAGCGCTTGGACGAACCGCGTGGCAGAATGCAACAAGTAGTCAACGTCAGGCATTTGTCAGCCAATTCACGACAATGATGATTCGTACGTATTCATCGGCATTGGCAGCTTATAGCAATCAAAGTGTAACATTTTTACCGGTTCGTGGTGGTACGGATAATTTAACTCGGGTTCAAGTGAACAGCCAGATTATCCAGCCAGGTGGTCCAGCCATTCCCGTGAGTTATCGTTTGCTTAATCGTAGTGGTAGCTGGAAAGTCTATGACATGAGTGTGGATGGGATAAGTTTAGTTCAAAGCTTTCGGGCGCAGTTTGCAAATCAAATTAACCAAAGCGGTATGGATGGATTGCTTTCTGTGATGGCTAAACATAATAACCAGCCACTAAGCTAAATCGTCAGATTATTAGGGGGGCAGTGATGGTGATGCAATCAAAATCGGCTACGCAAGGTGCATGGATGGTGTTAGGTGATAAACCCATGCAAATTGACTTGTGTGGAGAGTTTAATTTTGATACTGTACCTGCCTTGTACACTGAACTCTTGCCTAAAATACAACGCGGGCTTATGACGACAGTGAACCTTGATAAGGTGACCGCAAGTAATAGTGCGGGTCTTGGGTTATTGCTTAGCCTTTTAAGTGCTGCAAGAGCTAAAGGTCATACTTTATCCCTGATGAATTTACCACCAGCCATACTGGCGATAGCTAAAGTGACTGGCGTTTCCCATTTATTGACAGCCTAGTGAGAGAACAATAATAATGCAAGCCGATAGTATAAAAGATCAATTAGAACAAGCCTTGAGCGATTGCTATGTTGAAGTGAATGGTGATGGTCATCATTTTTATGCCTGTGTTGTGAGCCCGGTGTTTCAAGATAAAAGCCGCGTCGCAAGACAGCAACTTGTATATCAAGTGCTTAATGAGCAAATTCAATCAGGGGCATTGCATGCTCTATCGTTTAAAACCTTCACGCCAGATGAGTGGAAAGCGCAGGGAGACAAATAAAGATGGATAGTTTCATCATTAAAGGTGGCACACCGTTGGTAGGGACCGTGCCTATTTCAGGTGCTAAAAATGCAGCTTTGCCTATTTTAGCGGCAACTATTTTAACGGATGAGCCAGTTTATTTAAGTAATGTACCCCAATTACAAGATATCAGTACGATGCTCGAATTATTAGGTGGCATGGGCGCCACGTTTGAGCGAAGTAGTGAGGCCGCTTATACTGAACTTAAGGCACAGACCAGTAGTATTTTCCGTTATCAAGCACCCTACGAACTTGTTAAAACCATGCGAGCCTCTATCTTGGTATTGGGCCCGCTGCTTGCGCGCTTTGGTAAAGCACAAGTGTCATTTCCTGGTGGCTGCGCGATTGGTTCAAGACCTGTAGATTTACATTTAAAAGGGTTACAAGCGTTAGGTGCGGATATTACCGTTGAAGGTGGTTATATTCACGCAGCGGTACCTGATAAGTTGCGTGGCGCTCAGTTTACATTCGATGTGGTTTCAGTGACAGGTACTGAGAATGTGATGATGGCGGCTGTGCTTGCCGAGGGTACAACAGTCATTCACAATGCTGCGTGTGAGCCCGAAGTTGTTGATTTAGCTAATTTTCTTATTACCTTAGGCGCGCAAATTCGCGGCGCCGGAACGCCACATTTAACCATTGAAGGTGTGACACGATTAGGTGGCGGCGAATACCGAGTCATGATGGATAGAATTGAAGCGGGTACTTTCTTAGCTGCGGGCGCAATTAGCGGTGGTGATCTCACCATCACAGATGTTGAGCCTCATGCGATGAATGTAGTACTAGAAAAATTTGCGGCAATGGGTGTTGAGCTCAGTGTGTCAGCTAATCAAATCCGACTCAATACCAAAGGTAAACGACTGAAGGCTGTGGATATTACCACAGCACCTTTTCCGGGATTTCCTACTGATATGCAAGCTCAATTTGTGGCGATGAATGCTGTCGCTAAGGGACGAAGCACAGTTGTGGAAACCATTTTTGAAAATCGCTTTATGCATGTGCAAGAGCTAGCAAGAATGGGTGCTGATATTAAACTCCAAGGCAATAGTGCGTATATTGCAGGTGTTGCGAAGCTAACTGGCGCACCCGTGATGGCAACAGATTTACGTGCATCTGCGAGTTTAGTGCTTGCGGCGTTGGTTGCAGAAGGTGAAACACATATTGATCGTATCTATCATATTGATAGAGGTTATGAGCGTATTGAGCTCAAACTCAATGATGTGGGTGCTCATATTCAACGACAGAAATAAGATCCGTAACGAAGGATAATCGCTTGAAATCAGTAAAAGCAAAGACATTACTAGATTACCTTAACGATGTGTTAGTGTCTGAACAGTTTCAAGATTATGCACCTAATGGATTGCAAGTAGAAGGTATTGGCGATATTAAGCATATCGTCACAGGGGTGAGTGCGTGCCAAGCGCTTATTGATGCAGCAATTGCTGTCGATGCAGACGCGATATTGGTACATCACGGTTATTTCTGGAAGGGAGAAACGCCTTGCCTGTTGGGTATCAAGCGTCAGCGACTGGCCTGTCTACTTAATCAAGATATCCATTTATTTGCTTATCATTTACCACTCGATGCTCATCCCACTTTGGGTAATAATACCAGGCTAGCTGCTCATTTAGGCTGGGAACCTGCCGCTCGTGAACCAAGCGATAGACATGATTTGATTTGGTATGGACACACACCCGAGGCATTGACGCCCTTGGCATTTGCCGAACAGCTTAACTTAAAACTTGCTCGCCCACCATTGCACATTGCCGGCCAAAGTTCACATATCCATAAGATTGCTTGGTGTACAGGTGCTGCGCAAGATTATTTTGAAAAAGCGTTAGCCGCAGGTATTGATGCTTTCATTACTGGCGAAGTATCGGAGCGTACTTGGCATATCGCTAAAGAATATGGCGTGCATTTTTATGCTGCAGGTCATCATGCGACTGAACGTTATGGCATTCAAGCTCTTGGTCAACACATCGCAGATACGTTTGGTATCAAGCACAGCTTTATCGATATTCCCAATCCCATCTAAGTTGTGAATTTCATATGGGGATTTGTTATAATCCGTTCACGATAACGAAAGCGAGTTAAGTGATGAATCAAGTACGTATTGAAAACGATAGCATGGGTGATATTGAAGTGCCTGCCAATGTGTATTGGGGTGCACAAACCGCAAGATCCTTACACCATTTTCCCATTGGGCACGATACGATGCCACCAGCGGTGATTCGTGCATTTGGTCAGCTTAAAAAAGCAGCTGCAATGGCTAACCGTGATTTGGGTAAGTTACCTCCCGAAGTTGCCGATGCGATTATCAAAGCAGCAGATGAAGTCATTGATGGCAAATTATCAGGTCAATTCCCTTTAAAAATTTGGCAAACGGGTAGCGGTACACAAACAAACATGAATGTGAATGAAGTTATTGCTAACCGGGCTATCGAATTAACTGGTGGCGTGCTAGGTAGCAAAAAACCAGTGCATCCCAACGATCATGTCAATATGTCACAATCCTCCAATGATACTTTTCCAACAGCCATGTACATGGCAGCAGCTGATGGTATTGTGCATAGTTTAGTGCCAGCGTTGACTCACTTAAAGCAGGCTTTAGCAGACAAAGCACAAGCATTCGATGCGATGGTTAAAATTGGTCGCACGCATTTACAAGATGCGGTGCCTATGACTTTAGGGCAAGAGTTTTCAGGTTATGTACAACAGTTAAGCTATGGGCTTAGCTATTTGCAGACGACCTTACCATCGCTATATCAATTAGCTATTGGCGGCACAGCTGTCGGTACGGGTTTGAATACGCATCCTGAATTTGCAGAACGTACGGCTAAGTATATCGCGACATTAACCGGATTACCCTTTGTCGATGCCGATAATAAGTTTGCTGCACTTGCTGGGCATGAAGCCTTGGTGTTTGCAAGTGGTGCGGTGCGTACGATTGCCACGAGTCTTATGAAAATAGCCAATGATATTCGTTGGTTAGGCTCAGGTCCTCGTTGTGGTTTAAATGAATTGGTATTACCCGCAAATGAACCGGGTTCATCTATCATGCCTGGCAAAGTCAATCCAACGCAGTGCGAAGCGATGACGATGGTCTGTGTGCAAGTCATGGGTAATGATAGTGCGATTGCTATCGCTGGCTCACAAGGTAATTTTGAATTAAATGTATATAAGCCAGTGATGATTCATAATTTCATGCACAGTGTTGATATACTATCAGGTGCGTGTGCGGCATTTACCGAGTTTTGTGTTGAAGGACTTGAAGCCAATGTGGCTCAGCTTAAACATTATGTTGATAATTCATTGATGTTGGTGACCGCATTAAACCCTGTGATAGGCTATGATAAAGCAGCACAGATTGCGAAAAAGGCGTATCATGATCAAAGTTCTTTGAAAGAAGCTTGTGTGGCGCTTGGTTTTCTCTCGGCCGCTGATTTTGACAAACATGTCAGGGCAGAGACCATGGTGCACCCTGGCTAATCACGCATAAGGATATCACGATGTCAAATAGCATTATAAAAACCGTGATGGGTTTTCACATGGATGTCTTTGGACATGTCAATAATGCGTGCTACCTTGAGTTTTATGAGGAAGCGCGATGGTTATTGTATGAAAAGCCGATATCTCTTTTAATTTCATCAGGGATTGCACTGAATGTGGTGAATGTGAATATCAATTATCGCGCACCTTTAAGTCTTTTTGATCAAATTAAAATTAGTGCGGATGTCACGCATGTGGGTAATCGTAGTGCAGTTATGCATCAAACTATTACGTCGATTGCAGGTGACAGGCCCTATAGTGATGCAGATTTTACGATTGTATTTGTTGATGAGCATACGAAAACATCCATTGTGATTAACGAAAATCCGCATTGTTTAACATTTATTGAAAGCATGAAAATGCTAAGAGGCAAGGATAATTCATGAAGATCTCATTAAAATACCGATATCTCACTCAGTGCTTATCTGCTGCGCTTGGCATGGGACTAATGATGACGGCACAACCCGTGATGGCAGAATTACCTGCCTCGGTGAGCGGCTTAGCTGTGCCAAGCCTTGCGCCCATGTTAAAACCGATTATGCCCGCAGTTGTGAATATTACGACGCAAGGGCGTATTGCAGCGCCTACCGATCCGTTTTCAGAACCCGCAGATCAGCGTGGTACACCGTCAAAACGAGGAAAAAGTTTTGAAAGTATTGGCTCAGGTGTGATCGTTGATGCTAAGAAAGGGTACATACTTACCAATGCCCATTTAACGGATCAAGCGCAAATCATTACTGTAACGCTAAGCGATGGCGGCCGTTACCGTGCTAAATTAGTGGGGCAAGATGTGGCTTCAGACATTGCTGTGCTACAAATTAATGCACCTAAGTTGACTGCTATTTCTATGGCAGATTCCAATAAGCTGGAAGTGGGTGATTTTGTTGTTGCCATTGGTAATCCTTATGGCCTAAGCCAAACTGTCACTTCAGGTGTTGTGAGCGCATTGCAGCGAAATAACTTGGGTATTGAGGGGTATGAAAACTTTATTCAAACCGATGCATCCATTAATCCAGGTAATTCAGGTGGTGCCTTAGTTGATTTGAAAGGCCAATTAGTTGGTATTAACACTGCAATTTTAGCACCAGATGGTGGGAATATTGGTATTGGCTTTGCGATTCCTATCGATATGGCTGAAAATATTATGACGCAGCTGATCAAATATGGTAGCTTGGGGCGCGGTGTTGCAGGTATTATGATGCAAACTGTGACACCAGAGCTTGCTACTGCTTTCCAAGCAAGCAATAGTCAAGGTGCGGTCATTACCCAAGTACTTGCTGATTCTCCAGCTGCTAAAGCAGGATTACAAGTCGGTGACATTATTACAACGATTAATGATTCGCCTATACAAAATGCAGGGCAAGTGCGTAATGCGATTGGTTTGCTACGTTCAGGTTCAAAAGTGAATTTAACTGTTGAGCGTAAAGGTCAAAGTGTTAAATTAAGCTTAGTGACGGCGGATCCCAAACAGTATGAGCAAGCAACACAAGCCAGTAATCCTTATTTTAATGGCGTGATTATGCGAAATTTTGACGCGCAAGTGCCTAATTTTGGTTATGTGCAGGGCGTTCAAGTGCTTCACCTTGAAGATACGACACAAGCTTGGCAGGCAGGTCTTCGTCCTGATGATGTGATTATTTCCGTGAATCAGCAAGCGACTAAGAATTTAGGCGATTTATGGCAAATTGCAAATCAGCAAAAAGGCGATTTGTTAGTGAATGTCTACCGCGATGGTGGTGCCGGTTTCTTTGTCATTCATCGAGGATAAACTGCCATGACATTTGTTGTTACCGAACAATGCATTCGCTGTAAATATACCGATTGTGTGGAAGTGTGCCCAGTAGATTGTTTCTACGAAGGTCCGAACATGCTAGTTATCAATCCTGATGAATGTATTGATTGCGCACTGTGCGAGCCAGAATGTCCGGTTAAAGCGATTGTTTCAGAAGATGAATTGCCAGCTGATCAACAGGCTTTTCTTGCCTTAAACCAAGAGTATGCGGCTATTTGGCCAAATATCACTAAGAAAAAACCAGCGCCCGATGATGCGGATGATTGGCAGCAAGTGCAAGGTAAGCGGCAGTATCTTGAAGAGTAAAACGACATGGCGTCAGGATTGTGAGCATTATTTTTTACCTGAAGGCAAGTTAGCTCAGGCAATTGAAGGTTTTGCGCCCCGTTCTTCGCAAACGCGATTGACTGGGGCGATAGCCGAAGCGATGGAACAAGGAACCCATCTTGTTGCTGAAGCAGGGACGGGCACAGGCAAGACCTACGCATATTTAGTCCCCGCCTTGTTATCGGGTATGAAAGTGGTGATTTCCACAGGCACCAAAAATCTTCAAGATCAGCTTTTTAAGCGAGATTTACCGCTAGTCCAGCAAGCTTTGGCGAAACCCATTAAAGTTGCTTTATTAAAAGGCCGTGATAATTACTTATGTCATCATCATATTGATAGGCATTTGCAAAATCCTGCTCTTACACAAAAAGAATTCTCGGCCTTGCAAAAAATAAGACAAAGATTGAGCTCGCTTAAACAGGGAGAAAAGCAAGAGATTCAAGATGTCGATGAGCAGGACTCCGTATTTCACTACGCAGTAAGCACAAAAGATAATTGTTTAAATCAAGAATGTGAATTTTACCAACAATGTTTCTTAGTGAAGGCAAGACGTAAAGCTATGGATGCCGATATTGTTGTCGTGAATCATCATTTATTATTTGCAGATTTAACGCTTAAAGATGAGGGCTTAGGTGAGCTTTTACCGAAAGTAAAGGCTATTATTCTAGATGAAGCACATCAAGTCCCTGATATCGCTAGTCGATTCTTAAGTAAACACATGAGCACACGACAAATTGCGCAATTTGCCGATGGTATATGTGCTTCGCAACTGAAAGAATTACCCGATGTACCATCTTTAAGTGTCGCGGCCCAACAGGTCTTAGCGGCCTTACCTACCTTGCGCGCAGTATTTGGGCCAGCAGGTCAACGCGGCGCCGTCAGCAGTGTATTGTTACAACAGTGGCAAGCGCCGGTTGCGACTTTGCTGTCAGCACTTGCTGAACTTAATCGTGAGCTTGGCCTTGTCGCAGGTCGAAGCAAGGTGTTTGAGCAATGCTATCAGGAAGGCGGTGTCTTAATGGCCTTAGTCGATAGTCTATGCTGCCAGGCACCGAGTACACAAATTCATTGGTTTGAAGCACATCAACAGGCTGTTGTTATTTATCATACGCCTTTGGTTTTAGCTGATGTGCTTAAACCGTATTTGACAGAACAGCAAATCGCCTGGATTTTTACTTCCGCGACGCTTGCGGTTGAACAGAATTTTAGCCATTTTACCGCACAGCTTGGTTTGGAAGATGCAACAACCTTACAATTGAATAGTCCGTTTGATTATGCCACGCAAGGATTGATGTATATACCGCGTGGTTTGCCCGATGTGAAGCACGAGCAATTTTTGCCTGCATTTATCAAAGTTAGCATGGCGTTGATTCAAGCAGCTAAAGGGCGTACGTTTATCTTATTTACAAGCCATTATGCCTTGCAGCAAGCAGCGTTATTACTTCGTGAAGCAGATTTACCTTATCCCTTATTTGTTCAAGGTGAGGGTAGCAAAGATTATTTACTATCGGCTTTTCGCGAAGCAGGACATGCCATATTATTGGGTACTCAGAGTTTTTGGGAAGGTGTGGATGTACGTGGTCAGGCCTTGTCCTGTGTTATTATTGATAAGTTGCCTTTTGCATCACCGGATGACCCGATTCTACAAGCGCGTAACGTGACTTTACGTCAGCAAGGCAAAAACCCCTTTGAAGCACATCAATTACCGCAAGCGGTTATTACTTTAAAGCAAGGTGCGGGTCGGCTTATTCGCGATTATCAAGATAAAGGCGTGTTGATGATAGCGGATTTGCGTTTATTAGCGCGGGATTATGGGCCTATGTTTCTTCGAAGTTTACCCCCTAAAACCCGCACGCGGGATTTAGCAAAGGTCATTGATTTTTTGGAGCATTGCTGATGAATATCTTGTGTATTGATACCTGTCAGCAAGGATTGGCCTTGGCTATCAAAACAGATAGCAATTGGATCACGCATGTTGATGAAGACTATCGTACCCAAGCCACAAACTTATTACCTAGTTTAACAGCACTTTTAGCAAAAGCGCATATACGCTTAGCCGATATTGATCTGTTGGGCGTGACGCAAGGCCCAGGTGCTTTTACTGGACTCCGGGTGGGTATCAGTGCTGCCCAAGGTTTAAGTCTCGCGAAACGAATCCCTATTGTTGCCGTGTCCTCATTACAATGGATTGCGCAAACGGCATTTCGTGTGCATGCATGTCAACAAGTGACAGTTGCGCGCGATGCACGGATGCACGCAATCTATTGGGGACGCTATTTCTTAAGTAATAGTGCTATAATGGTGGCCGAACAGCCAGAGCGTTTAAGCGCGATTGATGTGCTGCATGATATTGCTTTAACCAGCGTTGTTGCAGGTGATGCGTGGCAAACGTATCACACACAATTGCCAAACTGTGCTCACACTGGCGTACTTTGGGGCGAGCTTATTGACTTACTCACTTTAGTTGAGGCAGCTTGGCTTGCAGGGGATTATCACCAAGCTGAAACGTTAGTCCCTGTGTATCTTCGTGATGATGTGGTTTCTTAAAAGAACCACAATGATTTTTTATTAGGAAGTAATCGTATGACATCGAGACATGAATTATTAGAAGAATTAGTTGAACATGCCCATAAGAAATTATCAAAAGAGCAAGCCGATCTGATTGCTAAATTGATCCCTTACTATTATGCATCTGTATCTGCAGAAGATTTGCATGCACGTAACAGGGTGGACTTGTTAGGTGCATTATTGTCTTTCTGGCAAATCATGCAAGAGCGTGAAGTTCATGATATTCATTTGTCAATTTTCAATCCTAATTTTGAGCAGAATGGTTGGCAGTCAACGCACACCGTCATTGCTTTATCATGTCAAGATAGGCCGTTTTTGGTGGATTCAATTCAAAATGAATTGATTCGTCGCCATATTACAACGCACATTATTTTCCACGCCGGTGGTGTGCAAGTGAAGCGTGATGCAGAGCATCGCATTGTTGATATTTATCCGGCAGGTAAAAAAGTTGCGAATAGTACCCAAGAGGCTATTGTTTTTATCGAGATTGATAGGCAAACTGATCCAGCAGTGCTTGATGATTTATATCACAGTCTATTGCACGTGCTAAGCGATGTTTGTGCAGCTGTTGATGATTGGCCAACAATGTCAGAGAAAATGCGCAACGTTGTTAAGGATTTAAAAAAACACCCGCCGGCTATTGATGCAGATGAGCTTGAAGAATCGATTGCTTTTTTAGAATGGGTGCTAGCTGAACATTTTATTATTTTGGGTTATCGTGAATATCAATTAGAAGCTGAAAATGGTAGCAAAGCTTTAAATGTCGTACCGCAGACGGGGTTGGGTGTTTTACACGATAGGGCCAATGAAAAAATGTCGCGGCATTTTTCAGATATGCCACCTGAGGCACAAGCGGTTGCACTCTCTGCGCATTTGTTGATTATTGCTAAATCTAATTTGGTTTCAACCGTTCATCGTGCGGTGAATATTGATATTATTGGTGTCAAAATCTTTGATAAACATGCCAATGTCATCGGTGAACATCGCTTTGTGGGTTTATATACCTCTTCAGCTTACAATAGCAACTCAGAGACCATCCCCTTATTGCGCGCTAAAGTGCAGCAAGTGCTTAAAGATTCGCATTTGTCGCCTCGTGGGCATGCAGGTAAGGCACTTCGCAATGTCATTGAAACCTTGCCAAGGGATGATTTATTTCAAGCAAGTCAAGAAGAACTATTAAGCCTATCCATGGGTATTTTGCATTTACAAGAACGAAGACGTATTCGTTTATTCGTTCGTCGTGATATTTATGGGCGCTTCTTGTCTTGTTTGGTCTTTATGCCCAAAGACCAATACGATTCAGATATTCGTTTGACCATGCAAAAAATCATTCAAGAGACGCTGGAAGCAGAAACCGTTGATTTTGTGAGTACCTATCTTGGTGAGTCAATTCTCGCAAGAATACATTTCATTGCGAGAATTGAACCTAAAAAAGTGATGGATTTTGATTTTAGCGATCTTGAAGAGAAACTGGTTGAAGCCGCTAGAACTTGGGAAGATAAATTACTTGAAGACTTAGTAGAGTTCTATGGTGAAGAAAAAGGCACTGTGCTTGCTCAAGTTTACAACAAGGCATTTCCAGCAGGTTATCGTGAGCAATTTTCTACACGAACAGCTGTTTTTGATATCGAACATATTGAGACCTTAAATAACTGCGATCAGCTCGCCATGACTTTCTTTAAATACCTTGGTGATAAAGAAGGTATTTTACGATTTAAGTTATTTCATTTAGGACAATCTATCCCTTTATCAGATGCTTTACCTATTTTAGAGAACATGGGCTTAAGAGTGCTTAGTGAGCAGCCGCATCGCATTGTACGAGATCAGCAGCTTGCTGCGTGGATTAACGATTTTTCTGTTACTTATCAAGGCGATAATAAACATATTGATGTTGATGAAGTTCGGGCTATTTTTCAAGAAGCTTTTGCTAAAACGTGGTATGGCGATGTTGAAAACGATGGTTTTAATGGATTGATTCTAGGCTCTTCGCTTAACTGTTATGAAGTTACCTTATTGAGAGCGTATGCAAAATATCTCAAACAAGTGGGTTTTACATTTAGTCAAAGTTATATTCAAGATACTTTATCTAAGCATCCAACGATTACACGACAACTGATTCAATTATTTAATGCACGTTTTAATCCAAACTTTGAAACAGATAGAACGATTGCCATCCGAGAGATAACGGATCATATTTTAGAAGCCTTAGATGGTGTAAGCAATTTGGATGAAGATAAAATTTTAAGGCGTTTTATCGAACTTATCAATGCAACAGTACGTACAAATTATTATCAACGTACGGAGACTGCTGAGACAAAACCTTATCTTTCTTTCAAATTTGATCCTGCTTTAATTTCTGATATGCCACTACCCAAGCCAATGTTTGAGGTTTGGGTTTATTCACCACGCGTTGAAGGGATTCATCTGCGTAGCTCAAAGGTTGCAAGAGGCGGATTGCGCTGGTCCGATAGGCAAGAAGATTTCCGCACAGAAGTGTTAGGCCTCATGAAGGCTCAGAAGGTCAAGAACGCAGTGATTGTGCCTTCTGGTGCAAAAGGCGGTTTTATTCCTAAAGCATTACCACCAACTGACAATCGTGATGTGTTGATGAAAGAAGTTGTGAGCAATTATCAAACGTTCATCTCGGGCTTATTAGATCTGACCGATAATCTTGTTGCCGGAAAACTTGTACCACCTGCTGATGTTGTGCGTCACGATGAGGATGATCCTTATTTGGTAGTTGCAGCGGATAAAGGAACTGCCACTTTTTCTGATTATGCGAATCAAGTTGCTGAATCGTACGGTTTTTGGTTAGGTGATGCTTTTGCTTCAGGTGGTGCGACCGGATATGACCACAAAAAAATGGCCATTACCGCAAGAGGTGCATGGGAATCAGCTAAACGTCATTTTCGTGATTTAGGTCGCGATATCCAACAAGAAGATTTTTCAGTGATCGGTATTGGTGATTTGGCCGGCGATGTTTTTGGTAATGGCATGCTGATGTCACCGCATATTAAACTTGTGGCAGCATTCAATCACCAGCATATTTTTATCGATCCCAATCCTGATGCTAAGCGTAGCTTCGCAGAAAGACAACGTATTTTTAACTTACCCCGTTCTACATGGGAAGATTACGATATAAGTTTGATTTCAGCAGGTGGTGGTATCTTTAAACGCTCGGCAAAATCCATTCATTTATCACCAGAAATTCAGTCTTTATTAGGCATCAGCAACGATCGCTTAGAGCCGAATGAACTCATTCGCCTGATTTTAATGGCGGAAGTTGATTTACTCTGGAATGGTGGTATTGGTACTTTTGTTAAAGCGAGTTATGAGCTTAACGAGCAGGCGGGTGACAAAACCAACAATGCAATTCGTATCAATGGCTGTGAGCTTAGAACGAAAGTAGTTGTTGAAGGTGGTAATTTAGGCTTTACGCAATTAGGCCGAATTGAATATGCTTTGGCAGGCGGACTTATCTTTACTGACTTTATCGATAACTCAGGCGGGGTTGATTGTTCCGATCATGAAGTCAATTTAAAAATCTTACTCAATGGCATTGTTGCTAATGGTGATATGACCATTAAACAACGTAACCAATTGTTGGTGGATATGACTGATGATGTTGCAGCGTTGGTGCTCAAAAATAATTATTGGCAAACACAGGCGATTAATATTGCATTAAGACAAGCCATTAAAAATCATGATTTGTATGTACGCTTTATCGCCTTTCTTGAAAGCCAAGGGAAGCTTGATAGGAGCATTGAGTATTTGCCCGATGATAAGACCTTGCTCGAGCGAAAGGTACAAGAGAAGGGCTTGACGGCGCCAGAGCTTGCCGTCTTACTGTCCTATAGCAAAATGATGCTAAAAGAGTCGATCCTTGATTCGGATGTGCCTGAAGATACCTATTTATCTGGGATTATCAGTACCGCATTTCCTGATATTATCCGTAAAAAATTCCATGATGCCATGGAACAGCATAGCCTTCGCCGTGACATCATTGCCACTCAATTAAGTAATGTGATTATTAATAAAATGGGTGTGACTTATGTGCTGCGGATGCAAGAGGAAACAAGTGCATCCGTGGGCGCAGTTGTCCGCGCTTATGCGATTGCGCACGAAATATTTTCAGTAGGCCATACCTGGCAAGCGATAGAAGCACTTGATTATCAAGTGGCGACTGAGGTTCAGCAAAAAATGATGCTGGGTATGAGCCGGCTCATTCGGCGAGCAACGCGTTGGTTGCTCCGTAATCATCGCGATTTATCAGATATTCAAAGCATCATTGCACTGTATCAGTCAGGGGCATCAAGCCTACAAGCAGCATTGCCAGACCTTTTAGGTGGCACAGCCAAAGAAGTTTATGATGATAATGTTGCCTACTTAAGCGCTTCTGGCGTGCCGGATGCTTTAGCTGTTGAGGTTGCTGTCACCGGTGTATCGGTCGCAGGTCTTGACATTATGTCGGCTTCTCGTGAGTACGATTTAGCACCTGCGAGCTTTGCTAAATGCTATTTTGAGTTAGGTTCTAAACTAGATTTAGCATGGTTGCGTACCGTGATTGTAGGCTTACCAGAAGAGAACCACTGGGATGCGCTGGCCAAAGCCGCGCTCAGGGATGATGTTGATACGCAACAGCGACAATTAGCTGTCAACTTCATGCATGCCTGGCAAGAGAATCCAGGACTTGATGTTGATACCTGGCTTGCTAAATATCCCTTACAAATGAATCGTTGGCAGCGAATTTTATTAGAAATCCGTGGTGCAGGCAGCGCTGAGTTTGTGAAATATGCAGTGGCTGTACGTGAACTTATTGATTTAACGGATACAACAAAAGTGGTGGCAACGGCTTAAGCCTTCTTTGGATTATGTTAAACGACCGCGATCATGGTCGTGTAAAGCCATCTTCTACCTTGCGCGCGAAGATGGCTAAAGATCGAGTGATGGGTCGTAAAACCATTGCGTAGCGAGGACAAACGTGAAGTAGGTATTGCTATGGATACAGAAATAGTATATGATTTGTTCAACTCAAATATTGAAACAAACAATGAAAACCTATAATAACTAAAAGAAGAGGTATATTTATGGCCGCAAGTCCAAGCTCGATGGGTAGCCATTTCACGAGACCCGCTCAAACGATTGTAAAAGCTTTAGTTCAATTTAAAAATATGCTGGAATCGCTTATTGCCGCATCTTATTTTTCTGTCTCAGTAGGTGGTCAGGGTATTAAAGTTGAGGGCGTTATCTATAAGGTACCGCGCTCATTAGCTTTGATTCATCGAAGTATTTCTGAGCTTGAAAATAGGGTCTTATTCGATTCTTTGATAGACCGCTCTCTTAGAGAGATAAAAGGATTGTTAAAAGATAAAGTTGACGCCAGCATGGTGCGAGATGAATATACAGCATTATGTTATCGCCTTCTTTGTGATAGTATTGATATGTATCAAAACAATAAGAAGGATAAAAAGAATGCTGCGCATTCAGCCGAACGTTTATTAAATGTATTGCCCATCATTGTGGTACTTGTAGGTTTACTTAAACGCTTGCAGGAGATAGGCAAAGTCAAACAAGCTAATGCCATATCGGGGCTTATGCAAAGAAAAAACAGTGATGATGTACTAGATGTGAGCTTTTGTAATCTTGATGTTGCAGAAGCTTTTGCTATTGTAGATTTACTAGCGGGTAGTTCGATCAAAATCCTTAAATTAGATGGTAATGCTTTGCTTGCATCTAGTGCAGCTGAGCTATTTCAAAAAATTTCTGAGTACGGTAATCTTCAAGCGGTCTCTTATGAAGATATTATGATTTCTTCAGAGCAGAAGAAAAAGTTACTCAATATTTCAATGAGCGATAGCAAAGCACCGAAGTTAATTGGTATTTTGTCATTTAATGACGTGTTGCTCGAGGACACAGATACTGCTACAAAAACAGAGTCTTTTGTTTCACTTAGTTCGAATGCTAGCCGTTTTATGCCTACGGATCCTTCAGTTACTCCGCCTCCAACGCTTGACACTGTGAGCAGTACACCGTCGCCCGCCGGTTAAGGCGTAAATCTATCAACGGCGTATGACATATCCTGCAGGGAAGGGTGGCTCTATCGTAGACCTGGAGCGTTTGCTGAAAATAACCAGGTTTACCATCGACTTGACTAAAGTCTTTGAGTGTGGTGCCGCCCATGGCAATGGCCTTGGTTAGTAAGGTTTTGATGTGATAACAGAGTTTAGCGCAGGCATCTTTGCTAAGCTGGGTTGCGGGGGTTTTCGGATGAATACCTGCGGCAAATAAACTTTCATTCGCATAGATATTACCAACGCCAACGACGATATGACTATCCATGATAACAAGCTTAATGGCACGATGACGACCTTGGCAAATCTGCCATAAATAATCCCCATGAAAAGCATCCGTTAAAGGTTCTGGCCCTAAGCTTGCTAACAGTTTTACGGCCAGAGGACTTTCATGCCATAACAAACAGCCAAAACGTCTCGGATCGGTGTAACGTAGACACTGACCATTATCTAACAACCAGTCAATATGATCATGTTTCTGTGGCGGGAGCGAGTGGGGAAGTACCCGAAGCGTGCCGGACATGCCAAAGTGCCAAATAAGCTTGCCTTGAGTTGTTTCCAAGATAAGATATTTACTGCGTCGGTCAATAGCAAGTATACGAGCCTTGGGTAGACGTTTGGTAATGTGTTCGGCCACGGGCCAACGCAATTGCGCTTGTCTAACAATCACTTGTTTAATTTGTTGGCCAATGAGCAGTGGCGCAAGCCCTTGACGCGCAGTTTCGATTTCCGGCAATTCAGGCATGCGCGATTACTCCGCCTCACCAAAGCGTTGTTGTACCAGTTCATGTAAGGCCTTGAAGGCCTCTTGTTCGTCTTCACCGTCGATAATGAGCGTGAGTTCAGTTCCTTGACTGGCAGCGAGCAACATAACCCCCATGATACTTTTGGCGTTGATGCGCTGTGTACCTTTGCAGAGCTCAATATGGCTTTTAAATTGTCCGGCAACGGTGACCCATTTAGCTGAGGCTCTGGCATGCAGTCCTAATTGATTGATGATAGTAATGGGTTGGCTTAACATAATCGAATGCCTTCACGACCGCCAATAAGTGCTTTATCTGCCAGTTCGTCCAAAGGTAAATCGGCATAATTGACTAACTTAAATAACATCGGCAAATTGACGCCGCTGATAAGACGAAGCTTGTCATATGATTTAAGGGTAAGTGCCATATTACAAGGGGTTGCACCAAATACATCTGTCAAAATAAGGACACCGTCTTGGTTTGCGAGCGCGTCTAGTTTTTGTTGTAATTGTGCGTGCATTTGCTCAGGTGTCTGCTGGTAACTGACGGCGATCAGTTGCCAATGCGCGGGCAATTGTCCGAATGTGGTTTGCACAACTTGCGTCAGCGCTTGTCCCACATCTGTGTGGGTGACGAGTAAAACATGAACAGTCATTATAGCTCTCGGTGACGTACCTGTAGTTGAGGATAGTCAATGCGTAACTGTTTTGCCAGGGCTTCGGCTATAAAAACTGAACGATGTTGACCCCCAGTGCAGCCGATGGCTACCGTTAAATAATTACGATGGCTATGAATAAATTCCGGGATCCAGTGTTTTAAGAACTTCGTGATGTCTTGTAACATGGTTTTGGTTTCGGGCTTTGTTTCTAAAAATGCCATCACTGGGGCGTCTAGGCCTGTATGTCCGCGCAATGCGGTTTGCCAATAGGGATTAGCAAGACATCGCACGTCGAATACGAAATCACTATCTGCAGGTACACCAAATTTAAAGCCAAAGGATTCAATGAGCAAAGATAAACCTTGATTTTTAGCGCCAACACGCGTGGTAATAGCTTGACGTAATTCGTGAACAGAATAATGGGTTGTGTCAATACGAACGTCAGCAAGCTCTGCAATAGGTGCAAGCATTCGCTGCTCTTCGCGGATAGCTTCAGATAATGACAAGCTGGGACTTGTGAGTGGATGCTTACGTCGGGTTTCACTAAAGCGTTTCATGAGAGTTGCATCATCGGCGTCAAGATAAACGAGTTCACAACTGGTGCTTTGTTCTTTGAATTGTGTCAGTAGGGGATAGAAGCTGGCTAATTCTTTGGGAAGATTTCGTGCATCGATGCCCAAAGCAAGCGATTCGTGGTGATCACCCATGTGGCTGATAAGCTCTGGGAGTAAACTCACCGGTAGATTATCGAGGCAATAAAAACCAGCGTCTTCTAAGGCATGAAGACAGATGGATTTACCAGAGCCAGAGCGACCACTGATGATGACGATTCTCACGGTGTGTGCCTCATTGGGGGAGATAGAGTCATTATATCACGAGATGATCTCACGATGTTAACCGTAGGGCACGGTCATAACGATACTAAATTGTAGCGGCACGGCGTGCCGTGCCCCAAAAGGTATGTTAAGGATTCAGCAGTTGTTCTTGTCTGGCAATAAATTCATCGGTAGCAAGGTAACCGTGTTGTTTAAGTACTTGATTGCGCACAGCTGTTTCAATGAGCACAGCAATGTTACGACCGGGCGCGAGCGGTATAGTGACTTCGGGCACTTCAACATCCAAAATGCTTTGTTGCCGGTACATCCCTTGAAGCCGGTCCATCTGCGCAAGTTCTTCAGTGGAAAATAGCGCGACGTGCACAATGAGTTGTAAGCGTTTTTCTTGCTTGATAGCGTTATCGCCGTACATAACGCGAATATTTAAAATACCGAGACCGCGCACTTCTAAAAAATCCTGTAACAGTGGAGGACAACTGCCAATCAAGGTTTCTTTGTCGATTTGTTTAAAAGTAACCGCATCATCGGCTATCAGGCGATGTCCTCGATTAATGAGACCTAGTGCCAGCTCACTTTTACCGATGCCGCTGGCACCGGTTAACAAGACGCCAAGGCCCAATACATCGAGAAATACACCATGGAGTGTGGCTGTGTCATCTAAGCTGGTAGGCATAGATTTGTTTCAATCAATTGATAAGCAACCATAGGATCCCTCGTTTGCCTAAGCGCTGTGGTTAAATGCGTTTGACGCAAAAAAGCAGCGATGGCTGCTAGGATTTGCAAATGGGTATTGTGTGCGGAGCTTGGTACAAACAAAGTCCACAATAAGTCGACCGGTTTGTGATCTTGGGCACTGTATTCGATAGGTTCAGCTAAGGTGACAATCACCATGGTTGGAATTGTCACCTCGTCAAGCCGACAATGCGGTAAGCCGAGACCATCACCTAAACCGGTGGCGCCCATGCGTTCTCTTGCGAGTAGGTGTTCATAAATGTTATCTGCATCCATGCGATAGGTGGTTGCTGCGAGCTCACTAATGCGCTCAAGCGCACGCTTTTTACTCTCAACGACGAGCTTAAGCGCAATAGCATTCACATCAAACTGGATAGGTAATTCGGTCAATAAGGACATAGCGGTACAGTTCTATTCGCGTTCCTCATCATGGATTTCGCGGTATTCTTTTTCGCGATGCTCCGTTTGTCTACCACGGTGATCTTTCAATTGGCGGTCAAGCTTGTCAACAAGTGCGTCAACGGCCGAGTACATATCCGCCTTGCTGTCAGCATCGGCATGAAATATTTTACCTGCAGCTTGAACAGTTGCTTTAGCAACATGATTAAATTTGTTTTCCATTTCAAAGGTGACATCGATGCTGATAATTTTATCAAAATGGCGTAAGAGTTTTGTAAATTTTTCATCAGTGAAGTCGCGCAATGCTTGGCTATTATCTAATTGATGGCCTGTATAATTAATACGCATGAAAGTCTCCTTAGGCATAAACAGAAAAGAGGTTTAAGCTATCGCTTACATGAAGCAAGCTTAACACTATTTTTAGTATAGTCAATTATATGCGCCTCGCGTCGCTTAGCTGACATTCCGTGATGTATATGCAGGGTGTCGCCTGAGCGGACAAAGCCACAAGATAAAACATAGCATTTTAAAGAAGCTTAGGTATACTTATGGCCTATAGCAAGGGGTATCGTATGTCAGGCAATAGTTTCGGGCAGCTTTTTAGAATCACAACATCAGGTGAATCGCATGGCGGGGCCTTGGCTGTCATTATTGACGGTTGTCCGCCTGGACTTGAGATAACGGAATTTGATATTCAAGCCGAGCTAGATAGACGCAAACCAGGGCAAAGTGCAATTACCACGCCACGTAAAGAAGCGGATAGAATCCATATTTGTTCAGGTGTTTTTGAGGGTAAAACCACGGGTACCCCCATCCTTTTGCAGGCCTACAATGAAGATGCACGTCCGGAAGATTATGATGTGCTCAAGCAAGTGTATCGTCCTTCGCATGCTGATTTTACCTACGAGATGAAGTATGGTTTGCGTGACTTTCGCGGTAGCGGCCGTGCAAGTGCAAGAGAAACCTTGGCAAGGGTTGCTGCAGGTGCTATCGCTAAAAAATATCTTAAATTGCACTATCAGATAGAGATCCTTAGCTATGTTGAACAAGTAGGTACGATTCGTACGGATATGCCCCATGAAGCAGTGACCCTGGATGCGATTGAAAGTAATGTGGTGCGTTGCCCTGATGCTGATGTTGCCAGCAAGATGATCCAACGTATCGGAGAGGTACAACAACAAGGTGATTCCATCGGTGGCATTATTAAGGGCGTGATAAGACATGCGCCACCAGGCTTAGGTGAGCCGGTTTTTGATAAATTATCAGCTGATTTAGGCAAAGCGATGCTTAGCATTAATGCAGTCAAAGGTTTTGATATGGGTAGTGGATTTGAAGGCGTCTCGATGCTAGGTAGTGCGCATAATGATATCTTTGTTGTAAAAAATAAGCACGTAACAACCAAAACGAATTATGCCGGTGGAACACTCGGTGGCATTTCCACAGGTGAAACGATTTATTTTCGTGTTGCTTTTAAGCCCGTGGCAACTATCAGCAAAACGCAAGAAACCATAAACAAAGCGCATGAGCCTATTTTACTTGCTGCTAAAGGTCGACATGACCCTTGTGTATTGCCACGTGCGGTACCTATTGTGGATGCAATGGCCGCTTTAGTGATAATGGATCATGTATTAAGACATAGAGCACAGGTCAGCACATCCCTATCGTGATCAAATCATTGCTGTGCAGCAGCGCAGTGTGCTAAAGTGCTTTAAGCTAAACAGGGTGGTGTTTTACATGAATATTCCTAATATGTTAACGTTAGCACGTATTGTATTAATTCCTTTGTTTGTCGTGTTATTTTATCTACCATGGCATTTTACGCAAATGCTAACAACCATCATTTTTATCATTGCGGCGCTTACGGATTGGTTAGATGGTTATCTTGCTAGAAGCCTTTCGCAAACCTCAAGATTGGGTGCTTTTTTAGATCCCGTTGCGGATAAATTGATTGTTGTGACTGCATTGATTTTGCTAGTAGGTGCGAATCAGTTCCCTTATATTGCGGTGCCTGCGGCAGTGATTGCTGGTCGAGAGATAGCGATATCCGCTTTGCGTGAATGGATGGCAGAGCTTGGTAAGCGCACAAGTATTGCAGTGTCCATTCTCGGTAAAAGCAAGACAGTTTTACAGATGTTGGCGATCACTTTGTTATTGTTGGGGCGTAGCGAAAGCATACCCAATTATCATACCTTAGCAATGGTGGGCTATGGCCTGCTTTATGCGGCAGCAGTGATGACCTTGTGGTCCATGGTTATCTACCTTAAAACCGCATGGCCGGAATTCCAAAAATAGAGGTCCGGTGGTAACGATATGGCCGGAATTCCAAAAATAGAGGTCCGGTGGTAACGATATGGCCGGAATTCCAAAAATAGAGGTCCGGTGGTAACGATATTGACTGTAGAGACATAATGCTAACTGTAAGGGCACGGCGTGCCGTGCCCTTACAAAAGCGTGCCGCACCTCTGCAAATAACAAATTCTTAAATAATACTTGACAGCAGATCGCATTTCGCTAAAATAGGCACCTGTCTGCGGGAATAGCTCAGTTGGTAGAGCACAACCTTGCCAAGGTTGGGGTCGCGAGTTCGAGTCTCGTTTCCCGCTCCAATATTTTTTCACTTTTCTATGCGTTCACATAGCTAAGTTGCTCTGATAAAGCATACAAAAGTGATTTTTCATCAGATGATAATCACCCAAGATTCGCATCCGATATGCAATTGGCTGGGTGGCAGAGTGGTCATGCAGCGGCCTGCAAAGCCGCGTACGCCGGTTCGATTCCGGCCTCAGCCTCCACGTTTTATGTGCGTTATTATGCCCGGGTGGCGAAACAGGTAGACGCAAGGGACTTAAAATCCCTCGGGACTTAAATCCCGTGCCGGTTCGACTCCGGCCCCGGGCACCACTTCCACCCTTTTTTCGATTGCATGGAAGCTTCCACATGCGCGTATTTACGAAAAAAACCAAGTCTCGGACTAAAATGCAAGTGTCGAGGCGAGTCACGCCTGGGCTCGTTGCCAATCATTCTTGGTCGTTTTGCCGTCGCTTTATGTGGCCATTGGCAGCGCTTTTTGCAATCATCATCATGTTTTACCTCCATGTCACCGTGCTTTTTCCTATCACAGCTGTGCGGGTTTACGACCCTGGCCTTCATATCGATCAACAAAGTATTGTGAGTACCGTGAACCCCTTAGTCGACAATGGCTTTTTTGGTACCAATTTGGGACATATTAAAACTGCATTACAAGCCTTGCCTTGGGTTGCCATGGTGGATGTGTCAAGGCAATGGCCGGGGCGTATTGTGATCCATTTGTATGAGCGTGTGCCTTTAGCCAGGTGGAACCTGAATGACTTAGTCACCGCCGACGGTATTATTTTTACGCCAGCCACAACGGACAGTATCCCTGACTTACCCCATTTATATGGGCCGCCGACTGAGGTTTTGCGCATGACTCAAGCGTATCTACGATTTGTGACTGAGCTTGCGCCTTTACCACTGACTATCACCGCGGTGCGTTTATCTGAAAGATTATCGTGGGATTTACGCTTATCCAATGGTATGATACTCAAATTAGGGCGGACCCAGATGCATGAGCGTTTGGTGCGTTTTGTGAAAGTTTACCCTCAAGTTTTTGCAAATAACAATAACAAAGCGGTGTATGTGGATTTACGTTACAATCACGGCATGGCTGTGCGTTGGGCGAGTACCTAGGGTTGTAAGTTAGGTTCATTTAGATGTGAGAGTTAAGGATCATCCATGGCAAAACGTCGTGAAAAAAATATCCTAGTTGCATTGGATATTGGCAATTCAAAAATTGCCGCAGTGGTTGGTGAGATTCATGAAGATGGAAAGCTTGAGATTGTGGGCTTTGGTTCACATCCGTCAAAAGGCTTGAAACGAGGTGTCGTTGTGCACATTGATGCAACCATTGCATCGATTCAACGTGCAGTAGAAGAAGCGGAACTCATGACGGGTTATCGCATTCATTCGGCATACACAGGTATTGCGGGTAATCACATCCAGGGCTTAAATTCGCATGGTATTGTGGCGATTAAAGCACAAGAAGTTACAGAAGTTGATATTGAGCGCGTGCTGGATGCGGCAAAAGCGGTGGCTATCCCAGCGGATCAACAAATTCTACACGTATTACCACAAGAATTTATTATTGACAGCCAACGTGGTATTCGTGAACCGATCGGGATGTCTGGCGTACGACTTGAATCACGCGTACATATGGTCGTGGGCTCTGTAAGCGCTGCACAAAATATTATTAAATGCGTTGAGCGTTGTGGCTTAGATGTTGCGGATATTATTTTAGAACAAGTTGCTTCAAGTTATGCTGTGTTAACGGATGATGAAAAAGAATTAGGGGTGGCGCTTGTTGATATGGGCGGCGGTACATGTGATATTGCAGTCTATGTCGACGGGGCCATTGTCCATACAGCGGTTATACCGATTGCGGGCGATCAAGTGACGAATGATGTGGCGGTTGCTTTGCGTATTCCAACGCCGATTGCAGAAGAATTAAAGCGTCAATATGCATGTACTGAGGCAAAGCTCGGTGACGATGCCGATGAGTTTTTACCAGCGCTTCCAGCCATGGAAAGACTCAGTAAACAAATTAGTCGGCGTATGCTCGCGCAAGTTGTCGAACCACGCTATGAAGAATTATTAGCGCTTGTACAAGCTGAGTTGATTCGCGCGGGTGTTTTTGAGCTTATCTCTGCGGGTGTCGTGTTAACAGGCGGTTCTGCTAAAATGCCAGGTTTGATTGCGTTGGCGGAAGATTGTTTGCAAGTGCCTGTACGTTTAGGCGTGCCTTTGCATACTGAGGGTATTCAAGCTATCGTGAGCGATCCTATTTATGCCACGGGCGTTGGTTTGCTGCATTATGGTTTAAAGCATCAGCATAGTGGTTCACAGCATGCGCCACGTGAGACAAAGGGGTTATTTGGGCGGATGCGTCAGTGGTTTCAAGGTCAGTTTTAGTTTTTTGAGGAGTCAGTTTTATGTCAGCAATGATAGATAATAGGCATCAAGCCCGTATCAAAGTGATTGGGGTTGGCGGCGGTGGCGGCAATGCAGTTGAACATATGATGTCCGAAGCTTTTGAAGGCGTCGAATTTCTCGTTGCAAACACCGATGCGCAAGTGCTGCGTCGCTCCTCAGCGCCTACAATGCAACTCGGTGAGCAAATTACCAAAGGTTTGGGTGCCGGTGCAAACCCTGATATTGGTAGACAAGCAGCAGAAGAAGATTTAGAAAAGCTGCGTGTATTTTTAGCCGATACCGACATGATTTTCATTACAGCAGGTATGGGCGGCGGTACAGGTACTGGTGCTGCACCTGTTATTGCTAAACTTGCGAAAGATATGGGGATTTTAACGGTTGCAGTTGTCACTAAACCTTTTGCGTTTGAAGGTAAAGCCAGACTGCATATTGCAGAGCAAGGCATGCAGTCGCTTGGTCAATATGTCGATTCGTTGATTACTATCCCGAATAACAAATTATTGAGCGTGCTTGGTAAAAATATGACCTTGCTCAACGCATTTAAAGCTGCAAACAATGTATTGCATGGTGCGGTTCAAGGTATTGCCGAGTTAATTACGCGTCCTGGACTTATTAACGTTGACTTTGCTGACGTGCGTACCGTGATGGCGGAAATGGGTATGGCAATGATGGGTACGGGTATTGCTTCAGGTGAAAACCGTGCGCGCGATGCAGCGGAAGCAGCTATTGCGAGTCCCTTGCTTGAAGATATTAATTTGGTGGGTGCAAAAGGGGTCTTGGTTAATATCACAGCTGGCCTCAATATGTCCATCGGTGAATTTGAGGAAGTGGGTGAGGCGGTTAAGTGCTTTACTTCAGATAATGCAACGGTTGTTGTGGGTACTGTTATCGATCCCGACATGGGCGACGAAATGCGCGTTACCGTAGTTGCGACAGGCTTAGGGCGAGTAGAGCCTGAAGCACCTGTTGTAGCAGCAACACCTTTAAGGCCGGGACAGTTACGTCAAGCAGAAACAGGCGCGATTGATTATCAACGTTTTGAGCGTCCTGCGGTGTTACGTAAACAAGCGCCTGCGAGTCGCGCGCAATCAAGTCATACAAGTTCACAACAGCAGGATTTAGATTACTTGGATATTCCCGCCTTTTTACGTAAACAAGAAGAGGTTTCTTAATATGGCACGACGCGATTTGAGGTCTTTATGGATAGCTTTGGCCACTGCGGGCTTGCTAGCCAGTGCAACAGCATCTTATGCGGATACCACATTAGATGCTATGAATTCATTGGCACCTGCACCTGCTGCGCAGCAGGTGACGGGCAATCGTGCGATTATCATTCCGTCGGCACCGGAGGTGACAGCTAAGTCCTTTATTTTGATGGATGCAGATAGTGGTGTTGTCATCGCCTCGAATAATCCTGATTTGCGTTTACCGCCTGCCAGTTTGACGAAACTTATGACTTTATATGTGGTTTTTGGCGCTTTAAAAAATGGCCAAGTTCATTTAACAGATCAGGTGCCTATTAGCGAGAAAGCGTGGCGTACCGGCGGTTCTAAGATGTTTGTGAAGGTTGGCGATACGGTGCCATTCAATGACTTACTACAAGGCGTTATTGTTGCTTCAGGTAATGATTCTGCAATTGCACTGGCAGAATATGTAGCCGGCAGTGAAGATGCTTTTGTGAGCCTCATGAATCAAGAAGCCAAGAGTTTAGGGCTTAAAAATAGTCATTTTTCTGATTGCAATGGTTTGCCGGCACCCGATCATTATTCATCTGCACACGATTTTGCTATATTAGCAAACCATATTATTCATGATTATCCCCAATACTATCCAATGTTTTCAGAAAAAGACTTTGTTTACAATAATATTAAACAGCCTAATCGTAACCGTTTGTTGTGGCGTTATCAGTATGCCGATGGTCTTAAAACCGGTCATACGGATGCAGCGGGCTATTGTTTAGTGGCATCAGCTAAACAAAACGGCATGCGTCTTATTAGCGTAGTGATGGGTGAACCAACAGAGCCGGCACGCGTCAATGATAGTATTGCCTTGTTTACTTATGGTTATCGCTTTTATAAGACCTATCAACTTTATGGCGCTAATCAAGCGATGACGCAAGCACGCGTTTGGCAGGGCCAGGATGCAAATGTATCCATTGGTCTTACAAAACCCTTATTTGTGACGGTACCTATCGGTCAATATAATAAGCTTTCCGCAGCTGCAAACATACAGCAACCTATTTTTGCACCGATTGCCCAAGGTCAAGTGTTAGGCCAAGTGGATGTCACTCTTGATGGTAAACCTTTGTTAATACAACCGCTAGTTGCATTGAGTGCTGATCCCAAAGGTAATCTGTGGCGACGCCTAGCAGACAAAGTGAGTTTATCCTTACACAATATGTTAAAGAAAAAAGAAACCGCGAATACGAAGGTGACCAGCAGTAATAATGCCTAATTTATCACTCAAACCTAAACCGCATACAGACGTTTGTGCCCTTGCTAAGCATGTGGTACAGACAGAAGCGGAAGCTGTTCAAGCGCTGGCGGCACGCATTGATGCAAGTTTTGTGGATGCGTGTCAATGTCTTTTGAATGTGCAAGGCCGGATCATTGTGATGGGCGTTGGTAAATCAGGTCATATTGCGCGGAAAGTAGCGGCGACCTTAGCTAGCACCGGCAGCCCTGCTTTTTATATTCACCCAGCAGAAGCAAGTCATGGCGATACCGGTATGATAACAACACAAGATGCAGTTGTTATCATTTCTTATTCGGGTGAAACACCGGAATTACTCGTGCTGTTACCAGCATTGGCGCACCTTAAAGTACCTATAGTTGCCTTAACCGGTGCAACGGATTCAACCATTGCAAGGTATGCGAATTATCACCTTGACGTATCCGTGACACGAGAGGCTTGTCCCTTAGGTTTAGCGCCAACTACAAGCACCACAACAGCGCTTGCTATGGGCGATGCGCTCGCGCTAAGCTTGCTTGAATTACGCGGTTTTACCGCTGAAGGTTTTGCATTTGCCCACCCAGGCGGTAGTTTGGGTCGACAGTTATTAAAAGTCGGTGATTTAATGAGTAAGGGGGATGCACTACCTAAAGTTGTGCTCAACACGCGTTTGAGCGATGCATTATGGGAAATGAGTCGCCAGGGTCTTGGTATGACGACAGTGCTTGACGATGTTGGCCATTTACTTGGTATTTTCACAGATGGTGATTTGCGTCGAACGCTGGATCAAGATGTTGATATAAAAAATACTGTCATTGAAACGGTGATGCACACACATCCTAAGACAACCACAGATACAACGTTAGCAACACAAGCGTTGCAAATAATGGAAGCTTTTAAAATTACCAGTCTTGTAGTGCTGAATGCTGAAAATTGCGTTGTTGGCATCATTCATATTCATCATTTGTTGCGTGCAGGTGTGAGATAATGGTGGATTTAAACACCCGCACCGAAGCCATTCGCTTGGTCGCATTTGATGTGGATGGGGTTTTTTCAGATGGTCGTATTTACTATAACAGCCAAGGTGTTGAAACCAAGGCATTTCACGTTCACGATGGGCTTGGCGTGCAGCTACTTAAAAAAGCAGGCATTATTACTGCAATTATCACGGGTCGACAATCCGCCATTGTGACTAAGCGCATGGATGAGCTCGGCATTGATTATGTATATCAAGCCTGTCAAGATAAATGGTTTACCTTACAACAGCTACAAAAATCACTGAATATAGCAGCGCACCAAGTTGCTTACATGGGTGATGATTTACCTGATTTAGCTTGTATGCAATCTGTTGGTTTGGCATTAGCGCCAGCTAATGCGCATAGTCGTATCCGCACTGCGGCACATTATGTAACACGTGCTTCTGCAGGCGATGGCGCTGTGCGCGAAGCCTGCGATTTTATTTTAACGGTCCAGCAAAAATTAGCTTCGCTTACAGCATTTTTCGAGGTAAGCGATGCATAATTACCAAAGTCGCGCCTGGCTTAAGTGGTTATCACTTCGCCACGTGGCAACTTTGCTTGTTTTATTTATTGCTTTTGCCTATTCAGCTTGGTTAATTAAGGTAACATCACCCAAAACACAAGAAGAACGCTATAGTGATAAAATTCCCGATTATTATCTCACAGATGTTGTGGCGTTAGAATTCAATGAACAAGGGCAATTATTACATCAATTGCTTTCACCTAAAGTGATACATATACCATCAGACGATACGGTCTTATTAAAAGCACCGCATATTACCGTCTATTCCACGGATGTGCCGCCTCAAGCACCATGGCAAATTACGGCGCTCCATGGCAAAACCATTGAAAACAATAAGTATGCTTGGCTCTGGAATCAGGTCGTATTACACCAACCAAGTAGCGCACAAAATAAGGAAATGACCATTTTAACGAGTCGCATGCGTGTGGTGCCTTCAGAGAATATTGCTGACACGCATGCACCTGTGACGGTGATTCAACCGGGATTAGAAGTCCATTCCATTGGTATGCGGGCATTCCTTAAAGAAAAACGTGTTGACCTACTGAGTCGAGCACAAGGGGTTTATGATGTTAATGCTGCGGGCGATAATTAGTTTTTGTGCGCTGCTCATGGTAGCGTTCAACTGGCAATTGTCATGGGCCTTGCCCTCTGACGCGCAAGCCACCATGTATATTAGCGCAAAGTCGGCTCAAGTTGATAAGCTAACGGGTGACAGTGTATACATCGGCGATGTCAAAGTTGATAGGGGCACGACACATGTCACGGCGGATAAGCTTACGGTTCACAGTGTTAATGGTAAGGCAGTATTATTAACGGCTTATGGTCATCCTGGGTTGTTAGCGCATTATCAAACTCAAACAGATGTGAATAAGCCAGTCTTAGATGCCTATGCACTGGTGATGAAGTATTATCCACCTCAGCATGTTGTTGAGCTTATCGGGAGTGCGCATGTGACCCAGGGACATAATCAAGTTGATGGTCCACATTTGCAATATGATTTAAATAATAAAGTGCTAGTCACGGTTCAAGATGATACAAATGCGCCGGCAAAAACATTGTTTGTTATCGATCCTAATGAATTAAATAGTAGTGGAAATTCACAATGACGACATTACGTGCAGAACATTTGTCTAAATCCTATAAGAAACGCCGGGTTGTGAAAGATGTTTCGATTCACATTACTCAGGGTGAAATTGTAGGACTATTAGGACCCAATGGTGCAGGCAAAACCACCAGCTTCTATATGATCGTAGGTTTAGTGCGAAGTGACGATGGGCGCATTTACCTTGATGATAATGAGATTACGTCGTTGAGTATTCATGAACGTGCCAAATTGGGTTTAGGTTATCTACCGCAGGAGGCTTCCGTCTTTCGCAAATTGAGTGTGGCTGACAATGTTATGGCTATTTTGCAGTTACGTAAAGAGTTAACACAAACCGAGCGCTCGCAAATCTTAGATAATTTGCTACATGAGTTTCATATTCAACACTTACATGATGCCATGGGTATGAGCTTATCAGGTGGGGAGCGAAGACGGGTGGAAATTGCAAGAGCCCTTGCCGCTGATCCTCAGTTTATCCTACTGGATGAGCCTTTTGCGGGCGTGGATCCCATTTCAGTGATTGATATTAAACGGATTATTTCGCATTTACGCGACAGAGGTATCGGTATTTTAATTACCGACCATAATGTACGTGAAACGCTAGATATTTGTGAGCGTGCTTATATTGTTAACGAAGGTCAAATTATTTGTTCGGGTAATGCCGAAACTATTCTTTCCAATCAGCAGGTACGCGACGTCTATTTAGGCGAAGATTTTGATCTTTAATTATGAAGGGAGAGCCTTATGGCGCAATTAGTTAACCCGCAAGCCTTATCATTTCACGATGTCTTATTGGTACCCCAGTATAGTGAGGTGGAAAGCCGATTAGACACGGACCTTACAACCAAGCTAACTAAACAACTGAGCATTGCGCATCCTGTTTGTGCAACTAATATGAGTACGGTGACCAGTGGCGGCATGTTAAGTGCAATGGCCAATACCGGTAGTGTGGGCTTATTGCATCGCTTTATGTCACATCACAAGATCATTCACAAATGTCAGACGTTTCGCCAGCAGCAGCCGAATGCTATCTTGATCCCGTCCATTGGCGTTAAAGCAGAGGATTATGCGCTCGTAGATGCGCTAGTCGATAAGGTCAATCCTAATGCCTTGCTTGTCGATATTGCCCATGGCGATGCAGCACATGCTTACAAAATGTTGACATATATTAAGCAACATTACGCTGATGTCGAAGTTATTTTTGGTAATTTAGCGACCGGTGCGGCGGCTAAGCGAGCTGTGGAAGCAGGTGCCGATGCTGTGCGTATGGGTATTGGTGGTGGCTCTTGTTGCACAACACGTACACAAACAGGCCACGGTGTTGCAACCTTGCAATCGATTGCGGATGCTTATGAGGTGTGTGCACCTTATGATGTGCCAGTCTTAGGCGATGGCGGTTTCACGACGCCAGGGGATATTGTGAAAGCGCTGGCTTTTGGTGCAAGTGCAGTGACACTCGGGCGCATGCTTGCCGGCACGTCAGCGGCACCTGGTGAGGTATTCGATGTCAAAGGCGAGAAATATAAAATTATGTATGGTATGTCATCTAATATGGCGCAAGAGATTCATAAAGGTGGTATGAAACAAGGCATCGCCGCTGAGGGGCGTGCGATTCAAATTGCGTATCAAGGACATACAGAAGATGTTGTTGCTGATATTGTTGCAGCCATTCGTTCAGGACTTACCTATTCAGGTGCACGTAATCTTGTCGAGCTACGAGATAAGGCAGAATACGTCATTATTAGCACCGGCGGTATGCGCGAGAGTAAATTAATGGAAGGGGCCTAGTGTTGACAACGAAAACGATACATACCTTAAGTGATATGACGCCCATGATGGCGCCACAGCATGCGCTTATCAACGATGTTTTAATGCAAGCAAAAAAACTGGGTAGCAGCGAAGCTTCTGCGGAGATCCAATTTTCTGAAGGTTTTGATGTGGATGTGCGTTTAGGCGATGTTGATAAAGTGAGTTTTAGGCGCGATCAAGGTTTAAGTGTGACGCTTTATCATGGCAAGCAATGTGGTACAGCAACAAGCACAGATTTAACGCCAGCCTCGATTCGCGCAACGGTTGAAAAAGCCTGGACCATGGCACAGTTTTGTGAGGCTGATGCGGCTAATGGTTTGCCAGATAAAGCTAAACAAGCCTTTGCTTACTCAGATTTGCATTTGCACACGCCATGGCAAATCACGCCAGAACAAGCGATTTCACAAGCAACTGAAGCAGAAGCGCAAGGTCTTGCGTATGATTCACGCATTGTCAATTCAGAAGGTGCCAGTGTAAGCACGACTCAGCAATTGTTTACCTACGGCGATAGCCAAGGATTTATTGGTAGCTATCCTTCAAGTATACATAGCTTATCTGTTTGTTTAATCGCAGGTGCTGACGGGCAGATGGAGCGTGACTACGATTATGCGCTTGCAAGAGATCCAAAAAAATTAGGAGATTTTGCCTTATTAGCCAAGCTTGCTGCGGATAAAGCAGTAAAACGATTATCACCTAAACCTATTAAAACAGGCCATTATCCAGTGATTTTATTGCCGGAAGTGGCGCGTGGTTTCTTATCACACCTTATCAGTGCTTTATATGGTAGTAGCTTATATAAGCGCATGTCATTTTTAGTTGATAGTCTAGGTCAAGCGGTGCTGCCAACAGAAATTAGCCTATTAGAACAGCCACATTTGTTAGGTGCTGTCGGCAGTGCACCGTTTGATGCTGAAGGTGTTGCGACGCAAGAGCAAATGCTGATTGAGGAAGGTCGTGTCGCACGTTATGTATTAGGCAGTTATTCTGCACGTAAATTAGGTTTAGAAACGACAGGTAATGCAGGCGGCATTCATAATGTCACGGTACAAAGTAGTAAACCACAACCAGATTTACCGACATTGATAGCAGATATGGATGATGGTTTAGTGATTACCGACGTAATGGGACAGGGTGTGAATTTAATTACAGGTGATTACTCGCGTGGCGCCAGTGGTTTTTTAGTGAAAGCAGGTAAAATTGTACATCCTGTTTCGGAGATTACGCTAGCAGGGCATTTACGCGAGTTGTATCGCGACATCATCGCGATTGCTAATGATGTCGACTTACGCGGCAATATCCGCACCGGTTCGATTTTATTAAAACAAATGATGGTTGCTAGTGCACCATAGCCATTTACATAATGGCTTTGGATTTAATCACCAACATTTTCTCTATTTGCATATCGTGCATCGTGTAAGGAATGCCGCCTACACCTAAACCTGAATGTTTAAGTCCAGCAAAGGGCATACCGTCTACACGAAATGCAGTGTGATCGTTGACCATAACGGCGGATGCTTGCATATACTCATACACATGTAGGGCGGTATCAATATTTTGCGTAAAGACAGCTGCTTGAAATGCAACGGGTAAGTCGTTGGCAAGACGGATAGCCTCATCGATATCTTCATAAGCATAAACACATACCACTGGGCCAAAGACTTCTTCTTGGCTTACTTTTGCCGTTTGTGGCGGATTGAGCAATACTGTGGGTTCATAGCAAAACGCACTGATGCGTTTACCACCACACATAAGTTTTGCACCGGCTTGAATGGCTTCTTGTACCCAACTGTCAACACGATCCACTTCTTGTGGGCGAATCAAGGGTCCAACTTCGGTGTTGGCAAGGGTAGGATCGCCTACAACTAACGCGCTTGCTTGTTTGACTAATTCAGATGTCAGTGCGTCAACGATGTTGCAGTCAGCAAAAATGCGTTGTACGGATACGCATACTTGTCCAGCATGATAAAAACCACCCTTCACTAAGGCTGGAATCGCGATGGCGAGATCCGCATCTTTGGCAACAATGACAGGAGCAACGCCTCCGTGTTCAAGTGAGCAACGCGTGCCTTGTGCAAGTTGTGAACGTAAATACCAGCCCACGCGTGCGCTACCGATAAAGCTTAAAAAGGCGACTCTGGAGTCAGCAACGAGTTTGGTCGCTAAGGCGTTATCACTAATAATAAGGGCTTGACACCAAGCTACGGGAAGGCCGGCTTCATGAAAGAGTGTAACTAAACGTAAACAAGAGAGTGGGGTATCGCTTGCGGGTTTAACGATAACTGGACAACCCACAGCGACAGCGGCAGCAACTTGATGAACAATTAAGTTTAGCGGGTGATTAAAGGCACTCACGGCAACGACGACACCGATAGGTTCTTTTTGTGTGAAAGCGATGCGATTAGCGGCTGAGCTTGTACTTCGCATGGGTATGACATGCCCTTGCTCGGTACGAAGTGTGTCGATACAAAGCCTGATGCCATCTATGGCACGATGGGCTTCTACGCGTGAGTCTATCAGTGGTTTGCCGCCTTCACGGGCTGCTTCTAATGCTAATTCCTCAACGCGTTCGGTCATGAGCGTAGCAACGCGCTCGAGTATTTGAATGCGTTCTGTAAGCGGCAACCAGCTATGCCTTTGGGTAAATAGCTGATGCGCTTGCGATAGTGCTTGTTCAATCATGGCCGCATTTGCGCGCTCAACGGTTGCAATGAGGTGTCTATCAAAAGGAGCAATCACGTCCATGGATTCCTCGGTGTGTTGCTTGTCTGCGACTAAACAAGAAAAATGAGGTACTGTCATCACAAATCTCCTATGCAATGGGACATTCTAAGTTTTGTAACTGTTCTGTTAATTTCATATTTTCACTGTAATCAACAGGTACATCGATAATCACCACCGTATTATCACGGATGGCTTGCTGAATCGTTGGCACAAGCTCAGCAGCACTATTGACACGATAACCTTTAGCGCCAAAGCTTTGTGCAAACTGAACAAAATCAGGGTTTTTAAAATCGATATGACTTTCCCTGCCAAAATGCATTAATTGTTTCCATTTAATGAGACCATACTCACTGTCATTCCAGATAACAATAATAATGGGCGTATTTATCCTCATGGCAGTTTCTATTTCCTGGCAATTCATTAAAAAGCCAGCATCACCGGTTACAGCCACAATGGTTCTGTCAGGATGCACGAGTTTTGCACTGATAGCGCCTGGTATAGCAATGCCCATAGAAGCAAAACCGTTGGAGATAATGCAAGTATTCGGCAAATTGGCTTGATACATACGTGCCATCCACATTTTGTGTGCGCCTACATCGCTGATACAAATATCTTCATCTTTAAGTGCTTGACGTAAGTCCCAAACAATTTTTTGAGGCTTGATGGGAAAACTGGTGTCATTTGCATGCGCTTCGATTTCTTGAGTGATGCGCTGGCGCAGGGCTTGTTGTGTTTCAGTATTCACTTTAGAAACTTGTTGCGCAAGGATATTTAAGGTTTCGCTGACATTACCTACAATACCACAAGCTAAAATATAATATTCATCTACTTCAGCAGGCGAAGCGTCGATATGAATAATCTTTTTGGATGTATCGGCATGCCATAAATATGGATGGTATTCCACCATATCAAAGCCGACACAAATGATAACATCGGTTTTATCAAAGGCACAGCCAACAAGATCATGCGCTTGTAAACCGACAGTGCCAAGGCTCAAAGGATGTTTAAATGGAATAATACCTTTTGCCATAAATGTATTAGCCACAGGGATATTTAATTTTTCTGCGAAGGCAACGAGTGCATCACTTGCATGTGTGCGGATAACACCATTGCCTGCAAGAATAAGCGGGGCTTTAGCCTTCGTGATAATATCAGCAGCTTGGTAAATTTTTTCAATGGAAGGAGTCGGTAGCGTTGGTGCTTGTGCTTTTAATGGGACTTTATCGCCGGCATCCATGGCAGCAATATTTTCGGGTAAATCGATGAAAGTTGCACCTGGTTTTTCGGTTTGCGCCACTTTGAAGGCTTTACGTGTGATTTCTGCAACAATGGTTGGTTCTAAAATCTGGGCACTGTATTTAGTAATCGGGGTAAACATATTCACTAAGTTTAAGACTTGATGACTTTCTTTGTGTAAGCGTGTTGTACCAGCTTGGCCGGCAATAGCCACAAGCGGGGCTCTGTCAAGCTGGGCATCGGCAACACCCGTAATTAAATTCGTGGCGCCAGGCCCTAATGTCGCTAAGCACACACCGGCTTTACCGGTGAGCCGACCATACACATCAGCCATGAATGCAGCGCCTTGTTCGTGGCGTGTCGTAATAAAGCGAATTTTACTATCAAGTAACGCATCCATCACATCCAGATTTTCTTCGCCTGGAATCCCAAAGATGGTTGTAACACCCTCATTCTCAAGGCATTTGACAAATAACTCTGCAACATTCATAGGAATAATCCCTCATATCATTTAAAACTTATACCAAAGTAATGCGCAATGCATGGATTTCGTGAGGTATGAAATCAGCAAGGGTTTGATACACTTTGCGATGCAAGATAATTAAACTGCCATATGATTGCAGGGCGCTTCGTGAAAGCCTTACCTCATAATGGCTTGCGCCATGCATTGCACCCGCATGTCCTAAGTGTTCTTCACTTTCATCATAGAGAGCCAGGAAATCCGCGCCGAACTGTCGTTGAAGTAACTGTTCAACTCGCGAGAATCGCGTTTGTGTCACTAGGGCACCTGCTCATGTTCGCGTAGTGTTAGGATTTCACAACCATCGTCAGTGACCAAAAGCGTGTGTTCCCACTGAGCAGATAAACTATGGTCTTTTGTCACAACAGTCCAATCATCGCCTAATAATTTAACGCCAGCTTTCCCGGCATTGATCATAGGTTCAATGGTGAAAGTCATGCCAGCAACTAGGGCCATACCCGTACCGGCCTTACCGTAATGTAATACTTGGGGATCTTCGTGAAATATACGACCGATACCGTGACCGCAATATTCGCGCACGACGCTAAAGCGTTGTTTTTCAGCATACTGTTGAATGGCCTCACCGATATCGCCAAGACGTGTGCCTGGTTTGACTTTATCAATGCCAATGAATAAGCATTCTCTGGCAACTTGGCATAAGCGCTTAGCCAGAATAGAGGCCTTGTCTAGTAGGAACATTTGGCTGGTATCGCCATGAAAACCATCTTTTATCACGGTGATATCAATGTTGATAATGTCATTATCTTTGAGTTTCCTTGAGCCAGGAATGCCGTGGCAAACTTGATGATTAATCGAGGTGCAAATGGATTTAGGGAAACCACGATAGTTAAGCGGTGCCGGAATAGCCTTTTGAACATTGACGATATAGTCATGGCAGATTTGGTCAAGTTCTTCGGTGCTAATCCCGGGCTTCACATGAGGCGCTATCATCTCAAGTACCTCACCCGCGAGCTTACCAGCAACGCGCATATGCGCGATGTCTTCAGGGGTTTTAATTGTTACGGCCATTGTATTGAAACCTTGTTATTTGACTACAATTGTGATATAACGTCGCGACGCTCTATGTTCCAAGGGAACGTAGAGTGAAGTATAGACGAAAACACACACTTATGGTTAACACTATTTTGGGTGCCTAAGGTCTTTCCCTGTTTAGCATAAGCAAGGGATTACTTAGGTGAAATCGTGTTGTAAGTGGAGGCTTAACCCAAGAGGAGTAGATACATGGCCCACGTGAGCTTACGAGAAATGTTACAAGAAGGTGTCCACTTTGGTCACCAAACCCGTTATTGGAATCCTAAAATGGCCCCCTTTATTTTTGGGGTTAATCGCAAGATTCATATCATCGATTTAGAGCAAACGCAGCGATTATTTGAAGATGCGCTCAATGCTATCAGCCGTATTGCTAGCAATCGCGGTAAGATTCTTTTTGTAGGTACGAAATACGCTGCACAAGATGCTGTGCGAGAAGCTGCAGAAAGCTGTGGTATGCCTTATGTCAACCATCGTTGGTTAGGTGGTATGTTGACTAATTACAAAACCATACGTCAACAAATCCGTCGGTTGAACGATTTAATTCGTATGAGTGTCGATGGTACCTTAAAGCACTTAACGAAGAAAGAAGGCTTAACTATCATGCGCGAGCAAGAAAAGTTAGAACGAAGCCTTGGCGGGATTAAAGAGATGGGTGGTTTACCCGATGCTTTATTTATTATCGATGTCGGTCATGAAGATATTGCGGTCAAAGAAGCCAAACGTCTTGGTATTCCCGTGATTGGTATCGTTGATACCAACAATACCCCCGATGATATCGATTACATTATCCCTGGTAATGATGATGCAACGCGCGCTATTCGCCTTTACTGCAATAAAGCAGCAGAAGTGATTAACCAAGCCAAAGAAGCCTTGCAACTGTCTCAAGGCGGTGCTCAAAAAGATGACGTTGCTATAGACGCACCTGCGACACCTGCGCCTGAAGCACCTGCTGACGAAGCGTAATCATTGTTAATTGATATTCAGGGCTGTAGATAACAGCCCTACAATTTAATAGAAATGAGGAAATATCATGTCTGAACCCGTTGCAATTAGTGCGGCACAAGTGAAAGAGTTGCGTGAATTAACCGATGCACCTTTGATGGATTGCAAAAAATATTTACAAAAGTCACAAGGTGACGTTGAGTTAGCGATTCAATTGATGCGCGAAGATGGCAACATCAAAGCGGCTAAAAAAGAAGGCCGTATTACGGCTGAAGGTATTATTACGATTGCTGCGCATGCTGGTAAAGCAGCGATGGTTGAAATTAATTGTGAAACAGATTTCGTTGCTCGTGGACAAGATTTCCGCGAATTTGGCGAACAAGTTGCGGAAGTAGCACTACAAACACAACAGGATGATGTTGCTAAACTAATGACCCAGGCTTTTGCCGGGGGAACCTTGGAAAGTCTTCGAGAACAGCTTATTGCTCGTGTAGGTGAAAATGTTAACGTACGTCGTGTGATGCTTGTCAATACATCTCATGCAGTTGGCAGCTATCGCCATGGTGACAGAATCGGTGTGGTTGTTGAATATCAAGGTGGGGATGCGGATCTTGGTAAAGATTTAGCTATGCATATTGCTGCAAGCCGCCCAGAAGTTGTTGAACCCAGTGAAGTGTCAGCAGAATTGATTGAACGTGAAAAAGCTATCTTTATGACGCAAGCCCAAGAAAGTGGCAAACCTGCCGATATCATTGCACGTATGGTTGAAGGGCGTATCAATAAATTCTTAGATGAAGTGAGTTTAACTGGCCAGCCTTTTGTCAAAGATCCCGATACTAAAGTGGGTAAACTCTTAACAAGTAAACAAGCAAAGGTTATCCGTTTCGCACGCTTTGAAGTTGGCGAAGGTATCGAAAAGAAAGTGGATAACTTTGTTGAGGAAGTGTTAGCACAAGCACGTGGGAATTAATACCATGACACGAGCAAGCGCCTCTGTTGTGCCGGTCTATCGGCGTATTTTGTTAAAATTCAGCGGCGAGGCGCTTATGGGCGTAGGTCAATTTGGTATTGACCCGCAAGTCTTGGATAAATACGCCGCTGATATCGCTGAGCTTTGTCGTTTGCATGTGCAAGTCGGTATTGTCATCGGCGGCGGTAATTTTTTCCGGGGTGCTGAGTTGTCTGAAGCTGGACTTGGTCGTATGACTGGCGATTACATGGGTATGTTAGCAACCATGATGAATGGTCTGGCGCTTAGAGATGCGCTTGAGCGCGCCGAGCTTGATTCACGTATGATGTCAGCCTTGCCGATGACTGGCGTGATTGATGTTTTTGAAAGGCGTAAAGCGATTCATCATTTGCGTCATGGTCGTCCAGTTATTTTTGTTGGTGGTATCGGTAATCCTTGTTTCACAACAGATTCTGCTGCGAGTCTGCGTGGCATTGAAATTGAAGCAGAATTACTGGTGAAAGCAACCAAGGTGGATGGTATTTATGATAATGATCCACGCAAAGATCAGCATGCTAAAAAATACGAACAACTGAGTTATGCAAAAGTGCTCAACGATCGGCTTAATGTGATGGATGCGACCGCTATTTGCTTATGTCGCGATCATCAATTACCCATTCGAGTCATCAACATCAATGAACCAAACTCACTTAAACGATTGGTCATGGGTGAGCATGTGGGTACTTTAGTCAATGGCGTTGAATAAATACTATGCCAATAGTTGAAATGCGAAGAGTCTATTTCTGAGGAAATCACCATGAGTACCAGTACTTTGTTACAAGACGCCGAACAGCGAATGAAAAAGGCAGTGGAAACACTTAGCCATGATTTGGCGAAACTAAGAACAGGAAGAGCACATCCTAACTTTTTAGACCCTGTCATGGTGCCTTATTACGGCAACGATGTGCCGATAAGTCAAGTCGCTAGTGTTTCAATCACAGACGCACGTACCTTTACGGTTACACCGTGGGAAAAAAATATGGTGGCTGCGATTGAAAAAGCAATTAAGTTAGCGAATTTAGGTTTAAATCCGGTCACGTTGGGCGATCACTTACGGATTCCATTACCCCCCTTAACTGAAGAGCGTCGTCGAGACTTGACTAAAGTGGTTCGTCAAGAAGGCGAGCAAGCGCGTGTTGCCGTACGTAATATTCGTCGCGATGCGAATAATCAGTTGAAAGATGCGTTAAAAGCGAAAACGATTAGCGAAGATGAAGAAAGACGTTTACAAGATGCGGTACAAAAGTTAACAGATCGTTTCATTGAGGATATGGATAAAGCAGTGACTCAGAAGGAATCTGAGGTTATGTCAGTTTAAGGTATTGTGACGATGTATTTGCCAAAGCATGTCGCTATCATTTTGGATGGTAATGGTCGTTGGGCCAAATCTCAGTATTTACCTAGGATTGCCGGTCATCAAGCCGGTATCAAAACTGCGCGTGCTATCATTGAATCCGCAGCAAAAACCGGTGTTGAAGTCTTAAGCTACTTTATTTTTAGCAGTGAAAACTGGCAACGTCCCATCGAAGAAGTCAGCTCAATTATGGATTTTTTCCTAAGAGCACTGCAAACCGATGTGAATAAATTACATCAGAATAATATTCGTTTTCAGGTCATTGGTGATTTATCCCCCTTTTCATTAGAGACACAACAACGCATTGCCGATGCAACGCAAATGACCGCGCAAAATACCGGCATGACCTTGGTCTTAGCTGCCAACTATGGTGGTCAATGGGATTTAACGCAGGCTACACAACAATTGGCAAAAAAGGTGTTAGCGGGTGTGCTGAATCCTGAGGATATTACGTCGTCGCTGCTTGAGCAACACTTGGCGACAGCGGGATTACCACGTCCAGATTTATTCATTCGTACGGGTGGCGAACAGCGAATAAGTAATTTCTTTTTATGGCAGCTTGCTTATGCCGAGCTCTATTTTACACCGGTATATTGGCCAGACTTTAGTCATGATGAGTTTATGAAAGCGGTCAGTTATTATCAAACAAGAGAGCGGCGCTTTGGTAAAATAAGTGAACAGTTGGTTACCCATGCTTAAGCAACGTATTTTCACGGCAGCTTGTCTTATTCCCCTCGTTATTTGGGTGCTTTTTTGGGCGCCATCTTGGCTATATCAAACCGTATTGACCGCTATTTTTTTAGCGGCCGCCTATGAATGGTGCGTTTTAGCAACCCCTCGTGCCTGGCCATGGATAGTTACATGGTATGTATTATTGATACTGAGTGCTTGGCTTGTCACCTATGTGCCAATTGCCTGGGTATTAGGCACTGCCTTGTTAGGTTGGCTTGCTGCCTGTTTTACTGTCATACGATTTCCAAGAAGCGGCGCTTGGTTCCGTCGTTTTACAGGGTTTCGATTACTGACTGGGCTTTGGTTACTCATCCCTGCTTGGACTGCTTTATGGATATTGCGGACTCTGCCTTATGGCGCTATATGGATATTATTACTCTTGTTGTTAGTCTGGGGCGCTGATATTGGGGGCTATTTTGGCGGGCGCTTTTTGGGCAAGCATAAACTCGCACCAGAAGTGAGTCCTAAAAAGACCATAGAAGGTTTAGTATCAGGTGTGTTTTTGGCGCTATTGCTTGGCACGTTGCTTATGGCGTTTACGTTGCCAAGCGTATTGCAGCAGCCGTTGTTTTGGCTGCTCATGTTAAGTGGTATTTTAATATCGGTGTTGGGCGATTTGACTGAAAGCTTGTTCAAACGCATACAAGCGGTCAAGGATAGCGGCCATCTATTGCCAGGTCATGGCGGGATCTTGGATCGCATCGATAGCTTATTAGCAGCAGCGCCATGGTTAACAGTTGGTCTTTTATTACTCATTAAACCCCCGTATTTTTGAGCTAAAAAATATTTCTCTCAATCAATCCGAGTATGATACACTCGTTACGCAAATCGAAGAATCGATCGTAATCTTTCTTTTGCTTAAAAAATAGACCAATTAGGATGACATTAGCATGCTTCATGTTAAACGTACCTTGCTTACGGCGTTATTGGCAACCGTATTATCGGCTAATATTTACGCAGCAACGTTTACGATTTCAAAAATCGAGATCAATGGATTACAACGCATCTCTCAAGGTACCGTGCTCAACTACTTACCTGTACAAGTAGGCGACACTATCAGTGATAGTGACACTGACAAAATCATCAGTGCACTTTATAAAACCGGCTTTTTCACAAATATCAGTTTAGAAAGGCAAGGTTCCGTTCTTATTATTAATGTACAAGAAAGCCCAACGATTGCCAGTATCAAAATCACAGGCAACAAATTGGTGGCGACTAAAGATTTACTTAAAGCGTTGAATGGACTGGGTATCGCAGTAGGACAGTCCTATGATCCCTCTATTTTAGGCGGGGTACAAGATTCCTTGCAACGACAATATTATTCCCAAGGTTATTATGATGCGACCGTTAGTGCCAAAGCTATCCCTGATAATAATGGCGGGGTTAATATTCAAATTACCGTCGATGAAGGTAAAGTTGCAAAAATCCGTCAAATTAAAATTATTGGTAATAGCGCATTTCCTCAGAAGAAGCTATTAAGCCAATTTAGCTTACAAACGCCAGGCCTGTGGAATATGTTTACTAAGAGCTCGCAATACTCACGCGAGAAGCTGGATGGCGATCTTGAAAAATTACGTTCTTATTATATGGATAGAGGCTACGTTGAGTTTAAAGTAACATCAACGGACGTTTCTATCAGCCCAGACAAAAAAGATGTCTATATTGTTATTACTATCAGTGAAGGACCTAAGTATACCTTCAAGGGTTATCAATTCACTGGTGATCTTATTTTCCCCGAAGATAAACTACAACAATTAGTGACATTAAAAGCAGGTGACACTTTCTCACAACAAGAAGTGACTGATAATGTCAATCGAATTGGTAATTACTATGGTAACTTTGGTTATGCGCTTGCAAAAGTCGAGCCGATTCCTGATATTGATAGCACAACACATCAAGTGTTTATCAACTTTAACGTAGAACCTGGCAATAAAATGTATGTTCGACGTATTAACTTTAGTGGAAATACGAAGACCACAGATGAAGTGATGCGTCGTGAAATGCGTCAGCAAGAGGGCGCTCTTGTGAATACTGCCAATATTCAAGAGTCAGAGCACAGGCTCAATGGTCTTGGTTATTTCAAATCAGTGAAGGTTAATACCATACCGGTACCAGGCTCAGATGATCAGGTTGATTTAGGTGTTGATGTGGTTGAGGCTCCTTCAGCGACATTAACAGCGGGTGCTGGTTATTCGGATACCGATGGTCTTTTACTTAATGTTGGTTTTACACAGCCTAACTTTTTAGGTACAGGTAAAAACTTAGGCATTAGTGCGAATACCTCAGACTATCAACGCTATTTTAATGTGAGTTATTTTAATCCATATTACACAGACAGCGGTGTTGGTCGAGGCTTTAATGCTTACATATCAAGGACCGATACAGATAATGATAATATAGATATTTCTACGTACTCGATGGATACTTATGGCGTCAGCATGAATTATACCTTGCCGATGTCTGAGAATAATACGGTTGGCTTTGGTTATGGTTATCAATCCAGTACTGTGAAATTGGGGCATGATCCGTCGGATGAATTGATTAACTTCATGAACGGTACTAACTCATTGCCGCCGTCGCCAGCCACAGCGAAACATAAAGAAGAGTCATTCAATAATATTTTGCTGACAGCAAGTTATAGTTATATCAATTTTGACAATGGTATTTTCCCAACAAAAGGTATTGGTAGTAGCATTGATGGTAGCTTATATCTGCCTGGCGGTAATTCACCGCAGACGTATTACAAAGCCGATTATTTAGTACACTGGTATCAACCGTTATTTTCCGGTTTTGTACTGTCAACACGCGCAGAAATGGGCTATGGGGATGGTCTTGGCTCAACGAAATACTTACCTTTTTACGAAAACTACTATGCAGGTGGTATTGGTGTTAATGGTGCCGTTCGCGGTTATCAAGGTTATTCTATCGGTCCACAGGACTCCAATGGTGATACCTTAGGTGGTAATGCACTTTTTGATGGTACGGTTGCTATTGTTATTCCAACCCCTATGTTACCTGAAGCAGCGCGGATAAGTGTTTTCAGTGACTTCGGTAATACCTATGACACGGATGGTATAAAAACAACAATGGGTTCAGGCCCTATGCGTTTTTCTGTTGGTATTTCAGGTGAATGGCGTTCACCTATCGGACCTTTGGTGTTAAGCTTGGCGAAAGCGATAAACAAACAGCCGCAAGATGAGCTTGAACCCTTACAGTTTACGGTGGGTACAAGTTTCTAAGGCCATACGAATACGCTTTGTGTTTCGATTTTGGTCGTGTCGCAGCTTGAACGACGAAAGGGATGTTGGCTTGAGTTATGTACTGGTGTACACTCTCTTATCCTTTACCTTCGTGCGCTTAGGCAAAGTCTGAATGCTGTGGGTATGTTTTTGATGGTAATGTTAATAATGCTAAGTCTAAAGGAGACTATGATGATGAAACGTGTAGCAATTGCAGTTGCAAGTTTGGGTTTAATGCTAAGTGTACCTGCAGCGTTTGCAGATAATGCACCTGCTCAGCCTCAAGCAGCGGCAGCTGTGCCTGGTTCAGAAACGAATTTAAAGATTGCTGTGGTTGACATGCGTATGGTGATTGACAACAGTCCTCAAATGAAGGCTGCGGCTGATAGTTTACGTAAAGAGTTCAAGCCAAGACAAGATAAAATTGTTGCAGCGCAACAAGCACTACAAAAAGATCAAGATAAGCTGAAACGTGATGGTTCAGTGATGAGTCAAAGTGATTCTGATGCCCTGCAAGCACAAATAGGCACAGAAAGCCGTGATTTGCAACGTATGCAAGAAGATTACATGCAAGATTTGCGTACAGCTCAGCAAACAGCGATGCAAAGCTTCTTAACTTCAGTGGATGCTGTTGTTCAAAAAATGACGCAAAAAAATGGCTATGATTTGATTTTACGTCGCGATACGGTTGCTTATGCAAGTCCACGCACGGATATTACTCAACAAGTCATCGCTGCACTCAATCAAAAATAAATCATATGCAGGGGCAACCCCCCTGCTTTTTTGAGGAGCGAGTTTTATGTCCTTGACACTCGCAGAATTAGCAAAGCATTTACAAGCCGAATTGGTTGGCGACGGTACGATTATTATCAGGGGTTTAGCCCCTATTCAGTCAGCTGATGCGTCGCAGGTGAGCTTTATTAATAATGCCAAATATGTAAAATACTTAGCAGCAACGAAGGCGTGTGCTGTTATCGTTGATAAACAATTAGCTGCGCGTGTTTCAGTCGCCAAATTGATAGTGCCGGATGCTTATGTCGCTTATGCCAAAGCTGCTGCATTATTTGCCAAGATTCCCCGTTTACCTGTCGGTATTCATCCAACAGCTGTTGTTGCCGCGTCTGCAAAGATAGGTACAGATTGTGCCATTGGCCCTGGTGTGGTCATAGGCGAACATGCAGCCATTGGTGCACGTTGTCAAATTCATGCTGGCACCGTGATTGGTGATGAAGTTGAAATAGGTGATGACAGTTGGCTTTGGGCCAATGTTACGCTTTATTATCGTGTTAAGCTCGGTCAACGTGTCATGGTTCACAGCGGTGCCGTGATTGGATCGGATGGCTTTGGTATGGCCAATCACCAAGGCCGATGGATTAAAGTTTGCCAATTAGGTACGGTGGTGATAGGTAACGACGTTGAAATTGGTGCGCAAACAGCCATCGATAGAGGTGCTTTGGATGACACGATTATTGGTGATGGCGTTAAATTAGATAATCTGATTCAAATTGGCCACAACGTTAACATCGGCGTGCACACAGCCATTGCAGGCAGCGCAGCTGTTGCAGGCAGTACCACGATTGGCAAACATTGTATGATTTCCGGTGGCGTGAAGATTAACGGTCATATTCAGATAACCGATCAAGTCATTGTTACAGGCAATAGTGCTGTTTATTTTGATCTCAAAGAGCCAGGTGTTTACTCTTCAGGTACCTATGCGATTGCTCATAATACCTGGAAACGTAATGCACATCGGTTTACGCAGCTCGATGATATGGCCAAGCGTATACGTCGTTTAGAACAATTACACGAGGATAGTCATGAAATCTCTTGATATAAATGACATTAGACGTTATCTGCCGCACAGATATCCTTTTCTTTTAGTGGATAGGGTAGAGACGTATGAAGTAGGTAAGACCTTGCGGGCTATTAAAAATGTGTCAGTGAATGAACCCTTTTTTAACGGCCATTTTCCTGAGCGCCCTGTGATGCCGGGTGTTTTAATTTTAGAAGCATTAGCCCAAGCGGGCGGTCTTTTGGCGGGTTTGTCGTCGCAGATGTTAGAGTCAGGTGAGCTATTCTTATTTGCAGCCATTGATAAAGCGCGATTTAAGCGTATTGTTGAGCCTGGTGATCAACTTATCCTGGACGTTGAAATTACGAAGTTCCGTCGTGACTTAGTAAAAGTTTATGCAGAAGCATCGGTGAAAGGCGAGCTTGCTTGCAGTGCCGAATTAATGAGTATACGTAAAGGAGGGGCTCGTGATACATCCAACAGCGATCATTGATCCCTCTGCCAAGCTTGGCGATAACGTGACGGTCGGTGCCTATACGCTGATTGGTCCAGATGTAGTGATTGGTGAGGGTACAGACATTGGCCCTCATGTGGTCATTAAAGGCCCGACAATCTTAGGTAAAAACAATAAGATTTTTCAGTTTGCTTCTATTGGTGAAATGCCTCAAGATCTCAAATTTAAGGGCGAACATACGACACTCGAGATGGGTGACAATAACATTGTTCGTGAGTTTGTGACGCTCAATCGAGGTACGATACAAGGCGGTGGCGCTACAAAAATTGGCAACCAAAATTTATTTATGGCTTATGTACACATTGCCCATGATTGCATCATTGGCAACCAAGTCATTTTTGCAAATAACGCATCCTTAGCTGGTCATGTCATTGTGGATGATTTTGCAACCATTTCTGGTTTTTGCATTGTGCGTCAGTTTACCAGAGTGGGTCAGTATAGCTTTGTTGCCGGTGGTTCAGGTGTTGGTAAAGACGTATTAGCATTTACACTTGTTTCTGGTGTGCCTGCACGTGCTCGTGGTCTTAACCTTGTAGGTTTAAGGCGTCGTGGCTTTAGTGCAGAACAATTATTACAGTTACGCCGTGCATATAAAGTGATTTATCGTCAAGGTTTAACAACAGAAGAAGCGATTGCGGTGTTGGAGACTATGGTGCCCGGTTTTGCTGACCTTCAGTTATTGATAGACGGTATGCGTGGTGCTGAGCGTGGTATTGCACGCTAATGCAGGCAAGTAAGCGTCCGCTTCGTATTGCGGTGGTTTGCGGTGAAGCCTCGGGTGATGTGCTCGGAGCAAGTCTTATCAGCGCTTTACAACAGTCATTACCCGATGCCTGTTTTTACGGTATCTGTGGGCCGCAAATGCTGGCACAAGGGTGTGAGTCCATATTTTCTATGGAAGCATTAGCCGTCATGGGTTTTGTGGATGTATTAGCAAAATTATCTCATATCCTTGCGATTCGCAAAGCTTTTATGAAGACGCTGTTGGCGAATCCTCCAGACTTATTTATTGGCATCGATGCGCCAGATTTTAATTTACCCTTAGAAGTCAAACTTAAACGAGCAGGCATCCCTGTTGTTCATTATGTGAGTCCAACCATTTGGGCCTGGCGTCCTTCGCGGATTAAGCAAATCGCTAAGGGTGTTGATTTAATGTTGACTTTATTTCCATTTGAGGTGGCACTATATCAAGATCACAATATCCCGGCTTTGTGTGTGGGACATCCGTTAGCAAGTGAACTTAAACATTGTGACATGCTTGAAGCACGCAAAATCTTAGCCTTACCTCAATTAACACCGGTTGTCGCCTTATTACCCGGTAGCCGTGCGGGTGAGCTTCGTTATATCGCAGAGCCTATGCTCAAAGCTGCAATATTATTGCTGGCAAATATGCCGGACATGACTTTTATTGCGCCCATGGTCAATCAGCGTTTAGCAATACTTTTCCGGCAAGCGATCCGTCGTTACGCACCAGAGCTACCCATTAAAATAGTCTTACAACAAAGTGATTTGGCGATGTGTGCAGCCGATTGCGCCATGGTAAAATCAGGGACATCAACTTTACAAGCGATGCTTTTGGCTATTCCACAAATCGTGGTTTTTAAAATAGGCCGTATTAACGCGTTTATCTTAAAGTGGTTGGTGAAGACACCCTTCATTGCATTCCCGAATATTTTAGCAGGTCGCGCCATTGTGCCTGAGTTGCTGCAAGATAAAGCATCGCCGAAAAACATTGCGAATAGTATGATGGCTTTATTGACCGAGCCGGCTATTTGTCAGGCACAGCAACAAGCCTATGCCTTGGCAGCGCGAGGTTTGGAAGGTGATGCGAGTGCGGCTGCCGCCGCTGCTATTTTAACATTGCTGGAGGCAATGCCTTCGCAACAACAAAGCTAGTCATTGAAAGGCGAAGAGTAATGATGATGGTAAGGATTGCTGGGGTGGATGAGGCAGGTCGTGGTGCATGGGCAGGTCCTGTGTATGCGGCGGCGGTCATTTTAGATCCCAATGCGCCCATTGAGGGGCTTGCAGACTCTAAACTACTAAGTCCAAAGCAAAGAGACGCTTTGTTTGAATGCATTACAGCAAAGGCGATGGCTTATGGTATTGCCAGTGCCACTGTTGAAGAAATTGATGTCATGAATATTTTACAAGCAAGCTTGCTGGCCATGAAACGTGCGGTCGAGCAGCTGCTCATCCCGTTTCATGAGGTTTGGGTCGATGGTAACCAATCACCTGACTGGTCTTATACTACGCGGTGTATTATTGATGGGGATAATTTAGTGGATGCAATTAGTGCAGCATCCATTCTGGCAAAAGTCAGTCGTGATCGCGTGATGCAATCGTTGGACAAACATTTTCCCTATGATTTTGCGAGTCACAAAGGTTATGGTACTGCACTACATCAGCAACGGTTGGATGAGCTTGGCGTCAGTCACGTGCATCGTCGTAGTTTTAAGCCGATTAAGAAACGACTTGTTGAGGTATCTCATGTTTAATTGCTGTTTCAAAAAGCATTGTTGTCATGTCTCATCCTAGCTTTGTCCATTTGCATGTTCACAGTGAGTATTCGCTAGTCGATAGCTTAGTGCGGATTAAACCCCTTGTAAAAACACTGGCTAAGATGTCGATGCCTGCGGTTGCGCTTACCGATTATATGAATTTATTTGGCGCAGTTAAATTTTATCAAGCAGCCATAGCCCAGGGTATCAAACCGATCTTGGGTGCAGAACTTGCCATTGCTAATCCAGATGATGTGCATACGCCGTATCGTATGATAGTGCTTTGCCAAGATAATCAAGGATATCATCACCTATGCAAGTTGCTTTCTAAAGCGTATCAAGAAGGACAGCATCATGGCCAAGCTCAGTTAGCGCCGGAATGGCTTACTGAGTGGCAACAAGGGCTTATTCTCATTGCGGGTGCCAAAAGTGATATAGGCTCAGCGCTTCTTTCAGGACAAACGCCTATTGCAGCATCAAGACTGGCTTTCTGGCAGACATATTTTCCCAATCGTTTATATCTCGAGCTGCAACGGATTGGTGCTGCAGATGAGGCACATTACATTGCAGCAGTCTTGGCTTTAGCAAAAGAGCAGCAAGTGCCTGTCGTTGCAAGTCAATCCGTGCGATTTATGACTGCTAGCGATTTTGAAGCCCACGAAGCGCGGGTTTGTATCTCCGCGGGTTATACGCTCGATGATCCTAAACGTCCCCGACATTATACTTCGCAGCAATATTTGACAGATGCAGCAACGATGACGGCTTTATTTGCAGATGTGCCCTCGGCACTTGCGAATACGGTAGAAATTGCTAAACGTTGTAATGTGACTTTACGTTTAGGTGAGCCCTGTTTGCCTAATTTTCCGATACCTCCCAGTGATACCTTAGCGAGTTATTTTACGAAAGTTAGCCATGATGGCTTACATAAGCGCATGACACTATTCTCGGTGCTACCAGATGAATCCGCGCAACAAGCACGTGAGTTGCAGTATCAAGCGAGACTTGATGAAGAGCTACAAGTGATTTTACGTATGGGTTTTGCGGGTTATTTTCTTATTGTGGCTGATTTTATTGCGTGGTCAAAGCAAGAGGGGATCCCTGTAGGGCCCGGCCGAGGCTCTGGCGCTGGCTCGCTTGTGGCATATGCGCTTGGTATTACAGATATTGATCCCATTCCTTACGATTTACTGTTTGAGCGATTTTTAAATCCTGAACGTGTATCGATGCCCGATTTTGACGTCGATTTTTGTATGGATGGTCGGGATCGAGTCATTGAGTATGTTGCCAAACGCTATGGTCGCGAAGCGGTATCGCAAATTATCACCTACGGTACGATGGCAGCAAAAGCAGTCATTCGCGATGTGGGTCGTGTACTTGGTCACCCTTATGGTTTTGTGGACAAGTTAGCCAAACTGGTGCCGTTTGAGCTTGGTATTACCTTAGAAAAAGCGTTGGCACAAGAAGAGGCGCTTCGAGAGCGTTATAACACCGAAGAAGAAGTCACATCGCTCATTGATTTAGCGCTTAAGATAGAGGGTATTACACGTAATGCTGGCAAGCATGCGGGTGGTGTCGTGATAGCGCCTTCTAAACTCACAGATTTTACTGCGCTTTATTGTGAAGAGGACAGTGAACAATGGGTGACACAATATGATAAAGACGATGTTGAAGCTGTTGGTTTAGTTAAGTTTGATTTTCTCGGTCTTCGTACGCTTACCATTATTAATTGGGCGGTTCAAGCCATTAATCAACGTTTGCAAATAGAGCAAAAGCCCTTATTAGATATTGGACTTATTCCCGTAGATGATACTAAAACGTTTGAGCTACTTAAAGCTTGTGAAACCACGGCAGTATTTCAGCTTGAATCGCGCGGTATGAAAGATTTAATTAAACGATTACAGCCAGATTGTTTTGAAGAGATTATCGCGCTTGTTGCATTATTTAGACCTGGGCCTTTACAATCAGGCATGGTGGATGATTTTATTAATTGTAAACATGGCTTGGCTGAGATTGTCTATCCACATCCTAAACTTGAAACCATTTTAAAACCAACATATGGCATTATTCTTTATCAAGAGCAAGTGATGCAAATTGCCCAAATTCTTGCAGGTTATACGCTGGGCGGTGCTGATTTATTACGTCGAGCTATGGGTAAGAAAAAACCTGAAGAAATGGCAAAGCAACGACAGATTTTTGTCAGTGGTGCTGTTTCCAATGAAGTATCGGCTGAGCTTTCAGGCAGTATTTTTGATTTAATGGAAAAATTTGCAGGCTACGGTTTTAATAAATCGCATTCAGCTGCTTATGCACTTATTGCATATCAAACGGCCTGGCTTAAAGCACATTATCCTGCTGAGTTTATGGCAGCTGTGGCCTCTTCGGATATGGATAATACGGATAAAGTGCAAATTTTTGTCGATGAAATTAAGCGTATGCGTTTGCCCTTATTGCCACCTGATGTGAATCAATCAGCTTTCGCGTTTACGGTCAATGCTCAAGGCGACATACTCTACGGTTTAGGAGCCATCAAAGGCGCTGGCGAAGCGGCTATCCAAGTCATTGTGGCAGAGCGCGCGCAACAGGGTAGGTACCGGGATCTCTTTGAGTTTTGCAGACGTGTTGATTTACATAAAGTAAATAAGCGTGTACTGGAAGCCTTGATTTATAGTGGCGCAATGGATTGTTTCGGACAAGATCGCGGCGTATTATTTGCAACGCTTGAGCAAGCCGTATTGCTTGCTGAGATGGAGCATAAGAATAATCGCGTGGGGCAGGGTGATTTATTTGGCGCAACCGTGCCATCTATTCAGTGTTATGCCGCGAGTGCGCCTTGGTCTTTACAGCAGAGGCTACAGCAAGAAAAAGCCAGTCTTGGTTTTTATTTAAGTGGACATCCCATTGAAGCATATGCTAAAGAACTTGCCTGTTTTTGTACAGGGCGTATTTCAGCTTTATCACCGACACAAAAACAGGTTTTGTTAGCGGGTTTTGTTAGCAGCTTGCGTACGCTTATCACGAAACGTGGCGACAGAATGGCCTTCATTGCATTAGATGATGGACAGAGCAAAATCGAAATAGCGGTGTTTGCCGATATTTTTTCTGATACACGTGAATTATTAGAGAGCGATCAGCCTTTAGTGATTGAAGGCGAAGTCAATTTAGATGATTATTCAGGTTCATTAAGGATGACTGCCAAACGGATTTTATCCATGGATATGGCACGTATGATTTATGCTAAATCACTTACCCTTCATTTATCAGAGCATCATGTCACCGCTGAACATATGTCTTTGCTTAAAACCACATTAGGCAAACTACCTAAAGGTAATTTACCCGTTGTGGTGAATTATCAAAAATCCCATGTGCATATTCCGCTAACGCTGGGCGCTGCTTGGCGCATTAAGCCCACCGACGAAGCACTTGACTTGCTTAATGTTGCAGTAGGTGAGCAGCTTGCACAATATACGTATCCTCAACACTAAAATACTCGAGTCTATGCATTTTGAAGACACTTGGGTATATACTATGCATCATAAAATCAGAGGATCTCAATGACAGCCGATACGATTCCCGTCATCACGATTGATGGGCCAAGTGGTACAGGTAAAGGTACCGTGACACACATGTTAGCGCGCAGCCTCCATTGGCATATGCTCGATTCAGGCGCAATTTATCGTTTGTTGGCGTACCTTGCCGAGCGAGATGCGGTTTCCTCGGAAGATGTATCTACCTTAACAACGCTTGCAGAACAGATGAATGCACATTTTCGCGCGACAGCGCCCGGTGAAAGTGAGATCTGGGTTGATGGTGTCGAAGTATCGAGTCTTATTCGCACAGAAACGATGGGCAATATGGCTTCGCAAGTGTCTAAACATGCGAAGGTACGCGAAGCCCTTGTTGCTTGCCAACGTGCTTATCAGCGTGCGCCAGGCTTAGTGACGGATGGCCGTGATATGGGGACAGTGATTTTTCCCGAGGCAAATCTCAAATTGTTTTTGACGGCAGAGCCCGAAGAGCGGGCTCGGCGGCGGTTAAAACAGTTGCAACAACAAGGTATTCATGCTAATCTTGACGAGATTTTGACCGAACAACATGCGCGTGATGCGCGTGATCAGGCCAGAGTCGTTGCACCTCTCAAGCCTGCGGATGATGCGGTTATCATTGATACCACATTATTAAATTCGCAAGAGGTCTTTGTGATGGTGCGAGGGATTGTGCATGAACGCTTAAGCGTTTAACGCGCAAAAATATTAACATTTAACCTTGAGCTTGCCTTTGGGCGAGCGGATATACCTTTCGTTTTTCTCATATGCAATGTTGTTGCAAGTGTGAATACGCGGGTATATGCATTTTGAAGAATGGGTATACACATATTATGGCTATTGAAAATTTTGCTGAACTTTTCCAACAAAGCATCCAAAAACAAAACATCCATCCTGGCGCGGTTATCGAAGCGCGGGTTGTCAGTATTGATAAAGATTTTGTCTTAGTCGATGCGAATCTTAAATCGGAAGGCGTCATTGCCCGAGAACAATTTTTAAACGATAAAGGCGAGCTTACCGTTAACATCGGTGATGTTGTCGATGTTGTACTTGAAACCATTGAAGATAGTTTTGGTGAAACCCGACTGTCTCGTGAAAAAGCCAAACGTGCTGAGGCGTGGACGAGACTTTCTCGCGCAAGTGAAAATAATCAAACCATCATCGGTATTATTACTGGCAAAGTGAAAGGTGGTTTCACCGTTGAAATTGATACGATTCGTGCGTTCTTACCGGGCTCATTAGTCGATGTGCGCCCAGTGCGTGATTCTTCATACCTTGAAGGTAAAGAACTTGAATTTAAAGTTATCAAGATGGATGCGAAGCGCAATAATGTTGTTGTGAGCCGTCGTGCTGTTGTTGAAGAAGAAAGCAGCAGTGAACGTGAAGCATTGCTCGGCGCCATTGAAGAAGGTAAAGAACTCAAAGGTGTTGTTAAGAATTTGACCGACTATGGTGCGTTTATTGATTTAGGCGGTATCGATGGTTTGCTTCACATCACTGATATGTCTTGGAAGCGTATTAAGCATCCAAGCGAACTTGTTAATGTAGGTGACGAAGTTCACGTGATTGTATTGAAATATGATCGCGAGCGTCAGCGTGTTTCCTTAGGTATGAAACAGTTAGGCGATGATCCATGGTTAGATATTACACGTCGTTATCCTGAAGATGCACGTTTATTTGGGCGTGTGACTAATATCGCTGATTACGGTTGCTTTGTGGAATTGGAAGATGGGGTTGAGGGTCTTGTACACGTGTCTGAAATGTCTTGGACCAACAAAAACATTCATCCTAGCAAAGTTGTGCAATTAGGTGATGAAGTTGAAGTCATCGTCTTAGAAATTGATCAAGAACGTCGTCGTATTTCTTTGGGTATCAAGCAATGTATTGAAAATCCATGGGAAGTTTTTGCAAACCAACATCATAAAGATGAAATCGTGACGGGTAAGATTAAATCTATCACTGATTTTGGTATCTTCATTGGTTTGGATGGTGGCATCGACGGTTTAGTTCACTTGAACGATATTTCTTGGCAGGAATCAGGTGAAGAAGCTATTCGTAACTTTAAGAAAGGTGACGAAGTTACTGCCATTATTTTAGCGATAGACCCAGAACGTGAACGTATTTCCTTAGGCATCAAACAGCTGGATAAAGAAGGTGCAGCTAATGCAAATACCGAAAGCAAATACAGCAAGGGCAGTATTGTGCAAGGTAAAGTAACTGCAGTTGAACCTAAATTTGCTACAGTTGAGCTTGACGATGGTACTGAAGCACAGATCAAAGTGTCTGAAATCTCTCGTGATAAAGTGAAAGAAGCGGGTGATGTCTTAAAAGTTGGTGATACCGTTGAGGCTAAAGTTATCAGTATTGATAAGAAAACCAAAACAGTTAATCTGTCCATTAAGGCAAAAGACTCAGAAGAAGAAGCGGATGTGTTGAAGAAACTGCACACGCAAGCGGAAGCTTCAACCATGACTTTGGGCGATTTGCTTAAAGAGCAAGGTAATAAAGAGTAATCATCCTCTCTTTCAATCTGCGAGGATGTTTATTTGTAGGGGCGCCCCTTGTGGGCGCTCGGGCCGTTAAAGGCATGAGCTGGCAAAGACCAGTCTCACAAGCGTGTGCCCGTGATTTTCTCGCATCATGCATGTTTTGTCATCGCTGTGCGATGGTATGATTATCCCTCATCAGCCGCTTCGCGACACCCTCTCCCGCAAGGGGAGAGGGGCATCTTTCGTAACTAAGACTACTTCTTCTCCCAGCCCTCAAGCTTCTTAGCCACTAAAGGCAAATCCAGGGTCAAATAACAAGGCAAACCTTGCTCATAAGGTGGATAGGCTTCGCCTTGAATCAGTGGCGCTAAATAGCGTTTACAAGCTTCCGTGATTCCAAAACCATCGGCTCTAATGTATTCAGCAGGCAATGGTTTTTCAACATTCGCAACATCAGCGAGCTTGGCTTCGCCAATATGCCAACGGTAAGGCTCATCTTGTTCGCGAACAATGATAGGTAATACAGCATTTTTGCCAGCAAGGGCAAATTCAACAGCAGCTTTACCCACAGCAAACGCTTGTTCAACATCCACAGCGGATGCAATATGTCTTGCCGCGCGTTGTAAATAATCGGCAACAGCCCAATGATATTTAAACCCTAATTGGGTCTTCACGAGATCGGCGAGTACTGGCGCAACGCCACCGAGCTGTGCATGACCAAAAGCGTCTTTAAGTCCCGTTTCTGATAAAAATTGTCCTTCAGTATTGCGAAGACCCTCCGACACAACAACTGTGCAATAGCCAAAACGTGCAACACAGTCTTTCACTGCGCTAAGAAAAGCCGCTTCATTGAACAACACCTCGGGCAATAAAATCAAATGCGGTGGTTGGCCTGCGTGTGTACTCGCAAGGCCGGCAGCGGCAGCTATCCAACCTGCATGGCGTCCCATCACTTCCATGATAAACACTTTGGTAGAGCTTTCGGCCATTGAGGCAACATCAAGTCCCGCTTCCCGAATCGACACGGCAACATACTTAGCAACAGAACCAAAGCCTGGGCAGGTATCGGTCAGTGGTAAATCGTTATCAACGGTTTTAGGAATACCAATACAGGTGAGTGGATAATCTTGTGCTAGAGCAAATTGGGCTAATTTGTTAGCTGTATCTTGAGAGTCGCCGCCGCCATTGTAAAAAAAGTAGTGAATATCGTGGGCTTTAAAAACAGCCAAAAGACGTTGATATTCCGCCAGATTTTGTTCGATACTTTTTAGCTTATATCGACAAGAACCAAATGCGCCACCTGGGGTATATTTGAGCGCGGCAACGTCAGCATCTGTCATGGTGCTGGTGTCAAATAGTTCTTCTTGCAATGCACCAATGATGCCATTGCGTCCAACCAGTACTTTATCTATCTGTGATGCATATTCTCTTGCTGTTGTAATAACACCAGAGGCGGATGCATTGATCACGGCAGTGACGCCACCTGACTGAGCATAAAAGGCATTAGCCATCAGAAACTCCTAAATTTAAGATGAAATTGAATGGATTTTACGCTAGAATAGCGTCCTTGAGTAGTCTTATCATATCATGGGCACTATGAAATCTTTATTGTTTACATTTGGGCAGTTGTTGCGTTTACAGACAGGTCCTCAGGCTTTGCCTTACTCACCATCGTTGTTGGTCATCACGTTTTTGTTATTAACGTTGATGCCAGTATTGATGGCATTTGGTCATGGGCCTTGGTTTAACTTATTGATGTTGTCTATTTTGACGCATGGATTTACCTTTCTTGCAGCCTACCTTATTCTGTATGTATATAAAAAGCCACAACGTTTTGTGCAAACCGCTTTTGCGATGGCGGGCTGCCTGTTTTTATTAAACTTACTGATGTTTATCATTAGTAGTGTCGTACCACCACTGGCTAATTATTTGGGTATTGCCAGCAAAGCCATACTTTATCTCCTGTTATTGTTAGGTTCCTGTTGGACTTTGTTAGTGCAAGGCAATATTTATCGGCATGCATTAGAGATCAAGCTGGGGTTGGGCATGCTCATTACGCTTGCGGTATCGATGGCGCTAGCGATTTTGTTGATGTTACTTAAAGTTGTAGTCATAGGAGCCTAAAGCGCTATGCGAATTGGTATATTGGGCGTAGGTGGTACGTTTATGGGGGGCATCGCAGTGCTCGCCAAGGCACTTGGACATGATGTATGGGGTATGGATGCCAACATTTACCCACCAATGAGCGATCAGCTGATGGCGCTTGGGATCCCTTATCATGAAGGTTATGATAAAGATGCGCTTCCTGAAGGGCTTGATGCCGTTGTCATAGGTAATGCACTCAGTCGTGGTCAGCCTGTCGTCGAAGCCGTGCTTAATCGACGTATTCGTTATTATTCAGGTCCAGAGTGGTTAGCCGAGCAGTTATTGCGCGACCGCTGGGTCTTAGCTGTGTCTGGTACTCACGGTAAAACAACAACAAGTAGCATGTTGACCTGGATATTACACTATGCAGGGTTGAATCCATGTTATTTAATTGGCGGTATTCCAGGCAATTTTGAAAGTTCGGCAGAACTGGGGCAGAGTCCTTTTTTTGTCATTGAAGCGGATGAATATGATACGGCCTTTTTTGATAAACGCTCAAAATTTCTACATTATCGACCTTCAACGCTGATTATCAATAACGTTGAATTTGATCATGCAGATATTTTCCCTTCCCTCGATGCGATTGAATGGCAGTTTCAGCAATTGGTACGCACCGTGCCAGGGCACGGTGCCATCATTGCTCCCGGTGATGATACAAGTGTGCAACGGATTTTAAGCAAGGGTTGCTGGAGTGAGATTATTACGCTTGGCGGTCAATCAGGTGCTTGGTCAAGCCAATTATTACGTGCAGATGGTCAGCATTTTGCCGTGTACAAGCAGGGCATATGCATGGGTGAAGTGCAATGGTCTTTGCTCGGTCAACATAATGTGGCCAATGCTTTAGCCGCGATTGCAGCGGCAGAGCATGCGGGCGTGCCCGCACAAGTTGCCATATTAGGCTTGCAGCATTTTGTGAATGCTAAGCGTCGTTTAGAATTATTAGATACGGTGAATGGTGTTGCTGTTTACGATGATTTTGCGCATCATCCCACTGCCATTGCTACAACACTTGAAGGTTTGCGAGCCCACGTGGGGCATGATGCCAATATTATCGCAGTGCTTGAGTTTGGCTCAAACACGATGAAGCAGGGTGTGCATAATGAGCTTATGGCCAAAGCAACGATGGCAGCAAATCAAGTGGTTTATGCAAATCCGCATGCCCCACAAATCAACTTGGCCCAAATTATTGCAGACAGTGAAGGTCGAGCGATGGCCTGCGAGGATAATCATGCCATTGTCACCATGCTTAAGCAAATAGCAAAAGCGGGTGATCATATTGTGATTATGAGTAATAAGGGTTTTGGTGGTTTGCATCGACTTGTGTTACAAGCCCTTGCCTAAACCGTATACCCGTCGTCTTTCAATCCGCAACGCCCCGCGATTTATTCGCGGGATCTAGGATTTTTATGCGCCGTATTTGTGAATATCTGGACCCCGCGGATGATCCCGTGGACAAGCTACGGGGGCGGGATGTCGTCGGAGAATCGATTGGCAACGAAGACAAGGATAGACTTATGAATTACCATATACATCCCATTCCAGCCTTGAAAGATAATTATATTTGGTTATTAGCACATCGAGATACCGCTCAAGCATTGGTCGTCGATCCTGGCGATGCAGCGCCAGTGTTAGCTTATTTGCAAGCGCAGGAGTTAACGCTGACAGCGATTTTGATCACACATCATCATGCCGATCATACGGGTGGTATTGCTGCATTGAAAGCGCATTATGATGTGCCTGTTTATGCTTCGATAGATAGTCAACATCCGCTGGTGACGCATAAGCTAGCGCATGGTGATGCGCTACACTTGCCTTTATTAGACTTAACTTTTCAGACGATAGCTATCCCGGGACATACGCTGGATCACATGGCATTTTATAGTCAACCTATCGTCTTCACCGGCGATACTTTATTTTCTGCTGGTTGTGGTCGCCTTTTTGAAGGGAAGCCAGCTCAGATGTTTGATTCTTTGCAGCGTTTATGCGAGCTGCCGGATGATACCAAGCTTTATTGTGGTCACGAATATACCTTGAGCAACTTGGCTTTTGCTAAGCAGGTTGAGCCTAATAATCAGGCTGTGGTGGATCATCAGCACTACGTTGACGCTTTGCGTGCAGAGGGCCGTGCGAGTTTGCCATCGACACTTGCATTAGAAAAGCAAATCAATCCCTTTTTGCGTGCGAAGGTTCCCACGGTTATCCAAGCCGCAAGTCAATATGCGGGCAAGCCATTGTCAGAAGCGTGGCAGGTGTTTGCGGCCTTACGGGAATGGAAAAATAGCAGTTAAGGACAGGGTTTGAATTAAATAACATTGAGGATGTAGGCACGATGCCAAATCAGGAGCGATCACTTTTTCATCAACCTAAGAAAAAATCCTACGCTTGGTTTTTCTTCTATCTGATATTGATTGTAGGACTTGTCACGGGATTGACTATTATTCTGCCGCCGTGGATCAAACAGTTACAAGGCTATGCGGCGGGCGCAGCAGCGGAAGCTTCTAAGTTACCCTCAGTCCAAATGGCGCCTGTTGGTAAAATACAAGTCGGTTTGTTATCGGATCAGCAAACGTTAGTATCCTCAATCAAACAGGTGTCCAAACAAGGTGGTTGGATTAACAGTGAGCCCTTAAATTTGCCAGCACTTGCAGCCACAGGTCATTATATCCTTATTTACTTTTGGTCAGCGGAGGTGGCTGCCTCTGATAGAGCCAATCGTCAAGTAGAAGCTTGGTGGAATGCCTATAAAGATCACGGACTTATCGTTGTTGGTGTACATACACCTAAATATGCGGTTGATAGTAATCCCGCGGTTGTCCTTGATGCTGTGAAAGCGCAAGGGTTGACCTTTCCCATTTTGTTAGATGGTCAAGGTAGCATCGCCAAATCGTTTAATAATTACAGTTGGCCAGGTTGGCAGGTGATGAATCCGCGAGGTCAAATCATTTTTGTGGCGAAAGGTGAGGGACGTTACACGCAGGCTGAAATGATGGTACGTAAGGCGTTGGCGATGGACGGTTGGTCACTGCCTGCGCGCCTTGTCGCGCAGGTGACCGAAGTGCCAAGCGCTCAGGTTGTCACCCCAGATCTTTATTTTGGTGCCAGTTTCACGCGCAGGCAATTAGGGAATGGGGCTTTGCCTGTTGTCGGGAAAACGGCAAGTTATGTTATGCCAAGCATACAAGATGCCGATAGTATTTATTTGAATGGCGTTTGGCGCGGTCAAGCGGACTATATGGAGAGTCAGGGGCCGTCGACAATTTCAGTTGATTATTTTGCAAGTACCGTTTATCTTACTTTAGCAAGTGCAACAGCTCAAACGATACAAGTTGGCGTATTACTAAATGGTCAGCCTGTACCAAAAGCGCTTGCAGGCCCAGATCTTGTTTATGTAGATGGGCAAAGCTATTTAGAAGTTAAGGTTGCACGCGTTTATTTGCCATTGATAGAAAAAGGTCTGCCAGCGCAGCATCAATTAGTCTTAAATATGGGTCCGGGGTTACGCGCATATGCGATGAGTTTTGCGCGATTTGATGGTTAAAGATAACATAAGTTTTTAATGGATAGGTGGTTAAAATGAGTCAAATAAAAGATACATTATCATGGTTATCTAGCCAAGAAGTTGCATTTGTCAATCTGCGGTTTTCTGATATCTTGGGTAAAGAGCAGCAAGTAACACTTCCTATCAGTGCTGTTGATGAGGCGCTATTTGCGGATGGAAAAATGTTTGATGGTTCGTCCATCATGGGTTTTAAACCTATTCATGAGTCTGACATGGTGTTATTGCCTGAAGCAACAGGCGTGGTATTAGATCCCTTCGTCGAAGAAAAGACAGCTATTTTGCGCTGTGATGTGCGAGAACCGTTTAGTTTAGATCCTTACGCACATTGCCCGCGTGTGATTGCGAAGCGTGCTGAAGCCTATTTAACACAAACCGGTATCGCAGACACCTGCTTGATGGGGCCTGAGCCTGAATTTTTTGTATTTGATGATGTGCGATGGTATCAAACGATGCATAGTGCAGGTTATAGTGTAGATAGTCTCGAAGGTTGCTGGAATAGTCAAATGCAGTATCCTGAAGGCAATATGGGGCATCGTCCAGGTGTGAAGGGTGGCTATTTTCCCGTACCACCGGTTGATTCTGGCCAAGATATGCGAAATGCAATGAGCTTATATCTTGAAGAAATGGGTATACCGGTTGAGGCACATCACCATGAAGTTGCGACGGGTGGACAACACGAAGTGTGCACCAAGTTCAGTACTTTAACTCAAAAAGCGGATGAGATGCTGTTATTAAAGTATGTGGTGCATAATACTGCCGCCCAATATGGTAAAACAGCAACATTTATGGCAAAACCTATTGCAGGCGATAATGGCAATGGTATGCATTGCCATCAATCATTGGCGCGAGGCGGTGAAAATTTATTTATTGGTAAGGAATATGCGGGACTTTCTAAGATGGCCATGCATTATATTGCGGGCATTATGCATCATGCAAAAGCCTTAAATGCCTTTACTAATCCAACCACCAATAGCTATCGACGTTTAATTCCAGGTTTTGAAGCACCTGTATTATTAGCATACTCATCATGCAACCGTTCTGCATCGATTCGTATCCCCGCCATAAGCCACCCTCGCGGCACCCGTATTGAAGTGCGTTTTCCAGATGCTATGGCCAATGCATACTTAGCGTTTGCTGCCATGTTAATGGCGGGTCTCGATGGCATTGAACGTGAATTAGATCCTGGTGCACCTTATCATGAAGATTTATATCATAGCTCAGCCAGCACCCTTGCACAGATTCCAACGGTATGCGGTAGCCTAGAAGAAGCTTTGCAAGCCTTAAGTGACGATAATCAGTTCCTATGCAAAGGCGGGGTTTTCTCCCAAGATTTAATAGCAAAATATATTGCCATCAAAAAAGAAGAAGCCACACGCGTGAGTCGGGCGATTCATCCTCTTGAATTTGCTATGTATTATAGCCTGTAGCGTCATCGTGACGAGGGATGAGTGAGCATGATAAAACGCCTAGGATGGATTGTTTTAAGTGTATCGATAGTTGTCCCATGTCTGGGGGCAACAACGGTTTACGAAACAAAGCAAAAAGATGGGATCCCAAGTTTTAGCGATATGCCGTCATCTGGTGCAAAAGCCATGGTAGTGACGGCATCATCCGTGACGCTATCGCCGTCTTTACCGAGTCAAACGCCGGCTACGTCAACTGCTGTGGCAACGTCACAGGCAGTTTATCAACAACTCAGCGTGATAGAGCCTACGAATGAGGCTACCATTCGTTCTAACATTGGCGATGTGCGGGTATCTTTTATAATAGTGCCAGCGTTACGAGCTGACGATGCCATCCAAGTGCTTGTGGATGGTAAAGTGATTACCACGCAGAAAACCGGTGCATCGCTTACCTTAAGTGGTGTGACGCGTGGCGCCCACATTTTACGCGTACAAATTCTTGATGGTTCTGGGCAAATGATTAAAACCAGTCCCAGTGTGACTTTTTATCTGCATCGCACCAATAAACCGTGAGCCCGGAGATCGTATGCTATCGATTGCCACTTGGAATGTAAACTCAATTAAAATTCGTCTACCGCAAGTATTAAGTTGGTTAGAAGTTCATCAGCCTGATATCTTGGCATTACAAGAATTAAAACAAGATACGCATTGTGTTGAAACCGAGGCACTTCGAGCGCTCGGTTATCAAATAGCGATTGCCGGACAGCCAACTTACAATGGCGTAGCGATTTTAAGTAAGCATCCGATCACGAACGTACGGATTAATTTACCGACTTTTTCAGATCCACAACAACGGGTATTGAGTGCGGAAGTTTTGGGCCTTAACATTGTGAATGTCTACGTGCCTAACGGCCAATCTATCGACAGTGAAAAATATCAATATAAGCTGGCATGGCTCGAAGGTCTACGCCAATACTTACAAATGCTGCAAACGCATGATACCCCTATTGTCGTGTTGGGCGATTTTAATATTGCGCCGCATAACAATGATGTGCACGACCCTCTTGCTTGGGAAGGGCAAGTGTTAGTCAGTGAGCGCGAGCGCGAAGCCTGGCAAGCTTTGCTGAATTTAGGCTTAGTCGATATTTATCGAACATTGGATCCCGTGAATCCTATGTATACTTGGTGGGATTATCGCCAGATGGCATTTAGGCGTAATCATGGTCTTCGCATCGATCATATTCTCGTCAGTAAAAGCCTTGCCCCGCAGTGTAAAAACGTATGCGTTGATAAAGATGCTCGGAAGCATGAACGGCCCTCCGATCATGCTCCGGTCTTATTGACTTTGGCTTGGCCATAGTCTGTTTGTACTTGGTTTCTGCGAGCAGAAGACGCTCGAAATCCTTGGAAAACGCCTTAAAACAGTCCGGGCTCAATCCGTGTGAGCAAGTATGTTAGATGCGATTGCTCTGCGGTAACAACCCCTTAAAAATTGTAAACAAATTTGACAACTTATGCGTGCCATGGTAGTTTTATGCGCGTACTTAGCCGCGTTAACCCTGGCAGCGGTAGCCTGTTATACAAATTATTTAAAGCACCAACGATTAAGAGTTATATTATTATGCCACATGAATCACCTCCTTCTTCATCTTCTTCATCCAGTTCAAGTCCATCGAGTACGGCAATGTCTAAACTACAAGATATGATATGTCAAATTCGTGACAACTTTAATGATATGACTTTAACTGAAGAGCATGCAAAAACACTTGAGAATTCAGTGTCTCAGCTTTGTCTTGAACTTTCTCCTAAATGTTTGTCTTATGAGCTGCAACCATTCTATGGTGCAATGAGTAAGCTTTTAGTGGAGGCTATTGAAAATCAGCCATATAATGATGAGATTTTTTCCACCATTTGGAATGTTGTTCTCAATCAAATATCATCTTATGATTATACAAATACTACCTTTATGCCTGTTGCATATGCGGCTGCAAAGATGGGAAATATAAAAGTACTGAAAAAAAGTATAAAAGTTCTTTGTGATGATAATGATGATGAGCACTTCATCAATCATTTACTCAAAGAGTTGCTTCATCGCGTGATTTTACATGAGCAGAAAGAAGCCATTCAGTTTTTAGTGGAGCATGATAAATTTTATTTATTAAATATCACTGAGGCTATTGGCAATTCTATCTTTGAACTTTCCGCAAATCTTGCTGAAGCGTCTGATCATGACATTCGATTAAAGTCTGTACATGCATGCTTAAATAGGGATTATAATAGTACCTGGAAACTGCTGAAGGGGACAGCTCAACTATTTTCGCAATTGAACTACAATCTTATAGCAGCATATCATCAATGGAAAGATTTATTAGATAGGGTGAGCCGGTTAAAGTTGCAGGGCTCCAGAGAAACGGTATCTGAATCTCAAGGCAGTTCAGCGGCTTTCGATGAAGCCTATGTGCGTGCTGAAGAGACTTGGCAATTAAGTGAGGATAACGGTGCTGTGCCCATATTGGCCCGTCGATATAAAATAGAGTCAGAGCCGCTTAGAGAGCGTTTATCCGAGATTTACACGGCGATTAAAACGCTCAAAGCAGAACAGCAACAGCGACAAGATGAGAATTTTGTGTGGTTGATGGACTCTATGCGGGCTATGCAAGAAAGCATTCGCGCGCTTGAACGTCAAGTGGGTGAGCTGAAGGCTGAAAATAAAAGGCTTCAACCACAATCGTCAGACGACAATTCTTCAGAAGCGGATAAGTCCTCTTCCATTACGGATTGCTCTATGTTTGGGACATCAGATTCAAGTCCCTCTAGGTCTTTGCAGAAACAAGGCAAGCGTGACCGCGATTCTGATAATGCTGGAAGTTATGATGCTAAGCCTAAATCCTCTCGTCGAGGTTAAGTGACAATGCGTATCTGTTACCATTTCCAGGGTAACTTAGCCTTGCAGTGTAAAAAAGTAGAGTCCTCTAACCAGGTTTTTGATGGGTAGTAGGCAAAGACTAAACTGCCTTGCTTGATTTGGTTAATCACCGGCGTTGAAACAAGTTTGCTAAGCGCCGGACATCCCCAGCTTCGGCCTAGGTAATGATATTTTTTAATAAAATCATCGCTAACATAGGCTGCGCCGTGAATCACAACATCACGACTAAGCGCATTACCGTTAAAACCCGGCTCTAAACCATTGAGTTTTAAGGAATAACCATTGTGACCGGTATACGTTTGTTCTGTCACGAACAACCCTAAACTGGAAGCCTTACTTTCGGGGGTATCAGAGAAGCTATCGGTATCAACAAAGCCACTGTTGCGACCGTGTGCCACAAGCGTATGGAACAATACGCCACCGTTGTGCAAATCAATCACCCAGAAGCGTTTGACCGTGGAGGGCAGTGAGTAGTCAATGATGGTTAAATAACGCTGGATGGGTGCCAAATTTTGATCTACCGCACAAGCATAGGCTTGTAACGCATATTGTAGCACTGCGGGTTTGAGATTCTGGCCTTCGGATAGTGTTTTAAGGGTTTTTTCATGTAACGCAGTCATCAGGGCTGCGGGGTTTGGATAACCAAATAGCATTTTTTTACTAAAGGGTACGCCTGAAAACGGTGGTGCGGGTAAATCGCCAACACCAAGCGCCGGCTCACTATCAGGCGAAGAGACCGCAACGGTGGGACTTGTTGCACTGGGCGGGGAGGGTTTATTCATACCCATATTATTTTTCGAATGTATATACCACCACCATCCAAAGAGCGCTAAGAGCACGAGGATAGCAAGTAGTAACATCTTCCCATGCGAGGTATTCATGGCAGTCTCCAAAGTGACAACTTCGTCCCTGAAGACATACCCTTATAACGTTGGGTATAAAACCTGATTATGCTAAGTATAGACCAGTCGTTATACAGCAAAGCGAAAATGCATCACATCCCCATCTTGGACCACGTAAGCTTTCCCTTCAAGTCGCAACTTGCCGGCCTCTTTGGCCCCTTGTTCGCCCTGATAACGGATAAAATCATCATAAGCGATAACTTCCGCACGGATAAAGCCACGTTCAAAGTCTGTGTGAATCACACCAGCGGCTTGAGGTGCTGTCATGCCTTTATGAATGGTCCAAGCGCGAACTTCTTTCACGCCTGCAGTAAAATACGTTTCTAAGCCTAATAATTGGTAACCTTGACGAATCAATCTGTTAAGGCCAGGTTCAGAAAGCCCCATGCTGCTTAAAAATTCAAGCTTATCTTCGGGTGCTAGCTCTGCGATCTCTGATTCAATCGCAGCACAAATCGGCACAACTTCGGCCTGTTCCTTGACTGCATAGGCTTCCAATGTGGTTAGTAGCGGGTTATCGGTAAAGCCATCTTCATGCACATTAGCGATGTAGAGCATAGGTTTGCGTGTGAGCAAATGTAAACTCGTAATAAGCTTGTCTTCCTCAGGCGTTAGCATTAAGGTACGGGCTTGTTTACCTTCATCAAGGTGTGCGCGGACTCTTTCGTACAAAGCTTTTTCAATCAGTGCATCTTTTTGTCCGCTGCGTGCATTTTTTTGTGCGCGTATGAGTGCTTTGTCAACGGTTTCTAAATCTGCAAGTGCAAGCTCAGTGTTGATAACTTCAATGTCGCGTAAGGGATCGACCTTACCAGCAACATGTATGATGTCGTCATCTTCAAAACAACGTACAACTTGGGCGATGGCATCGGTTTCCCGAATATGTCCTAAGAATTGATTTCCTAGCCCCTGACCTTCCGCAGCGCCGGCAACAAGTCCGGCAATATCAACAAATTCCATCGTTGTTGGTACGATATTTTGTGGTTTGATAATCGCAGCGATAGCATCTTGCCTTGGATCAGGCACAGGTACCATACCTACATTAGGTTCAATTGTGCAAAAAGGGTAGTTGGCGGCTTCAATGCCCGCCTTAGTCAGTGCATTAAAAAGCGTTGATTTACCCACATTGGGTAAACCGACAATACCACAACGAAATCCCATAATGTCTCCTAAAGATGTAGCGGTGACTTGTAAGTCACCTAGGTGGTTTGGTCATGATTTTTTGTCATCGCTGCGCGATGGTGTTTATCACCCCTCATCCGGCCTTCGGCCACCTTCTCCCGCAAG
>CAMFJL010000007.1 GCA_945957175.1 uncultured Legionellales bacterium
TCCGGTCTCGTGGGCTCGGAGATGTGTATAAGAGACAGTCGCTTAGGTGTCAATGAATCGGATGCGATGGAATCGTCGATGTTAACCAAAGTGATTGAAAATGCACAACGGAAAGTGGAAGGTCACAATTTTGATATGCGTAAGCAATTACTTGAGTTTGATAATGTTGCTAATGATCAGCGTAAAGTTATTTATACGCAGCGCGGTGAAATTTTAGCAGAAGATGAAGTTACCGATATCATTGCCGCCGTGCTTGTTGATGTGGCTAAGTTAGTGACAGAAAGTTATGTGGCTAAAGAAAGCTTTAGTGAACAATGGGATTTAGAAGGTTTAAGCCAAGCATTGCGTGCGGAATATAATGTTTATATCGACTTGCCGCAATTATATATTGACCATGATACCTGGACAGATGCTGATATTTATCAGCAAGTCGAACATGCTCTGCAGGCACGTTATCGTATGCAACAAGAAACCATCGGTAATCCTTTGTTTAAGCAGTTAGAAAAATCCATTTTGCTAAGTACCGTTGATAATTTATGGAAAGAGCATCTTGCTGCTATGGACCACTTACGTTTGGGTATTCATCTTCGTGGGTATGCTCAAAAGAATCCCAAACAAGAATATAAGCGTGAAGCCTTTGAATTGTTTTCTAGCTTCTTAGACAGTCTGCGTAAACAAGTAATAAGTGCTTTATGTCGCGTGCAAATTGCACCGTCAGAACCTGCACCATCAAGTATGCCTGCAAATTTAATTCCACCTGAAGGTATTCCGAATACGGCGGTCTTGAATCGTAATGCGCCTTGCTATTGTGGTTCAGGTAAAAAATATAAACATTGTCATGGTAGTTTAGCCTAATGTCAGTTTTGTCTGTGGTTGTGGGTGTGATTATTGATGCTTCCCACGGTATTTTATTAGCGAAACGTCCAGCGCATAAAACCTTGGCGGGTTTATGGGAGTTTCCGGGCGGCAAAGTGGAGTCTGGCGAAACAGCGTATGATGCGCTATGCCGTGAATTAGCAGAAGAAGTGGGTATTGCTGTCAAAAGTGCTAAGCCGCTGCTTCAATTTCAGCATCGATATACTGAGCGCGTTGTGGATTTAGACGTTTGGTTGGTGGATAGCTTTGTCGGCAATGCCTACGGGCGCGAAGGCCAAACAATTCGCTGGGTAACACACGCAGAGCTTGACCATTTCAAAGTGCCTGATGCCAATTACCGAATCATTGATGCATTAAAGGCACAAAAGATCGATGCCTGTCATCATTGAAGAGGCTCATTTCTCAGTTTTTTATTTAAGTATAAAAATAACCTTTTCCCCTTGCGTATCATATAGTTTAGTTGCCGAAGGCCGGATGAAGGGTAGGCATACCATTACGTAGCGATGACAAAACTTGCCTTTGGAAGATGTCGGATCACGATATCTTGGCTAACACAAATGCAACAGCAGCCGTGACTTTTTTAGCTGTTGGAATATGTAAAAATTCATTGGGTCCATGTGCATTCGAATGGGGGCCTAGCACGCCGGTGATAAAAAACTCAGCAGAAGGGTAAGTTTCTCCCAACATACCCATAAACGGAATACTACCACCTTCTCCCAGATAGGCCATATCGGCGCCAAAAAATTGTTGTGATGCCTGTTGTAATGCCTGGCTTAGCCAAGGCGCTTGCGATTTTGCTGACCAACCGCTCCCGGCTTTATCAGCAACAAAATGGATTTTGGCATGATAGGGTGGATCTGAGGTTAAAATCGCTTCCAACCAATCTAAAGCTTGAGGTGCGTTGAGCGTGGGGGGGAGACGCAAAGATATTTTTACCGTTGTTTTAGGTCGTAACACATTACCCGCAGATGCCGTTGCCGGGATATCATCCATGCCTGTGACACAAAGGGTTGGACGCCAGGTTCGATTTAAAATAAGCTCATGAATATCTTGGGTAACGGGTAAAACGCCCGGCAGTGTGGGAAATTGTTGATAGACATCTTCGCCTAATAGCGAAGCAGCATATTTGGCTTGTTGCATCACGTCATCGGGGATGTCTACATAGAATCGTTGATCTCTGAATTGACCCGTTATTTCATCTTCTAGGCGACTTAAGCGTTCTCTTAAAATACGAAAACTGGAAGGAAAAATACCGCTGCCATAGCCTGAATGGACGCCTTCGGCTAAAACCTCCACCGTTAAATTGCCGGAAATTAATCCGCGTAACGAGGTTGTGCACCAAAGTTGATCGTAATTACCGCATCCAGAATCTAGACCAATAACGAGCGCCGGATTGCCTAAACGAGATTTGATTAATGCAAGATAATGGGGCAAGTCAGGGCTCCCACTTTCTTCGCTACCTTCGATGAGGATAAAACAACGTGGGTGCGGTTGTTGTTGCGCTTGTAATAACGCAATCGCTGTGAGTGCTGCAAATACGGCATAACCATCATCTGCACCGCCTCGACCATAAAGTTTATCGCCTTTGCGTGTTGCTTGCCAAGGACCTAAATCGTCATACCAACCTTGCATTTCAGGCTGTTTATCCATATGACCATACATCAATACAGTTTTGTCGATTTGGCCAGGAATTTCTATCAGTAATGTCGGAGTACGTCCCGGTAGACGTAAAATCTCTAGTTGCATACCGTCCACTGGATGGGCTTGACACCAGTTAGCCAGCAGCAGCATAGCTTGTTCCATAAAGCCATGTTTTTCCCAGTCTGGATCAAACTGCGGTGATTTGTTGGGAATATTAATATAGTCAGAAAGGGTTGGAAGAATCAAGGTTTCCCATCGTTGGTCAGCTTCGCGTTGTAATTGTTCAAGATTCAACATAAAAAAATCCTAGGTATCATCGCTGTGCGATGGTGTAATTACCCTTCATTTGGCCTTTCACCTCCTCTCGCAAGGAAAAAAGGACTGAAGGATTGTGAGTAAACTTCATACATTGCTAAAGACAATGAATATATTTAAAAATAAACCAATTGTAACATACCGGTGTCATCGATGACGAGATAGTTGCCAAGATGATGCCAGTCACTTAAGACAAAGCGTTGATACACTTGCCCATTTTCATAATGTATATGGATTGCTGGGCGATGTGTGTGGCCATGGATCATGCGCTGCACCTGGTGTTGCTGTAATGTAGTCATGACTGCTTGATGATTCACATCAGATAATGCATGTTTACCGCGTATACGCTGATATCCATAGCTTTGCAGACGCAAATAAGCACCGATACAACGACGAATCCACAGAGGTAAGCGCAATAAGCGCGCCATGTTACGAGGATTTCGAATACGTTGCCGATACTGCTGATAGGCAGTGTCATCGGTGCATAGCGTATCACCGTGTAATAACAAGGTTGGTACGCCGCCTAAGGTTTGTACATAGGTCTCAGGCAATAATTCGCAGCCTGTTTGTTTTGCAAAATCAGCGCCAATACCAAAATCGCGATTGCCATGTATGAATGTGAGTTTAACGCCTTGCTGATGTAATGCTTGTAGCGTTTGGATAATGCCTCGGTTAAATGCATTGTCATCATCATCGCCTAACCAACGTTCGAATATGTCTCCTAGTAATATGAGCTCTGTTGCCTTTGGCGCAATATGTGCCATGAATGCATAGAACTTTGCTACGATAGTGGGTTCACTTGGACTCAAATGCAGATCGGCGATGATAAGGGTGGTTGGCATGGCTCTTTCGATACCTGATATGACGAATGGGTATCATAACAAATTGTTGGCTTGACGTCATAAATCCTTTCCTGGGCGCAACACAAAGTGCTGAATTTAACCGCAAGGGCACGGCACGCCGTGCCCCTACAACAAACCTCGATGACGTGCCTAGATATCTCAAATAACATCATGCAATAAGGAATATATTAATTATTTTTTATTATGCAATTGAGACAGATGCGCAAGATATCGTTATAATGGGTGACCCTAGAAATCTTGTCGAATGGTGTGTGCTTAATATGCACATGCCGAATCATCGATAATCTGTAAAAGTGAACATCTTATGAACGCCTTACCGACTAAATTACGTTTTGCGCCAAGTCCAACCGGGCTGATGCACTTAGGAAATACAAGAACAGCGCTATTTTCCGCGCTGTATGCGCAAGCCATGCAAGGTATTTTTATGTTGCGTGTGGAAGACACTGATAGGCAACGTTCAACAGCTGAGTTTACTGAACAACTTCAGCAGGACTTACATTGGTTAGGGCTGGATTGGCAAGAGGGACCCGGTCAAGATTTAGGGCATGGTCCTTATTTTCAATCCGAACGTTTGGCTATCTATCAATCCTATTACCAGACACTAGCGGATAAAGGTTTTACGTATCCTTGTTTTTGTCCTGAAGAGATGTTAACGCTTGCACGTAAAGTACAACTTGCAGCAGGACAGCCACCACGTTATGCAGGCACATGTAAGTCATTAACAGCAGCAGAAATTGAGGCACGTCTTGCCAATGGTGAAAAGCCGGCTATACGCTTTGCAGTGCCAAAACGAGAAACAATACAGTTTTATGATATTGTAAAAGGGCCGCAGTCATTTCAAAGCGATGATATCGGTGATTTTATTATTTGTCGTAATGATGGTACGCCGCCTTTTATGTATTGCAACGCCATTGATGATGCCCTGATGGGTGTAACGCATGTGATGCGAGGTGAAGATCATTTAACAAATACGCCACGACAAATCATGATTTTAAATGCCTTAGATTTGCGTGTGCCTGAGTATGGTCATTTTGCGCTGATTGTGGGTAAAGACGGTAGTAAACTTTCTAAACGTCATGGTAGTCGTAGTATTCTTGATTTACGTCAAGATGGCTTTTTACCGCTTGCGATTATCAATTATTTAGCAAGATTAGGGCATGCGTATGAAGATTTAGGCTATGCCGATTTTGAAACGCTTGCCGCCCATTTTAGTGTGTCACGCTTATCAAAATCGCCTGCTAAATTTGACCCAGAGCAATTACATTATTGGCAAAAAGAAGCGGTCAGTCGTTTATCCGATGACGCATTTTGGCAATGGTCGGGTATTTCAGTTCATAGTATTGTGCCTGCTGAGTCGGCGCGAGCTTTTGTTGATGCTGTGAGGGCTAATTGTACCTCACCTTCGGATGTGCTCCAGTGGGCAAACAGTTGTTTTGATGAGCGTCTTGATTTTACAGCAGAGCAGTCTGAGCTTATTCAGGCAGCGGGCAAAGTATTTTTTCAAACAGCGGAGCAGCTTGTTGCCAACGTTGGCACGGATTATGCGAGCTTATGCAAGCAACTTACTGAAAGATTAGGTGTTAAGGGTAAGCTATTATTTCAACCTTTGCGTTTGGCATTAACACAAGCATTGCATGGACCAGAAATGCAGAAATTAGTGCCGTTGATGGGTAGCGAATTAGTCGCCAAACGTTTTCATGATGCGGCGCATTTGTGTCATTAATTGTCGAGGTTTATTGTAGGGGCACGGCGTGCCGATAGCGCAGAACAAAGTGTCCTTAGCGCTGGTTATCGTTTTAGATATGAGGTATTTTTATGTTAACTATTCACAATAGTTTAACCAAACAAAAGCAAGCATTTACGCCGATCACGGCGGGTCTTGTTAAAATCTATGTTTGTGGTATGACGGTTTATGATTACTGTCACATTGGTCATGCGCGTTCTATGAGCATCTTTGATACAATAACGCGCTATTTGCGTCATCAACATTTGGATGTTGTGTATGTACGTAATATCACTGATATTGAAGATAAAATTATTAAACGGGCAAATGAGCAAAATATACCCTGGCAACAATTAACTGAGCAATTTATTCAAGCAATGCAAGAAGACTGTGCTGCGCTTCATATTTTGCCACCTACGCATGAACCTCGTGCAACCGATACCATCGCACAAATGGTGGCGATGATAGAATCACTCGTGATTAAACAGCATGCTTATGTTGGTGATAACGGTGACGTTTATTTTCGCGTCAATAGTTTTAAGGACTATGGCAAACTGGCACACAAAGCGCTTGAGGATTTGCAGTCTGGTGTGCGGATCTCCATTGCCGAAGCTAAAGAAAATCCGCTAGATTTTGTTTTGTGGAAAATGGCAAAACCGGATGAACCTGCATGGGATTCACCCTGGGGGCCTGGACGTCCTGGTTGGCATATTGAGTGCTCTGCAATGTCAACCGATTTATTAGGCAACCATTTTGATATTCATGGTGGTGGCAATGACTTGAAATTCCCGCACCATGAGAATGAGCTTGCTCAGTCTGAAGCGGCTACAGGAGAAACCTTTGCCAATATCTGGATTCATGCGGGCATGGTGACGGTCAATAAAGAAAAAATGTCAAAATCACTCGGTAATTTCTTTACCATTCGTGATGTGCTTAAAGAGTACCATCCCGAAGTGGTTCGGTTTTTCTTAACATCAAGCCATTATCGCAGCCCAGTTAACTATTCCGTGGAATCGCTGACACTTGCCAAGTCAAGTTTAGAGCGTTTTTATGTGAGTTTGCGAGGATTGCCCATCATATCCGAGGGACCTTTAGGTCAGCCTTATCATGAGCGATTTAATCAGGCGATGGATGATGATTTTAACACGCCGATTGCATTATCCGTGTTATTTGATATGAGTCATCAAATCAATAAAGTGCGCGAAACTCATATTGAGGAAGCCGCAGAATTGGCGGCAACATTGCGTTATTTAGCCAATATTTTAGGGATTTTATTTGAAGATCCTGAAAGCTATTTAACTACACAAGTTGATGGACAAGCGGATGTTGCACTGATTGAACAATTGATTGTCGATAGACAAACAGCGCGTGCCAATCAAGATTGGCAAGCTGCTGATGTCATTCGCAAACGTTTAACGGATTTGGGTGTTACGATTGAAGATGGGCCCAAAGGTACAACCTGGCGTTGGAACTAAATACCCGTCGTCTTTGACTTCGGGTTATCTTGATTCTTCGCCCTTGGGGCATTGTGCTTTGCACAGCAGACAAAACGGCTATCCTGCTGTTTTGTCAATCTGCAACTTTAAGGATAACATCCATGACTAAAACCACACTTCATAAAATTAGCGTATTTGCACTGGTGATGCTCATTACGGGTGCGATTGATAGCATTCGTAATTTGCCGGCAACTGCGCTTTTTGGCACAACCCTCATTTTCTTTTTTATTTTTTCAGCCATTATTTTTTTGATACCTGCAGCTTTAGTGTCAGCTGAGTTATCTGCCGCCTGGCCAGAAGAAAGTGGTATTTACCACTGGACACGTTTGGCTTTAGGTGAAAAAATGGGCTTTTTGGCTGTCTGGCTACAATGGGTTAATACCATGGTATGGTATCCAACCATTTTATCTTTTATTGCTGCAACGGCTGCTTATCTTATTGACCCAGCACTGGCTGAAAATAAAATGTATTTGATCGGTGTTATTCTTGTCACTTTCTGGGTACTTACGCTGATTAATTTTAGAGGACTTCATTTATCTACTCAATTTGCTGGGTTTTGCGCTATTGCCGGTATGCTCATCCCTGTGGTACTGATCATGGGGGCGACCTTTGTGTGGGTATTATCAGGACATCCGGTACAAATCCATTTTACCACCCATAATTTACTGCCTTCATTAGGTAGCGGGCAAAACTGGATTTCGCTGACAGCGATTATGACAGCCTATTTGGGCATGGAACTTGCCACCGTTCATGTACGTGAAATTGAAAACCCACAACATGTATTTCCTAAAGCGATGTTGTATTCGGTTGTTATTATTTTATTCACAATGATTTTAGGTTCATTAGCCATTGCGGCCATTATCCCTAATGCAGAAATAAGCCTAGTCAGTGGGGTTATGCAAGTGTTCACCCGTTTTTTTGATGCATTTCATTTAGCCTGGATATTACCAATTATTGTGGTGATGATCATCATTGGTAGTCTTGGTGGTGTGATTAATTGGATTATTTCACCAGCAAAAGGTTTGATGCAAGCGGCAGAACGCGGTTTTTTACCACCTTTATTCGCTAAACAAAATCGGCATAAAGTGGCTACGCTAATGTTGTTGACGCAAGCAGTGCTTGTAAGCCTCATCTGTTTGGCTTTCTTGCTGATGCCAAGTGTCAATGGCTCTTATTGGTTACTTACCGATCTGAGTACACAGTTGTATATGTTTATGTATGTACTTATGTTTATATCGGCAGTTGTTTTGCGGCACCGTTATCCGAATAAACCGAAAGCCTTCACTATTCCAGGTGGTAAATACAGCATGCTATTGACTGGCTTATTGGGCCTCATCGGTTGCGCGATTACCATAACTGTGGGCTTTTTTCCGCCGGATAGTATTAACGTAGGTGGCGCATGGCATTATGAAATTGTCTTTTCTAGTGGACTTATCGTGATGGTGTTACCTGTACTGGGAGGCTATTTGTACCATCATTATCGTGGTCGGCATCTTTAAGCACAGAAACCCTGGACCCCACGAATAAATCATGGGGTGTCAGGCTTAGGTACATTAATGAAGAACCATTGCGTCTTCGGCTGCATATTCATCTGCTGAATTGTCCACAGGTGCAGCTTGAAATATGCTCCATCCTGTGAGTCGTCCCAATAAATACTTAGCCGTAGGGTGTGGGTTAGCTAAGCCTTGCGCCACAGCCTGCCAGAGGCCGGCTTTTTCGGTCACTAAGCCAGGTGCAACATGTCCTGATTTTTCTTCTTGTGGTACCTCAGCGACAACGAAACGCGCGATTTCAATTTCAGCCGCTTGGATTAATACCGCTAAAGAGATTAAACGAATGGCTGCCGCTATCATAGGTGTGATGATGAGCTCCGCATAATAAGCAAAACAGATGGCTAGCCCAGGTACCAATGCAACAGCGGCCATTACAAATAGTAACAGTCGATAAGCCTCACCTAACAGTGTAGCGATTGTAGCGAACAGGATAGTTTTGAAAGACAAGGTACTATCGGTGATTTTTGTATTGTCGATATCGCCATTTAAGGGTAAACCCATCTCGGTGGTTTCTGCATTGTCAGTATCGCTATCGCTACTTAAAGGCACCGCTACATAGGTAATGTCTGTATCGTTATTTAAAGTTGTATCGGTGCTTCTTGTGTCATCCATATGACTTAAGCGTAAGGTTGTATCTGTCACTACGGGCCTTGTACCAAAGCGCTGGGTATAGAAATAATCCCACAGCGCTTTCATCATCGCAGGCGGATGTGTTACTGCGCGTGCAAATACTTCAAAAGGCGTGCCTTTTAAGTGATCTTGATTTGCGGGTGTTAGCCAATAATTGGCAGCTTGTACAGCAAATGCAAGACCAACACCGGCATAAGCACCCAAACGCATATACGACATGGCTTCCGTAGTTAAGGCGCCGACCGCCCATAGCATGAACGTTGTCGCGATGCCGGGTACAGCGGCTAAAGGTGAAAATAATGCATAAATCGCGAAACGTGGCAGCCCATAAAGCAAACCAATCGAAGCTGCCCATAGGCTGAATGCATTCTCTGCGGAAATCTCGACATCATCGCCTTCATTAATAGGCGTACCAACCAGCGTGCGCATCATGCGACTGTAAACTGGCAGCGCAGCTTGCGCATCAGTAGGCCCTGTGAGTGCATACTTGAGGAGAGCGTGTGGATGGGCTTGAGCCAACATAAAGTCATAAGCTAAATCGCCCGTTGACACGATGGCGTGCGTTGCCTTCCAGATAAAGGGCTCCACGGAAAAGATATACAGCATAAAGACAACACCAAGCAGATGGGTCAACCATGCTTGAATGGTGATTGCCAAGGCTTGAAGAATCGTAGTTGGGACGCCCTCGCCCATAGCATCACCTGCAAGCAAAGCAAATAGGGTATACCAGGTTATAATGGTGAAGCCTGAAACAGCGTAGGCAAAAAAACGTCTGGCTACGCCCGGTGTTGGCCAATTGTCTGAGCCATATATACGTTGAACAGCTGTGCTCAGTGGTCTGCGTGGAGGCGTTACTGGCTCATGTAATACTGAAGACCCGCGTGTAGGTGGTTCAAGCAATGGTGGTACGTCGCTTGATGAGGCGTATGTAGATGGCTGAAGTCCTACCGATGATGCTGGAGGTTTTTTTGGTAGTAGCGGCAAGGTTTCTTGAAGGGATAAGTTTTCATCAGTCATTTGTTGTTCTCATATCAGTTGTTTTAAAGGTATCCACGCATGATGTTGCTAGGCTGGTGTCAAGGGCTCAGATAAGTGAGTATGAAATGTAAGTACGACACAGTTAAATAGCGAATGGTGGTCTTATCGTTAGTGTGCGTAGTTTACGGTGTGGATTCGTCAATGTCAATATTTTGTGCATAAATACTGACGCACTCGTATTAATATATTGGCACAGTTGCTATAGAAACGCATACATGATTTGAATTTAAAATAGCCAATCATACATGGTACTGACAGACTCGTCAGTTTGACGTCATCAAGCGATCATTTGCTTGTCACGTAAATATCACCCCCGTGTCATCTAATCACAGTGTTCTGATTGATAAGCTTCTGGCAATGATGAATAACAGGAGAAAACAGCCGGATGTATATCAATCATATGCTGATTATTCCACTAGCGGCTTTTATTGCAGGCACATTATCTGGTGTGGCAGGTGGTAGTGGTGTCGTGATTTTGCCTTTACTATTAATGGCAGGTGTACCACCTCAACTGGCTTTAGGAACAAATAAGCTCTTTACTACGGCTACATTATTATCATCTTGCCAGCAATTTTTTAAAGAAAAGCTATTCATATGGCAACATTGGCTTGTTGCAGGTGTGGCAACCCTCATGGGTGCTATTGCGGGTGTCATTTTAGCGATTATTATGCCAGAGCACTGGATGAGCAATGTCTTACCTATACTTATTGCGGCTGTTGCCATCTATAGCATTATGCCGCACACCAAAAGAAAACCAAAGAACATGGCTAAAACTAAAAGTGAACGCCGTTTATTAAAAACAAGCATGGCAAGCATACTTGGCATCTATAGTGGTTTTTTTGGTGCTGGCACAAGTCTTATGTGGAACACATTTATTATGCGAACGTTGCATGTTGATCAGATGGAAGCAAGCGCTATTTCACGTGCAATGTGCTTTTTATCGAATATGACGGCCTTGATAGTTTTTATTATCATGCGAGATGTTGATTATCGTGTAGGCTTAGCGCTTGCCGGCATGGGCATGCTAGGCGCTGCGCTTGGCAGCAGAATTGCATTGCGTCTCGGGCCCAAATTAGTTAAGCCCAGCCTGTTTGTGACTACCATGGCTATGGCTGTACAGCTCGCTTACAGTAACTGGTTTGTATAAGACGTTTTAAAATCCTTGCCAACACGCAGCGTACTTGGTTTGTAACTGGGGTGATGTCATGACCATCGATGTAGGGTGCCACAGTAGGCTACCTTCAACCATAAAGGCTAAGGTGTCAGCAATATATTTAGGTTTTAATGTTTCTGTGCTTGCCAGTTTGAAAGCATCAATATCAGGACCGTGCGCAGTTAATCGATTATGAAGGCTGGCGCCACCCGGTAAAAAGCCCTCTTGTTTTGCCTCATAACGTCCACAAATAAGTCCCATAAATTCATTCATGACATTACGATGAAAATAGGGTGGACGGAATGTATGCTCAGCCACAAGCCATCTAGGTGGAAATAAAATCAAATCTAAGTTGGCAATACCTATGTGGGCGCTGGGACTGGTGAGTACGGTAAAAATCGAAGGGTCAGGATGATCGAAGCTAATGCTGCCTAAGGTGTTAAATTTAGCAAAATCATATCGATAAGGATAAGCAGTGCCATGCCACGCTACAACATTAAAAGGACTTTGCTCAAGCTTTTTCTGCCAAAAATGGCCATTGAGTTTAGTGATAATGGTGCATGGTGTTTGGGCCTCCTCCACCCAAGCGACAGGTATGTCAAAATCACGTACATTGGCTAAACCATTTGCCCCAATAGGACCAAGCTCAGGTAATTGCCAGGGCTGACCATAATTTTCAACTACATAACCGCGTGCTTCTTGATCCAATAATTGTACGCGCAGCATGATGCCTCTTGGAATCATAGCCATTTCACCAGGCGCTACGCGCATGCGACCAAGTTCTGTTTCTATCAATAAAGCGCCGGTTTCGGGCAAAATGAGTAAATCACCATCGGTATTGTAAAAGATATGCTGTTCCATACTGCGATTACATGCATAAAGATGAATGGCGCCACCTTGACGTAAACTCACATCCCCAGCCGTGACGTAAGTATAAAGACTGTTCAACCAGTGAATAGGTGTGCTGGCAAAAGGGTAAGGATTCCAGCGCAGAGGCTCCGGTGAGATGGGTGCGGATGATGGATTTGCACTTAAAAAATACGGATAATCGCATAAGATCTGAGGTGCATGCGTTGAGACACTGGGTTGTCTTCGATATAACCAACTATGGAGATTATGCTGGCGCGGCACTGTAAAAGCCGATAGGCTCAGTTGTTCAGTATAGAGTCCTAGGCTTGGATGTTGTGGTGCATTTTGCCCTTGGGGCAGGGTACCGGGAATCGCTTCAGTGGATACATGATTACGAAATCCTTGTTGATAGACCAAATGCATGTTAAGACTCCTTGGCTTTAGCTAATAACCACACATCAGCAATTTGTCCTTGGGATGGATAGTTTGATAAGAGTTGCGGGTAAATAGCAAGATCGCTGTTATTGACAATGAGCCAAGCACCACGGCCATTATTGTGCATGGTCACGATAAATTGCTGGGGATCAACTAACAGGGGATTGCTGGGTACACTGATTTGTGCGCTTAAAGGACTGATTTGAATCACCCGTCTTTTCACAGTGAGCCAAAGCTCAGGACGCAATACACCAACATTGGCAATGACATCGCTCGATAAACTTTGGCTTTTGATTTGTTTGAAGAGGGGCTCGGGGCTTTGTTGTTCCTGGTAATGGTATTCCAAGCCGATTGAACATAACAAACCTAAGGCAAGTAATGTAAACCAGGTTATCAGTGCTGTGCGTATGTTGACCCAACGGGCAATGAGAAGCGGAATGTAGACCATCAGAATGATGACAATCAAAGCTAAACGCATACTTGGACTTAACATCGGTAGTAAGCCATGAAAACGAGGTAATCCGATAGCAAGTAATAAAATCACACCGAGAAACAGGGCAAAAAGATGCGTCAATGCACTGATAAAACGCGTTTGATTTTTCAGTAACCACGCGACATAAGGCGCAGCAATGATGGCCAAGATGGGCACAATGATTTGGATGGCACTTAAAGCATTTTGAATATCTTGGCTTGCGCCAACGATGATAGCGTATATCCCGGCTAGACTTAATAAGCCAAGATACACAGGACTTGCAATCTTTGTGCGTTGCCAGCTATAGATGGCATTAGGCAGAAATATCAATGTAGGCAGCACCAAAATGAGTGCTAACCAAGCCGGTATATCCCCCAGCGTTAATGCGCTCGGCAGAAAAGGATTGTAAGCGCTCCAAGCACCGTGATTGGGGAGTAGCCACCACAGTCGATTGGCACTGGAGAAAACAAGCGTGCCAGCTGCACGGTAAGCAGCATATACCCATGCACCGTAGATAAGTAACCAAATGACAAAACCACGTACCGAAGCGAGGAGTCGATATATCGCCTGACGGTTTGGCCAGCACCAAGGCAAGATAAGCAATGGTAAAGCAAATAATAAACCTGCAAAAAGCGTAATAAGCCAAAGGCTACACCAATAGGCGAGATGATATTTAGGCTGAGGATTTTGTAGATAGCTAAAACTGGCATAAATACTGGTGATAATCGCAGCGCTTACCGTAGGCCACGGTGTTGCACTTAATGCAAACCAAGCCATGGCTGGTGTCAGTATGAGTATGATAAGGGCACAGGCAGACGCAGTTGGTTTTGATGTATTCTGTTCCTGTGGTAGCCAGGTTTGCGTGAGTCGCAGCGTGAGATAGCAAGTCCATAATGTCATAAGCAAGGACCAAGCACGCAGCCATATCAGATGGTGTTGGTTGAGCTGGGCATTGATTTGACAAAGCCATACCCAGGCGGGAGCTAATTGAATCAACGGCACTTGCTGCCAATTAGGAATCATGCTAAAACCGCTGGCTTGCATGGTCTGTGCCATCGCAAGATAATAGGACTCAAGCGCCATACGATGATGAAAATAGACGCTAAGTACCAGAAAGAGCCCCAAATAAATCAGAGCAGCGAGGCTTCGATAGAGGCTTTGTTGACGCGTCATACTTGGACTCCCTTACGAGTATCATACCTGAGTGCATTGTAACAAATTTATTACAATATAGCGTAGATCCCTTTTCGTTTTGCAACATTTAAATTACTATGGACGCTGGAGATGAAGGAGGCGTACGTATGAGTGAAGCTGTTAGTTTATTAATTGTGGATGATGATCGTAAAATCACGGAATTATTAGCCAAATATATGCAAAATCATGGTTTTGTGGTCCATGTCGCTCATGACGGCGTAGGGATGTTTGAGGCCATTGAAAAACATACCATTGATTTAGTCATTTTAGATATTATGTTGCCTCAGGAAGATGGTTACTCGCTGTGCCAGCGTTTTCGCCGTGCAGGCCATAATACGCCTGTCATTATGTTAACTGCCATGGATGAAGATTTTGAGCGTATTAAAGGCCTTGAGTTGGGCGCTGACGATTATCTCACGAAACCGTTTAATCCAGATGAGCTATTAGCACGTGTTAAAGCAGTATTGCGTCGGATCCAGCAATCGCATTCAGGTCCTGTGAGTCGAGTGACAACAAAGCTTCAGTTTGCCAATTGGACTTTGGATAAGCTACAAAGACGATTAGTATCGCCTGAAGGTATTGATATTGCACTAACAGATGGGGAATATCGACTACTTGAAGTCTTGGTTGAACATGCGAATGAAACCTTAAGTCGCGATCAATTGCTTGAAATAACAGAGCACCGCACTGCCGGGCCATTTGATAGGAGTATTGATGTACGCATTAGTCGCCTACGTCAAAAACTGGAAATTGATCCTAAACAACCGCTGTTAATTAAAACCGTGCGTGCAGGGGGTTATAGCCTTACTGCTGAGGTTACACGCTATGCCTAAGCAAGGCGAAACCACAGAAAATCCATTTTTGTTAAAGCGGTTTATGCCCGAGCGACTCACCGGCAAACTTGTCCTGTTGGTGTTTGCTGGGCTTATTTTACTTAATCTTGTGTTGCCGTTTATGTATACGGCTTATAGTCGTCATGATCAACGTCTCGCATTTCGTGAAGAAATTGCCAATCAAATCGTGAATACGATGCATTTAATGGAAGTAAGCACACCTCAAGAGCAGACAAGAATTGCGTCAGTCTCGAGTGCACCTAATTTAATGGTAGCCATTTCAACGACGCCCTTGTGGAAAACACAAGTACATAATAACTCGATGTGGGAACTGAATCGTAAGCTTGAAAAAAGTGATGCTAATGATTATTTCCGTGTTTCTATCCAACTTGCTGAGAAGACGTGGGTTAATTTTCGCTTTGAGCCGAAAGGTAGCACTTTAGGGTTTCAGTTAGTGATGTTGGCTTTTGAAACGTTTATTGCATTATGGTTACTGTTTTTTGTCTGGCAAGTTGAGCGGTTCACTAAGCCACTGAAGGCATTTAAGCGTGCGGCTGAACAACTAGGCATTGATTTAAAGCCAATGCCCTTATTGGAATATGGGCCACCGATTGTGCGCGAAACGGCAGATGCTATGAATCAAATGCAAAAGCGAATCACGGATTTAATTGCAGACAGGACTCGAATGCTTGCTGCGATTTCACATGATCTACGTACCCCGATCACCCGCATGAAACTGCGAGCACAGTTGATGGATGACAAGACGATCGCATGCGATCAAATTCAAGATTTAGATGAGATGGAAGCGATGATCGCGCAAATCTTAGCCTTTGCCAAAGATGCAGCTAACGTAGAGGCTGTGACTACTTTGGATTTATCTGCATTGATTGTCGCTTTATGTGATGAGAAAGCAGAACAAGGCCACGATATTTCTTGTCAGGCAGATATTTCGCGGGCCCTTATTCAAGGTCGACCTTTAGCACTTAAGCGTGCGCTCAATAATTTACTCAATAACGCCGTTAAGTATGCAAAAACGGTGCGTGTATCGATACGAAAAATTGAACAGCAGTATGAAATCGTGATTGAAGACGATGGTCCTGGAATTCCAGAAAGTGAGCTTGATAAAGTCTTTACGCCTTTTTATCGCATTGACAGCTCGCGTAACAGTAAAACAGGCGGCTCAGGCCTTGGTTTGGCCATTGTGCAAGATATTGTTAGAGCACATCGCGGCGCCATTGTGCTTAAAAACAAGGCACCGAACGGACTTATGGTGCAACTTTTATTTGAGATTGAGTGATTCAGCAAATTCAACAACGCCAGTACTGATGTCGTAATAGGCACCTACCATTTTTACTTCGCCGTTATCTATCATGGTTCTTAAAATATCACTATGTTGATAAATCCAGGCCTCTGTCAAATCAATATTGCGTTTGGTTACATCAGCCAAGAAGGCCTCTTCTGATTGGTCAGGCAGATGCGCTTCTTGTGCAAGCGATACTGCGGGCTTAATTTTGTCAATCAGTTGTGTTAAATGACCTAAATGAAAATCTTGGCAAGCAGCTTTGACGGCACCACATGCTTTATGGCCTAAAATAACAATGAGTTTCGCACCTGAAACATGGCAAGCAAACTCAATGCTAGCTAACATATCATCATCAGCAACATTACCTGCAACACGCGCAACAAAGACATCACCTAAGCTTAGATTAAAAATAAGCTCGACAGGTACGCGAGAATCGATACAGCCTAATACAACGGCAATAGGATGTTGCGATGCTTCGGTTGCCTGCATTTGTTGTTTATAGTTTTTCTTAATCGGCGTATCGTTAACAAAGCGTTGATTCCCTTCTTGTAGCAGTGTTAACACCTCATCGGGTTTCAATTTAGCTTGAACATCATAGGTGGTTACTTGAATGAATCGGTTTGTATGGTTAATGGCATAATGTTCTTTGAATCCTTCAAGATTGAATAGAATATCTTTCTCTCGAGTCAGGGTATCTTTTTCATCTTGCAAGACTTCAAGAATTTCATCGTCAATAAAGTCTGTCGAACTTGCATCAATAATGACTTTGGATTTTGGCGCTAGCGCATTTAAACCAGCAATAATGGCTGCACGATTTAAGAAAGTGACTTGCTGTGGGAGTAGCAGGCGAATATTTGAGCCTGAGGGATGCTTTTCAAGGAAGCGTGAAAAGCAATTTTTGCTATTATCTTTAAGAATAAAAAATAGGCTTGCCCCAAGACCTATGAGAATACCTATGAGTAGATCAGATGCAATAATAGCAACAAAAGTAATAAGGAATGGAATAAAGTATCGATAACCTTTTTGATAAATATTTTTAAATAAGCTAAATGATGCAAGTTTTAGGCCTGTATAAATTAATATGCTTGCAAGTGCAGCAATTGGAATATAGTTTAAAAACTTAGCCGTTAAGGTGAGAGAAAGTAGCAATAATATGCCATGTGTTATCGTCGAGAGGCGACTCGTTGCACCAGCATACATATTTACGGAAGAACGCACAATAACCGAGGTAATAGGTAAACCACCCACTAAACCGCTCAAGAAATTACCGGCGCCTTGCGCAATAAGCTCTTGATCTCGTGAGCAATATTTATGTTTTTTATCAATTTTCTCAATACCTTCGAGATTCAATAAGGTTTCAAGTGAGGCAACAATGGCAAGCATAAAGGCATAAATATATACTTGTGGGTTAGATAACCCTTGCCAATCAGGGAATCGTAGCTGGCTAACAAAGCCAGAGAAATTGTGAATAATGGGAATGTTAACGAGATGATAAGATTCAAGCGCAAAGCTTGGAATCCATTGCTCATAATATTCATTGACAAGGATGGCAAGTAACACAACAGCACAAGATGAGGGTACGGCCTTTATCCACTTCCAGGGTAGTTTTTCCCAAATGCACAACAAAGACAGTGAAATAACACTGATGAGGGTGGCGCCAGGGTTAATTTGTTGCGTAAGCAATTTCAGCGCGTGAAAATCCCAGCCTTCTTCCATGTTCTGTATGCTATTGAGCATGTTATTGCCTGCGGAGAAATAGCCAAAGGCCAGTGGTAGCTGTTTAATCACGATAAGGACACCGATGGCAGCAAGCAGTCCCTTAATCACGGTAGAAGGTACATAGTTGGCAATAAATCCAGTGCGAAGCATACCACATAGGAATTGGATAATGCCTGCCAAAAGTAGCGCCAATAAAAATAGGCCATAACTACCTAATGCTGCATTGGCCGATAAAACAACGGCTATCATTCCTGCTGCTGGGCCACTGACGCTCACCCGAGATGCGCTAAGGAGCCCGACAACAACACCGCCGATAACACCGGTGATGATCCCTGAAAATAAGGGGGTGTTTGTTGCTAAAGCAATGCCAAGGCATAAGGGAATAGCAACGAGAAAAACGGGAATACTTGAAAGAATATTGACTTTAATGGAGTGAAATCGTGTCATAAATTTTATATTAACCTATATACCTGTGGGCATTACAATTGTCTTTAAATTCGAGTCTAACATGCTAATCGATGTTATGTAAAATGATAATAGAATGGGGATTTTTTGTAGAAATGAAACAGAGAACCTACTAGGTGATAATACCGCTATTATCCATTTGGGTGTCAACGAGTAGCGTTGCGCTACCGGAGGTATACATGTTGTAATCGTGGCCTGCAACATTGGTGGTGCCACCTACAACCCAGGTATCCGTGCTCACGACTTTATCGTCAGCATCACCGGAAATGAGCAAAGTGCCTGTATCTGAGGTATTAAGGACTTCGCTTAAATTTAAGGTCAAGGTGTGGGCTCCTGGATCTGTGAGCATGTCTATTTTTTCAATGCCGGTGAGCGATGTATTGGAAATGCTGGTGAGATTAAGATTGTTTACGCCAAAGAGTTGTAATGTGTCAGAGCCAGTGCCGCCTAGTAGGGTATCACCAAGATTATCAAATATGAGTAAGTCATCGCCAGCGCCGCCTTGCAAATTATCATTACCTAAACCACCAATCAAGGTATCTGCGCCGCCACCGCCAATTAACGTGTCGGCACCTGCACCACCCGTAAAGACATTGCCATTATTATCACCGGTAAAAGTGTCGTTACCAGAGCCACCGGTCAGATTTTCGATATGGCTAATGGTATCTGTACCACGACCGGTAACAACGCCGGTGTTGAGATTCGCAGTGATATTAGCACTTGCAAGTTGGTAACTTAAGGTGTCGATGCCAGCGCCGCCATCAAAGACATTATTGGTTGCAGCGTTAGCATCAATGATGGTGTCGTTGTGATTGCTGCCTGTGACATTTTCAATGGTGACTAAAGTGTCGTTACCATCACCGGTGGCTGTGTTGGTGCTAAGGTTGACGGTGACGCCACTTGCTGCATTGGCGTAACTCACGGTATCGGTACCTGTACCACCGGTTAGTACATTATCGCCAGAACCACTGACTAAGATATCATTACCTGCGCCACCGGTGAGTGAGGTGGTATTGGCATTGGCAATGAGGGTGTCAGCACCTGCACCACCGATAGCGTTTTCAATGCTGATGAGCGTATCACTACCACGGCCGGTTGCGGTGCCTGAGAGTAAATCAATGACAAGAGGTGAAGCTGCAGCTGCAGTGCTGTAATCAACGGTATCAATGCCTGCGCCGCCACTAAAGACATTATCTGTTGTGGTATTGGCATTCACAAAGGTATCATTAAAGGCGCTACCTAAGACATTTTCAATACTATTTAAAGTATCGGTGCCATGACCTGTTGCAATGTTGGTTGATAAATTGACGTTGACACTGCCAAGAGCATTGGCATAACTTACCCAGTCATTACCTGCACCGCCAGTTAATATATTATTGCCAGCGTTACTGATAAGGGTATCATTACCCGAGCCGCCGGTGGCATTTTCAAAGTTGAGCAAAGTATCAGTACCGATATCGGTACCCGTGGCTTGGCCATTGAATAAATCGACGGTGACCGCACCCGTGAGTGCGGCATAACTGATAGTGTCAGTACCTGCGCCGGCATCAAATGTATTGGCTATACCATCTGCAGCTGCGGTAATCACATCAGCAGCTGAGCCTGTAGTCACATTTTCAATGTTGCTAAAGGTATCGGTACCACGACCTGAGGCTGTACCCGTTGTCATATTGATAGTCATCGCTGCCGTAGACAAACCATAATTAAGCAGATCAATACCTGCACCACCATTAAATACATTGTTAGTATTGGTATTAGCGTCAGTAAAGGTATCATTAAAATTGCTACCGATGACATTCTCGATGGTGGCTAAGATATCGTTGCCATCACCCATGGCGGAATTTGTAGAAAAATTCACAGCGACGCTGCCGGTTGCATTGGTGTAACTGACCGTATCGCTACCCGCACCACCCGTTAAGACATTATCACCTGCACTACCAATAAGAGTATCATTGCCGGTACCGCCAGTGGCATTTTCAAAATTGAGTAGGGTATCGGTACCAATGCTCGTACCATTTGCCTGGCCATTGAATAAGTCAATCGTGACCGCGGTGGTAACTGTTGAATAACTGATGGTATCAATGCCTGTGCCTGCATCTAAGATTTCATTTGAGCCTGCTGTTGTGCTTGCTTGGAAGGTATCGTTTTGACTGCTACCAATGATATGTTCAATACCACTAAAGCTATCGGCGCCTTGCCCTGTTGCACTACCTGAACCTGGTGTCCCGGCAGTTAAAGTGACGGTGACAGCGGTTGCAATATTAGCAAAGCTTATCGTGTCAGTTCCCGCGCCGGCAACAAAAGTATCAGCGCCCAGGCCGCTGATAAGCGTGTCGCCAAAGTCAGTACCGATGATACGCTCCATGCTGATCACGCTATCGGTGCCTATGCCGTTACCTGTGATGGTACCGCTACCGGCAACGCCAGTACTCAGATCAGCGATAATACCTGCTGCATTGGCGCTGTAATCGACGGTATCATTGCCGGTACCGCCAGTGAAGGTGTTATCATTTACATCGCCGATAAAGCTATCAGCACCCGAACCACCGATGACATTCTCGATACCACTAAAGACATCGATACCTCGACCAGAAGCGGTACCTGCAGCTAAATTAACACTGACTGCAACATTAGCGAGTCCATAGCTTAAAGTGTCATTGCCGGTGCCGCCTGTAAATGTATTGTTATTATTGGCATTTGCATCAATGAAGGTGTCATTAAAGGCGCTACCTAAAATATTTTCAATACCACTTAAGGTATCACTACCATCACCCGTCGCGGTATTTGTAGAGAAATTTACAGTCACACTGCCAGCTGCATTAGCGTAACTGACGGTGTCAGTGCCCAGACCACCTTGTAGATTATCATTACCTAAACCACCGCTTAAGGTATCTGCGCCGTCACCGCCAATCAGTGTGTCGGCGCCAGCGCCGCCGATAAAGATATTATCGTTATTATCGCCGGTAAAAGTATCGTTGCCAGAGCCACCGGTCAGATTTTCAATATGACTCATGGTGTCTGTACCGCGACCAGTAACAATGCCTGTATTTAAATTAGCAGTGATATTGACTGTTGCAAATTGATAACTTAAGGTATCAGCACCTGCACCACCATCAAACGTATTGTTGTCTGTGGTATTGGCGTCAATAAAAGTGTCATCAAAGCCACTACCAATGATATTTTCGACGGTGATTAACGTGTCGTTACCGTCGCCAGTGGCGGTATTCGTAGAGAAATTCACAATCACGCCGTCAGCTGCATTAGCATAACTGACTGTATCGCTACCCGTGCCGCCTATTAAAACATTATCACCAGAACCACTCACAAGTGTGTCGTTACCAGCGCCACCTGTGAGTGATATCGTATTGGCATTCGCAATGAGAGTATCGGCACCACTGCCACCTATCACGTTTTCAAAATTGAGCAGGGTGTCGGTACCAATGGCAGTTCCAGTGGCCTGATTATTAAGTAAATCAACGGTGATATTGCTTGCGACTGCTGCATAACTGATTGTGTCCGTACCTGTATTCGCATTAAATAAGTCATCTGAGCCGCTTGCGCTTGCATTGAAGGTATCGTTAAGCGTGCTACCCATCCATTGTTCAATACTACTAAAACTATCGCTGCCTTGACCCGTCGCCGTACCAGCGCCATCTGCAGTCATGACAAGATTGATAGCCTGATTTACGCCAGCAAAGCTTAACGTGTCTATGCCTGCGCCCGCATCAATCGTATTATCACTGGCATTAGCGATAATGGTGTCATTACCGCTACCTGTGATTATATTTTCAATATCATAAAAAACATCGGTACCTTCGCCCGTGGTTGTGCCACTGCTTAAATCGACTTGAACAGGTGTATGACCAAAAACGAGCGTATCGCTACCGTCACCACCGTAAATCGTGTCATCGCCAAGACCTGGTGTCATGATATCGTTACCGCCACCCGCAAAAACAATGTCATTGCCAGCACCCGCATCAATGGTATCTGCAGCACCTACCGTGTTGTCATTGTAGAGCACGGCAACACTCGGATCTCGCAAAGCATCAAAAACCTGACCGGGCGTGCCATAGTAATCAAGCAGTGCGGCATAACCTGCACCATCGTGCGTACCTGCTGCGCCTAAATGGGGGGTATTTAATGCATCACTGTTAGGTACATCGCCAAAAATAATATCATTACCTGCACCTGCCGTTATGGTATCACTGCCAACAGCACTGGGGTTACCTTGCTCTCCTGAGTCACCTAGGATGACGTCAAATGAGTAAGAACCATGGAGGGTATCATCAAGATTTGTACCTATAGAGATACTCATCATACCGGTAACGGCAATATTGACAGTCCCTTGGACAAAATCCCCTTGACCATTCGTGAGGGTATAGCTAAAGCTGTCTTGCGTCATTGTATCTAAGGGTAGATTAAGTAATGTAACCGAGCTAGCTGGATCGTATTGATAAGCGCCATTGGCTGAGATAATGCCGCTTGCGCCAAGCGTTGATGTCAATGCACCGACAGAACTTACGCTGAGTGAACCGATAGGGATACTTTGCGTATCATTCATCAGAACACCTGTCGCGGGAATATCCAAGAGGCTATAAACAGTGACAGCAGCATTATCTTCATTGGCTGTAAGCACATTAACTGGCGCATCTGGTGTGTTAACAACAGGCGCTAGTGTTTCCGTAGGGGTATTGGCAAGAAGCGGGACTGTTGTCGAATGCGCTGTGATGGCTGCAATATAGGTACCAAGGTAATTGTTACTGATAGCAGTAGGCGGTAGCATAGCGCCATGGCTGCCAACAGACATAGATACAGGCGTAAAACTAGGCCCGGTATAGATTTGCGATAAGTCTGATGATACCGTAGGTGTATTAAAACCTGACTGCGAGCTCAATAACGTAGCGTTTGTCGTTAGATTAGCATCATGTGGTTCGGTATATGCTGTTGCTTTAATCGTAGGATTGATAGGGGTTTCCTGCGTCATATCACCGCTTGCAGTGGCCGGATGTTGGGGTGTATGCGTTGTCGCGATGGGAGCACTGGCAAATGCGGTATTGACAAAAAATAGCCCAAACGCACTGGCGGAGCTAATGGCCAGCGTATGGTTAATATGTTCACCAATTTTAGCGCTAGCGTGTGTACTTTGTTTACTAGGATCCGTACTATGGAGATTCTGTGGTATTTCACGTTGGTTTTGAAATTCAGTGAGATTTTCCTGGCCTGCAATATACACAAAGGGCATGAATGCGGTACCTACCACAGCGAATTGGATGCGTAAATCGTGCATAGCTCCGGTATTGTCAGAAATAGTGACAATAACATCATCAGCGAGGTGCTGATTAGCACCTAACTGTGTTACAACGGGCAACATGCTATTAAGCGTATAACTAAAATTACCGTTGGATTGCACGATAATAGAGCCAAAATGGCGTGAAACGGATGTATTCATTAACATCGCTTTACCATTTACGCCGACAATATGTTCATCAAGTCCAATATTTTGCTGTGTTAGCAGTAAAATATTGCCGGTATAGGTGACATCGAGATCGGTTTCTAGATATTCACTGGTATAAGTTGCCGTGCCCGCTTGGGACGAGTGAGGTATCGACAGCGTCAATATGTGTAGGTAACGATGACCGTTTTCGTCAATGGCTGCATAGCTTAATTGTTCAACGCCTAATTGTTCTGGAGATAAAGCCTGCCAAGCGGCAGAGAAGGGGTTCTGTGTGTATTGAAAGGTGCCATCACTACGTATTTCAATAAAGCCATAATGCGTCACAAGTGATTCACCAACATGGATGCTCACGCCATTGACTTCTGTTATTCGAATGAGAGTTGTATCAGTGCCCGTATCTTGCGCAAATAAATGGCCTGTCAACAAGGGACTCTGAGCTGTCATAGCCCCGACGACATGGATGCCATCATTTGTTTTCGCATCTGCTTGATGAACTAACTGACTCAAGGTTTTTGAATCAGTAGACACAGTGATTCTCATATATTTTCAATGCACACCCTCGGCTTAATCCGCGTTGTCAATACGTACACTTATGTGATAAGTATAGTTGAGTTTTAATGCTTTTGTAGATGTGACATTTATGAGAAGTTGCGCTAAGATAGGTGCTCTAATAGAGAGGATATCTTCTACCATGATTTATGACAATATCTTAAAAGCGATTGGTAATACACCTGTTGTGCGAATTAATAAAATAGCTAAGGCTTTAGATTGTGAAGTCTATGCTAAATGTGAATTTATGAATCCAGGTGGTTCTATTAAAGATAGAATCGGTTATGAAATGGTAGAACAAGCGGAAAGAGATGGACGCATCAAACCTGGCGATACCCTGATTGAGCCAACGTCAGGCAATACAGGTATTGGTATTGCACTTGCAGGTGCTGTGAAGGGCTACCATGTTGTTATTACGATGCCAGAGAAAATGAGCAAAGAAAAGCAAGTCGTATTAACGGCCCTGGGTGCTACGATTTATCGAACGCCAACAGAAGCTGCTTGGGATGCGCCAGATAGCCATATTTCTTTGGCTAAACGTTTGTGCCAAGAAATACCTAATGCACATATTCTTGATCAGTATGCTAACCCAGCAAACGTGCTAGCACACTATCATCATACGGCAGGTGAGATCATTCGTGATTTTGGTGATAATTTAAGCATGGTTGTCATGGGTGTGGGTACCGGTGGTACGATTACGGGGGTTGCTAAGCGACTGAAAGAGTTACAACCGCATATTCAAATTGTAGGTGTTGACCCCGAGGGTTCTATTTTAGGCGGCGGTACCGAAGTGAAATCGTATTTGGTCGAAGGCATCGGTTATGATTTTTTCCCTGATGTATTAGATAATTCATTAGTGGATACGTATATCAAAACTAACGATGAGGCGTCTTTAACCATGGCCAGACGTTTGATTCGCGAAGAAGGCTTACTCTGCGGTGGCTCGTCCGGTGCCGCGATGTGGGCAACTTTGCAAGCTGCAAAACAACTTAAAGCAGGTGAGAAGTGTTTAGTTCTACTTCCTGATTCTATCCGTAATTATCTTGGTAAATTTGTAGATGATGCCTGGATGCAAGCACAGGGTTTTGCCGTATGCTAAAGCGACCTTTGGCACTGTCCATAGGTCTTCGTTATACGCGAGCCAAACGGCGTAATCATTTTATTTCGTTTATTGCAATTGCATCAATGATTGGTATTGCGCTTGGCGTGATGGTTTTGGTGACGGTACTTTCTGTGATGAATGGTTTTGATGAACAAATTCAAGCACGGGTGTTTAGCTTAGCGCCACAAATTACCTTTAGCACGGACAGTAATTTATTACGCGATTGGCAAGCGCTTGATGCTAATGTCGTCAAGCAACGCGGTGTCGTCGCAACGGCGCCTTATGTTTATGGTCAAGGTATTTTAAGTAGTTTTGGTCAAGTGCATCCAGCTGCTGTATTTGGCATTATGCCGGACAGAGAGGCTAAAATTTCTGATCTTGGCAAAAGCATGAAAAGCGGCAGTCTACAGAATTTAGTGCCAGGTAATTATGGTATTGTCTTAGGTGAAGATTTGGCGGCTAATTTAACAGTGAGTATTGGTGATAAACTAACACTGATTACGCCCACAGCAAGTTTTACGCCTATCGGCATTATCCCGCGCTTTAAGCGGTTCACCGTTGTTGGTATTTTTAGTGCTGGCAATGGTTTTGGTTTCGATAGTAATTATGCGTATATCAATATGCAAGATGCCCAAGCATTATACCAGTTAGGCTCAGCTGTCAGCGGCTTACGCCTCAAGGTTAAAAATGTTTATCAGGCACCAGAAATTGCTGCAACACTCCTTGGACAATTACCTGCTAATGTGATTGCCACCGATTGGACAGAGCAATATGGTCCATTTTTTCAAGCCATTGCAACTGAAAAAACTATGATGTTTTTGGTATTGCTGTTGATCATTGCAATTGCTGCATTTAACTTAGTGTCTAGTTTAGTGATGGTTGTGACTGATAAAGTGGCCGATATTGCTATTTTACGGACCTTAGGTGCAACACCAACTATGATTATGCACATTTTTATGATTCAAGGTACGTTGATAGGTGTTGTGGGAACTTTGCTAGGTTTAATCACAGGTATTTTATTATCTTTACATGTGACAGAAATCTTTGCTTGGTTGCAACAGGTCTTCCATATCAGTTTTTTATCATCCAATGTTTACTATGTTAATTTCTTGCCTTCGCATTTGATGTTAAGCGACATACTCAAAGTTGCAGGCAGCGCACTGGTGATGAGTTTCGTTGCAACTTGGTATCCCTCATGGCGTGCTGCTAGCGTGCAGCCGGCGGAGGCTTTACGCTATGAATAATCCTTCGGTGATTGCATGTCAAAGTCTCGGTAAAACCTATCAAGATGGTGATTTATCAGTGCCAGTATTACACAACCTCGATTTAACTATTCCAGCGGGTGCGACCGTTGGCATTATGGGTGCCTCAGGTTCAGGTAAGAGTACACTGTTACATCTTTTGGGGGGGTTAGATAGCCTCACAACGGGTGCAGTATTTTGGGGTGAAACGCGTATTGATACCTTGGGCGAAAATGCACGTTGTCGCTTGCGTAATCAGCACTTAGGTTTTATTTATCAGTTACATCATTTGCTACCTGAATTGACGGCATTGGAAAACGTGATGTTACCTTTACTTTTAGCCAAACAAAGTCAAGTCAATGCTATCAAAGAAGGCATGAATTTATTAGCGGCGGTAGGGCTTTCCCATCGTTTTCAGCACAAAATTGGTGAATTATCAGGTGGTGAACGCCAGCGCACTGCCATTGCCCGCGCATTAGTAAATAAACCACGTTGTATTTTAGCCGATGAGCCGACAGGTAATTTAGATAGAGAAAATGCAGAACATGTGTTTAGTCTGATGCTTAATTTAAGCCGTGATTTTGGCTTAAGTGTTGTGATGGTTACGCACGATGCTTATTTGGCGGATCAACTCGATATCGTTTATGATTTAAGCGTTGATGGCTTAATTCCACGCACATAGCTGTGATCTTTAATATATATGTTTTGTCATCGCTACGCGATAGTATGATTACCTCTCATCCGAGCTTCGGCCACCTTCTCCCGCAAGGGGAGAAGGGTATCATGCATGCAACAATCCTTTAAAGTCATGTCCTAATTTTTCTAAATCCAGTTTACTGAAGAATAATGAAAAGCAAAGCCATGCAGAAAGGGCTGCTAAATCTTGAAATTGTGGTGGTACGTAGCGAGGCGGCAAGATCATGCCCTCGGCAACTAAGTCTTCCAAGATGTGAATATCTTCTAATGTCGTTTTACCAACAAATAAAAGCGGAATTCGCCCCAATAGACCACGTTGCACGGCTAAACGGATGTAATTAAAAATCATCACAAAACCACGGCTGTAACTTAAATCTTTAGTAAAGGGTCCTAAGGTTGGGGTGCTGCCACGAAAAACCCGCATACTTGCATTATAAGCTTGATCCGGATTCATCTCTTGTGCCTGGAAATAGTTAAATACATCGATAAAGTTAGCGCCTTGTTCAGCCATGCTGATGGCACGAATTCTATCAGCGATGCGTTGTATTCTTTTAGGAAATGAGGAAAATGTAAAAATTTCCATCAGAATAGCCAGTCCTTCCTGGGTCACGGTTGAGGAGGGTGGACCTTTACTAAGAAATGTACAAATGGGTTGTTCTAATCCGTTGAGCGTTGTGCCAAGATGTACCCAACCCTCATGAACTTCTAATACCTTCAAATCTCGGGTACTAAACATAGCGTCACTACGTAATTTAATAGCCTCAGCACCCGCCGCGGCGTCAGCGACCATGTCATCGCTCACCACAACCCGTACTTTTTTAGAAGGATCATGAGCAAAATAATGGCTCAAGCGTTCGCTTAAAATATCGACAGCTTCAGATGCGCTATAGTGTTTCTCATCAGCCGGTGAGTTCTCAAAGCGAGCAAGGCTTGGCAGGGTCTGACATAAAGTGTTGGCTAAATCATTCAGTGTTGGGGCGCCTGCATAGAAGACATCGCTGGTGCTGCCATAAAGTTCTTGCGCAATGGCTGAAAACTCAGGCGTACCTCGCGCAACTAGCATGCGAATTACTTCGCGATATTCACGACACATACGCTGCATAATGCTGCCTACGGCACTAAACTGGCCAAGATTACGACGAATATCACGCTCAAGTGTGTAAAACTCGTCTTGTTTAGTATCGGGATCAAAGCTTAGCGCGCGTTGTTGATAGTATTCATGCGTTACTTCAGGAAGCACTTTTGCTTTATGTTTAAAGAATTTTTCCTGAATACTTGTATCCCATTTAAGTGCATCTAAAATACGAATAGGGCGTTGTGCATTGACCAGCCGTTCAGAAAGTTCATGTACGCAGATTTGTTCTTTATTTAAGTGTTTTTTATGTGTCATAACCATTTCTTGTAACGAAAAACAAAGAGAAGGCATATTGCTATCACAGACATGGCAATAAGCGTTGAATGATAGCCATGATTGTTATGTAAAAAGCCCATGTTTTCAAAGTTCATCCCAAAGATGCCGGTAATTAACGTTAAGGGCATAAATATCGCAGAAAAAATTGCCAGTACTCGTAAAATTTCGTTGTTACGATGAGACACAGCAGAAAAATGAAGCTGAATGAGAGTTTCTAAGCTGCTATTCACTTTTTCAGTACCTTTAATTGCACGCTGAATGTGATCTTCTAAATCGTTAACGTTGATACTCAGCAAAGTCTGTTTGGTAATACGATTGTACTGTCGCCAATCTTGTAGCGCATCTTCGATATCTTCAGCCCAACCATGGAGCTGGTCAATGGTATTTTTAAATTGCAAAAAATGATGCCAGTTATAACTGTCATGATATTGCGCCAGCAAGGTTTGTTGCCAGCGATTCATGACTAAGCCCAATGCAGGTTTCAACTGCAAGAATTGTTCGATAAACATATGGCCAAACCAATAGAGTAACTCTTCTGGGGCATTAACATCGTGAAGCTTATTGGCTAGCACAGCCTCATGTAAGCGTGCGATATTGGGATCACCTGTGTCGCTGACTGTGATAAGTAGTTTGGGATAGAGTAGTGTAGCAACAGAGGTGCCACCGATAGCCATATGACCCAAAGCTGCTTCTTGCACTTCGCTCCAAGCAATACCTCGCCAGACAATGATTTCATAACCATCGCCTACATCAAAAAACGTAGGGTGTTCATTGTTTTCAGCGTCGCGGCAATGTTGACTATGAATAGGATGTTTTGTTAATTGGGCAACAAGTGGTAGATAGTTTTCAAATTCTTCTCGGACCAGATGTAGCCACATAAAACCGTTAGCAGGCAATTCGGACAGTGCTGCTAATTGTGTGGGGTAGGTGGTTTCTGCAAAAGCAATAGCCCAGCTTTGCATAAATGTCTCATCCGTAAAACGTCAGCAATAGAAAACTGTAGGGCTAAAGCCCAGCATTCGTAGCATTCCCCGCCCGACAATGATTTGGAGAGCGAGGAATAAACGAGACCAAAAACTAGAAGGAGTCTTGGCTGGTTTTCTCTTTAGCGAAGCTAACTTTGATGTTACGTCCGCTGAGTGCTTGACCATCCAACTTTAACGCAGCTTGTGCAGCTTGCGCAGTTGCAAAAGATACGAAGCCAAAGCCTTTCATCTTGCCGGTGGCGCGGTCTTTTACTAAAAAAACATCCACAATTTCACCACAGCTAGCGAACATATCACGCACTTCTTGTGGGGTGATGCGGAAGGGTAAATTACCGACATACACTTTATTCATACAAACAACCTCTAACTAAAATACTGATCGCAAGGTATAGTTTCCCGAAGGCAGCAAGACCACATTTAGAAAATTACCTCTCCTGACGTAAAAAGACTTGCATCCTTTCACGATACCTCCAATAATACGCCACATTAAGCAAAGATGCAAAGTAATCGCGATAAAATTATGAATTATATCCATAGCTACCACGCTGGAGGCTTCGCCGATGTCCTTAAACATTGGCTACAAACCCTTTGTTTACAAAGGTTGATGCAAAAAACAACACCACTTGCGATGATAGACACGCATGCAGGTTTTGGTATCTATGATTTACAACATGCACATGCAAAAGCCACAGAAGAATTCAAACAAGGGATTGCAAAGTTATTTCAAGCCACCCAAAGTGATGATGCAAAGACACACTATTTACCCAGGGCAGATGTGCCTGAGAGCTTTCAATGTTATCTTGAGTTAGTGCGTCAGTTAAATCATTCAGGATGTTTGCAGTTTTATCCTGGTTCAAGCGAAATTTGCAATGCGATGCATCGACCTTACGATAATATCCACCTTCTTGATGCAAATAAAGATGCATACTTGGCATTACGTAAAATGTATGCTCAAAGAATATCAAGCTACGATAAGCGCTCTGAGGGTGATAAAGAGAGTCTATATACGCAGTCTATGGCGGACCCAATACCCAGCGCTCATCGCGCCACTCCATCAATTCATGTCCATCATGCCAATGCGTACCAGCATGTTTTGGGGTTATTACCACCGCCTGAGCGTCGAGGTTTTGTTATCATCGATCCACCTTTTGAATCACCTCGCGAATTTCAAGATTTATTACAATTGATGAAAGGTGCACTGGCACGCTTTGAACATGGTTGTTATTTCATCTGGTATCCCATCAAACAAGTCGCTGAGGTTTTAGCTTTCAAAGAAAAGCTTAAAACCTTGACACAAAAGCCTATGCTTTGCATTGAAGCTTGGCTATGTAAACAGTTACCGCCGCAAGGACTTGCCGCAACGGGTGTTATTATAATTAATCCACCCTACGGTGTACAGGCACAAGCCGAGCGTGACCTGCCTTGGTTGCTCGCAAGATTCTCTCAAGATCCAAGCGCGCAAAATATTGTAAAAGCGCTATAATCATAGCATTTCAAGATACCGACGGGTATCTAGCCAGGTACATCCTAAGGGGAGATATGTATGTGTCGATTTGCTGCGTATTTAGGTAAACCTATCATTGCGAATGATTTATTATTTAATCCAACTAACTCTCTGGTTAAGCAAAGCATTCGTGCCAGAGAAGCTGAAGAGCCGTTGAATGGGGATGGTTTTGGTTTAGGATGGTATGAGCATAGCATTGATTCTTTTCCAGCACTTTACCGCTCTATTCAACCTGCATGGAATGATACAAATTTATTAAATTTATCTGCAAAAATTCGTACTAACTGTATGTTTGCGCATGTGCGTGCGGCAACCATGGGTGGTGTATCTATCTATAATTGTCATCCATTTCAATTTGGTCGTTTACTCTTTATGCATAACGGTGAAATTGGTGGATTTACTAAGATTAAACGTCATATTAGGCATTTATTAAACGATCCTATCTATGATTGGATCAAAGGTCAAACAGATTCAGAACATTTTTTTGCTTTACTGATGCAAGTTTTTATCGATATTGATGCGGAGCATTCGGTAAAAGGTATTAGAGATGCATTAGTTGAAACTTTAAAACGTATTCGACAATTGCAACAAAAGTATGGCGTTAGTGAAGAGTATAATTATTTAAATATGGTATTAACAGACGGCATGAACCTGGTTGCATTGCGTTATAGCAATGATCCTAAGAATTGTCCTACGCTTTATTATGCAGCGGGTAGCAGCTATGAGGTTCATCATGGTCGTGTTCATCTAGAACCGTCGATGGGTCTTGTCAATGAAGCGGTACTCGTTGTGTCTGAAAAATTATCAGAGCATAAGGCGGATTGGCATGAAGTACCTGTTAATCATTTGCTATTAGTACGTCATGATCTGCAAATAGATGAAGAGCCATTTATGCCTTAATAGGCAAGCTGCACACTTTTGAGTGTATAATAATGCGTTTTCATCATATGTGTTTTGTCATCGCTGTGCGGTGTTGTTATTACCCCTCATCCGGCCTTCGGCCACCTTCTCCCGCAAGGGGAGAAGGATATTTTTCAACGTTAAAGAAGCTTTGGTACATATCTGTCCTTGTTACAGATTAAAAAAAGATTGAGCTGTGTTATTAAACCAGGCTTAATTGAGTAGCCTTCATAAGGTTTTTTAGGTAAAATAAAGCTTAAAGTCAGAACACTATTTTTTCAGGAGCCTCTCATGCAAGTGCTTACCACCCAAGCAAAATCACCGCCTGTTCGTTTGATACCTTTAACAACAACAGAAGTAGACGGCTGGCTTGCGACACAAAGTGCTAAAATTCAAGCTTGGGCAGTGACAAGTCAATTAACGACACCAGGTAATCTGATGTTGTTGGCTGACGATTTTGGTAAGCTCACCGATGTGGTTGTCCATTTAGATAAGGATAAGTATCAACCACTTTCATGGATGGCATATGCAAGCGTTGTTGCAAACTTGCCACCAGGATGCTACCAATGGATGAATCTTTCCGCTCATGAACTGTCATTGGCAGCTTTGGCTTTTGGTTTAGCCTGTTATCAATTTACACGATACAAAGCGAGCAAAAAAACATGGCCCACTTTATGTGTGAGTGAATCGTGTTATCAAGAGATTACGCCTCAATTACAAGCCATTTATTTAACGCGTGACTTAATTAATACGCCGACAGAAGATTTGGGTCCACAGGAACTTGCTGATGTGGCACAAACACTTGCCACAGAGACGGGCGCAAGCTATAAGCTTTGGCACCATAGTGATTTACAAGAAGGTTTTCCTACCATTTATGCGGTAGGACGGGCAAGTGCAAAGCCGCCATGTTTGATTGAACTCAATTGGGGTGACGCACAACATCCTAAATTAACGCTGATTGGCAAAGGGGTTTGTTTCGATAGCGGTGGCCTTGATATTAAGCCTGCTAGCGGTATGCTGACCATGAAAAAAGATATGGGTGGTGCCGCTCATGTCCTAGGTTTAGCTAAACTTATTATGACAGAAGGGCTTCCTGTTTCTTTGCAGGTGCTTATCCCTGCTGTTGAAAATGCTATCAGTGGCAATGCGTATCGCCCTGGTGATGTTTTACGTTCTCGTGCAGGTAAAACTATCGAAATTAATAATACCGATGCTGAAGGCCGAGTTATCTTAGCGGATACTATCACCTATGCGAAAGAACGAAATCCTGATTTAATTGTTGATTGTGCCACGTTGACAGGTGCTGCGCGTGTTGCTGTAGGTACCGAATTTCCTGCTGTGTTTGCGCAGCCTATGCGTCTTGGTTTTGATTTAATGGAATTGGGTGAAGTTATTCAAGACCCGCTATGGCCGTTACCTTTGTATCAGGGTTATCGTGATCTTAATCAAAGCAATATTGCGGATATTTCTAATAGCAGTAATGGTGCTTATGCCGGTGCTATTACCGCGGCACTATTTTTACAAAGCTTTGTGGGACAAACCCAGCCGTGGATTCACCTTGATTTGATGGCGTGGAATCTTAAAAGCAAGCCTGGTAAGCCTGAAGGTGGCGAAGCCATGGGACTTCGCGCCCTATTTGCTTTTATAAAGACATGGGCCTCGCCACAGTAATCATCAAAGATGCGTGGGCATTGTGAAGCTGTTGTGCAATGCCTCAGGTAGTTTCCAACGTGAAGTCACAGTTTTTCGACGAGTGTAAAATTGTAGACCTTCAGGTCCATGCATGTCTAAATCGCCAAACATCGATTGTTTCCAACCGCCAAAGCTATGATAACTCGGGGGTACGGGTACTGGCACATTAATACCAACCATGCCAGTGCTTACCGCAGCTGCAAATTGTTGTGCCATGCCGCCATGCTCAGTAAAAATAGCGCTACCATTACCATAAGCATGCTCATGAATGAGTGCCAATGCAGCATCCATATCCGCGACCTGTATGTGACATAGGACAGGGCCAAAAATTTCATCATGCCAAATCGGAGAAGCTGTGCTTTTGACAGAGACAATGGAGGGCGCGATAAAACAGCCCGTATGAGGCACTGGACTTTGACGACCATCCACATGCAGTGTGGAGCCTTCTTTTTCTGCAAGCGTTAAATAGTGTAGTACCCGTTCTTTGGCTTGTTGATTAACCAAAGGTCCCATTTGGGTTTTGGGATCAGTGCCCTCGCCAATACGAATTTCTTTTGCGGCCTTTATTAAGCGTGGGAGCAGGGCATCTGTTGCTTTTTGTCCGACAGTCACAACGACGGCAATTGCCATACACCGTTGGCCGGCTGAGCCAAATGCCGCGCCAATAATAGCATCAGCGGTGTAATCCATATCTGCATCAGCTAATACAACCGCATGATTTTTAGCACCGCCAAAGGTTTGTACGCGTTTACCGTGGCTACTTGCGAGCTGATAAATGCTTTTTGCAACGGCCGTTGAACCTACTGCACTCACTGCAGCGACCGCGGGATCGGTGATCAAGCGTTCAACAAGCCATTTATCGCCTTGCAATACTTGCAGCAATCCTTTCGGAAAACCTGCTTCATGAAATAACTCAGCAAGCCTTACTGCAGCGAGTGGATCACGCTCAGAAGGTTTTAAAATAAACGGATTACCGCACATAATGGCGAGCGGAAACATCCATAAAGGAACCATTGCTGGAAAATTAAAGGGCGTAATACCGACAACAATACCGACAGCTTGGCGCAGGCTATATGCTTGAATATCAGTTGCAACTTGAGCGGAATAATCGGTGGTTAATAAGTTAGGGATACCAATGGCATAGTCAACGACATCGAGCCCGCGCTGAATGGAACCTTTCGCATCGTCAATGGTTTTTCCGTGCTGCGCACTGATAATAGAAGCCAATTCGTCCATATGTTCACGGATAAGACTCGCGTAGCGTGTTAATAATGCGGCACGTTTTATTGGTGTCGTTTGTTGCCAAGCTGGCCAAGCGGCGGCGGCTGCTGCAATCGCTGCCTGGGCCTCTGTTTCACCGGCCATCACGATATCTGCGTGTTTTTTACCCGTCGCAGGATCGGTTAAGGGAAGCAAAGTGCCGTCATTAATGGTGCGTTGACCGTTGATAATGTGTCCAATAATCATGATATTAATCTCGAAAGTTAGTAAATTGTAATGGGAGCTCTAAATCTTGCTGTTTTAAAAACTGAATTGCGGCTTGCAAATCGTCACGCTGTTTACCATTGACTCTGACTTGTTCACCCTGAATGCTACCTTGCACTTTGAGTTTAGCGTCTTTCATTAGTTTAATAATCTTTTTAGCGAGCTCTGTCGAAATGCCATTTGCTATTTTGGCTTTGATTCTTGCTTCATGTAAATTGCTTTCAAGTTCATCATAACTGATAACTCTGGGATCAATTTGACGCTTGCTTAATTTACTTAACAAAATATCTTGCATTTGTTTGATGGAAAACTCGCTGTTAGAAACTAATTTGATTTCTTCTTTTTCTAAGGTAAAACTGGCATTACTGCCTTTAAAGTCAAAACGTGTTTGGACTTCGCGGTTGGCTTGGTCAACCGCATTATTTAATTCATGAGGATCAATTTCAGAAACAACGTCAAATGAGGGCATATGATTGACTCCTTTAAGGTTTAAGCCGTCCTATTTTTTTAAGCAAAGCTTTGACTTGTGGTGGTCCGAAGTAATGACTTAACAGTAACGCAAAGACAAGATAGGTACCGCCAAAGACCACAAGGATAACAGTCGCATTGGCAAAATCAAGACGTTGATTGAGAAGTTGTGAATAAATTAGCCAAAAGTGAATAATAAGTTTTGTGCCTACAAAAGCAGCAACAAACCCCAAGATCGTGTATAAAAAAGACCGTTCTAGAAAGCCTCGCCCAGCAAGAATATAGGGACTTAAGCCTAGCTGTTGTTGTCTATAAACAAAATAAACCAAGTAGTAATTGATCCAGTAACTTACCATGTTAGCTGCCCCAAAGGCAAAGCCAAGTCCCACGACACCGAAAGAGGGGGTAAGTAACATAGTTAAAATCACGTTGATGATAAGATAACACAGCGCATTCACAACAATATAACGGGCTGCATTTAAAGCATATAAGGCATTGAGTAATACTTTACTGCCCGTACCCATGATAATACCACTGGCGTAAGCACATAAGGTGATGCCATTGTAAAGGGTATCGTAATAGGTGACTTTACCATGTTGAAAAATAACAACGTACATTGGAACAATAAATAAAATAAGCGCAATACTCATCAACGCCGATAACCACATGGTACTATCGATGCCTTCGGTTAATACCTGGCTAAACTGGCTGAGTTGCCGTTGATTAATGGCTTGCGTGAGTAAGGGTAATGTTGCAAACGCTGTTGAAACACCAAACAAGCCAATCGGTACTTGGATAATCGTGATAGTTGTGACGACGTAGGTAATAATACCGGTGCCTAAGCTTAAAGCAAAATAAGTATTGACCAGCAAAGCTAACGTCAATGCGCCATGTCCTAAAACCCGAGGCAACATCAGCCATAAAATTTCACGAAGCGGAGGGTAGCGTAACAAACGGCCGAGGTGAAGGTAAGGTAAAGGGAGTAATCCTTTACCAACGAGCGGCCAAGCTTGATAGATAAACTGAAGCAATGCGCCTAAAAGCGCACCCCAAGCAAGACCGTCAATGCCTGGAAATGCTAGCGTATGAGCAATGGGCGCCAATATCAATGCACCTGCAATCATGCCAACGCTTAAAAAGATTGAACCGTTCATTGCTCGAAAAGTAAGACCATGTACGCCAAGGACTGCCATGACAACTGCATTTAAAAAAGTAAGCGGAAGATAAACAGCAAGTAATTGAAATAAGGGCACAGCTAAAGCAAAACCACCAGAGCTTATAAAAGCGTCATTACTAATGAGACGTAAAAAAGGTGCTGCAAAAATAATGCCTAATACGGCGATAAGGCTGGTAACAATACCAAAAAAACCTAATACATAAGCAATAAGCTTACGTTCAGCCTCAATCCCTTCCTCATGTGCACTGACCAGTGTTTTCATAAAGGCTGCAGATAAAGCACCATCTGCAAATAAATCACGTAAACTATTGGGAAATCGAAAGGCCGTGTTAAAAGCATCAAGCGGTATGTTAATACCAAAATAGGCATTGACGATTAAGGTACGCACAACACCGGAGCAGCGCGAAAATAAGGATCCAGCCATGGCGCCAACGCTGCGGGCAGAGGCCTGTTTTTGGCTTGGCTCTAATTTATCGTTTGTCATGTGGGTAGACTCAGTTGGATTTTCACTAGACATGGTCTTTTTCATCTTGTTGCTCAAAAAAAGCTGGCACAATTAATTTGGATTTTGCAGACGCATGTCTTGCGCGCATTTCAACATCGACATATCTATCAGTGATCGCAGAAGACCCATGTCCGGCATCGTCTCGGACATGTTCTCTTGGCCTATGCTGCACATCGTCTGAAATACCTGTATGTCGCAACCAATGGACAGTTGCAGCCATGAGTTGATCGGCTTCATCTTCATGGCCATCAGCGCGTAAACGCGCAATACCTGCATCAAAACAATCTTGTACTATGCTGCGTATATAGCGGGTACTGCGAATAGGGGAGCCATCTTTGCTATTTGCGAGTAATGGGGTTGTCTCACCAACGCTAGGTAATGCCGTTAATCCCAAGCTTAAACGATAACGGCGCAGTGCAGCTAACATGGCATCACTGACACTGATTTGTCTTTGCTTATTACCTTTACCCACGGTGGTGAACCACCAGTGGGCATCACGATCTTTATGAAAATGGCCCATTTGCGGCGTCCATCGTATAGAACTTGCAAGTTCTGAGATTCTAAGATACATCCCATATAACGCATGCATCATAAACAAAGTGCGTTCATAACTCGCATCTTGTGTCGCCTTGATTAAAGCGGTTTCAATCACATAACCCCACTGGAGTTCAGATAAGCGTCGAATCGGCTGTGTTGTCTGCGTTTTACGAATAAAGCGACTTTTTTGACGAATTTGGGCGACGGGATTATGCGTCATACCGTTTTCTTGAATCAGATAATTGAAAAAACTGCTAGTAATGGCAAATACCGCTTGAACAGCTTTCGGGGAGAGTTGATATTGTTTAGGATCAGGTATGCGTCCTTGTTGATGCTCCACTTTACTGATGCTTACGACGAAAGGACGCCAGTCGGGGTTAGCAAGGGTTTTGCCCTCATGTTCAATAAATCGCAATACATTTTGTGTGCCTATCCATGCAAGCGGCGGATGTTGGCAAAATGTAATAAATGCTTCGATATCAACACGCGTGAGTGTACTCAAGGATTTTTTAGCAACCAGCCAAGACCACTGTAATAAACGCTCAATTTCTCGACGATAGGCATTAAATGTAGCTTGACTACCACGATAACTCAATAAAAATTGCCTGGCGTGATGATAATCAGCTATTGCATCGCTTGTCATATGTGTTGGCAACAAGGGGACCTGCCCTTGTGCAAGCGATTGGATATTATCAAACAAGGGTTGCGGTATTGCAATGGTATGTTTTGCCATCGATATCCTTAGAACCTGAAACTGATATATTTCGGGAGTATAACATATCCTTACCGCTAAATCTTTGCGCGTTTACCTTGCACCCAAGGTTTTTTTATGTTAAAAAAACCTTGGGAAAATAAAAAGAAACAGCAAGCAGTGAGGCAATTATGCTGGAATACCTTTCAAGTGCCGTAAACACTCAGTTTATCGCGAATTTCATGGGTACGTATCAAATCTTAACTCGACAACTGGATGCGTTCATCATTAAACGCTATTGTGATGCAATCTTCATTCCATACCGATTGTTAAAGAAAGTTGATAAAGATACGTTTAATGAGTTGTCTACTTTGCTTTTGCACTTCGAATATAAGTGGCTCGCGTCGCGTGCACTTCGCTCTTTCTTCACAGGGCCTGATAGTTCAGTTAACCCTAAATTTGTTAGCTATACCCAAAGAATTTCAAGTTGCTTTGTTTCACAAAGAGATCAAGAAGACAGAATGTTTTCCAGCCCTCTTTGCAACAAAGTTACAGATTGAAAGACGACGGGTGTATACGTTTTGTGTTTCAATAGGACATAATGAATGAACCCAAATTTTCAAGGCGTTGTGATTACGCAATCAGTTGCTATTTTAATTGATGGAAACAATATGGAGCGTAGTATCCATGAGGTGTCCGGTGACGAAGGAGCTATGATTAATTTTGATACGCTTATTCCCAAGCTCATCGTTAATCGTGCCTTGAATCGGCTTATTTATTTTAGAGAAGGGCGATATATTTCTAGTAAACTTGCCGCAAGATTACATACAAACTATCATGGCTCAGTGAGACCTTGTCACAAAAGTGCGGATATTCCGCTTTCTATCACCGCCATGCAATTAGCCAGTAAAGTAGATACCATTATCATCATGTCGGGTGACTCGGATTTCATAGAGCTTGTGCGACATTTAAAGTCAGAGGGTGTTAGGGTTGAAATTGCAGCGGTACCCGAAAGTACCTCCAATCTGCTTGTGGAAGAAGCTGACTATTATCATACGATTTCCGAAGAGGATTGGTTTACCTTTCAGCCGCAAAGTGCCAATGCGGCACCACTACGCAAAAAAACTAATTTCCATTTGCGTAAACGTCGCTATAATAATACAAGCGAACCCACGATGGTGTTTCCAAGTGATTCCGTGGTGCTGCCTGATGATAATTATTGATATAAAATAGGTAAGCATTGCCGTTAGCGATTAGGAGCTTTTATCATGTTTAAACGCGTTTTACTCTTTGTTCTTACTAACTTAGCCGTTATCTTATTACTATCGATTATCCTGAGTTTACTCGGGGTAAACACGTATGTATCAAAACAAGGTCTTGATTATCGTGCCTTGTTAATCTTTGCTGCGGTGTTTGGTTTTGGTGGCGCGTTTATATCCTTATTCTTGTCAAAATTCATTGCTAAGATGAGTATGGGGGTTAAAGTCATCCAGACGCCAAGTGGTGCAACGGAGATTTGGCTTGTGAATACCGTGCGTCGCATTGCTGAGCGAGTTGGCGTTGGTATGCCTGAGGTTGGGATTTATGATAGTCCCGCACCAAATGCGTTTGCAACTGGATGGAATCGAAATAAAGCGCTGGTCGCCGTCTCTTCTGGTTTATTTCAGGCGATGACACAAGATGAAATTGAAGGTGTTTTAGGGCATGAGCTTTCTCACGTTGCTAATGGTGATATGGTTACTTTGACGCTACTCCAAGGTGTCCTCAACACCTTTGTGATTTTCTTTGCGCGCGTTGCCGCATTTTTTGTCACGCGCGCATTGTCTCGCGATGAAACCAGCGACAGCGGTGTTGGCGGTTTTACTTACTATCTCATCGCATTTGTATTTCAAATTGTTTTCGGAATCCTCGCGACTATGATAGTCATGTGGTTTTCACGATATCGCGAATTTAGAGCAGATGCAGGCTCGGCTAAGTTGCTGGGCAAGCAAAAGATGATTATGGCTTTGCAAAAACTACAACAAGTCAGTGAGCAGCCTGTGGTTGTTGCAGCAGAAAAACAAATGGCGCCAGCCATGGCTGCGATGCAAATCTCAAGTGGTCATAGCATACTTGGACTTTTTGCAAGTCACCCACCTTTGGCAAAACGTATCGAAGTGCTACAACGCGATCAATTTTAGATGATGATTGAAAACCAAAGGATATATCGGGCCATTGGATTGATGAGTGGTACCTCCATGGATGGTATTGATGCGGCACTCTTAGAAACCGACGGCGAAAGTCACATTCGTATGCTTTGCCACGAAAGTTTATCTTACGATCCGATATTTAAAATACTGCTCCAAGCGTCCCAATATTATGTTCGTTTAGCACATGGTTCACTTGAACAAGCCGAAGCATCCTTTAATCAGCAAGGATTAGAAGGTTATTTGACCACGCAATTAGGCCTTAACGCGCAAGCGTGCGCAGAGCAGTTGCAATGCTGTTGTCGCTATTTGGACACACACAATATACGCTTATCGGATATTATTGCGCATTCGACGATCTTACATGCAAAGGCCGTACACAACTTATTGCAAACCTCAGGCTATTTGACAAAGGATATTCATGTTATCGGTTATCACGGTCAGACTTTGTATCACCAGCCTAATGCAGGTATTTCTACCATTGTGGGTGACGGCCATCAATTGGCTGAACTCACAGGTATTGCGGTCATTAATGATTTTCGCTCACAAGATCTGCGATTAGGCGGACAAGGTGCACCGCTTGCGCCGATTTATCATCATGCATTAGCAAAACGGGATAATTTGCTACCTATTGCCGTCGTGAATTGCGGCGGTATTGCGAATATCACTATTGCAAGTGACGATACCATAGAATCACTCCTTGGTTTTGATACGGGGCCTGGCAATGGTTTGCTCGATAGACTCGTGCGACAACGGACTCAAGGTCAGGCACATATGGACGAGGATGGGCGATATGGTTTGCAAGGTAAGGTCAATGAAACGGTATTACAGTGTTTATTCGACAAAGCCGTGCGCTGGACAACAGCTTCGCAGTCAGAAAGCAAAAGGGTATATGAAGAGAGCTCTTTTTTTGACTGTAAACCGCCAAAGGCTTTAGATATAGGTGATTTAATACTTATTCCTGAGCTTGATGATTTAGACCTTCACGATGCCTGCGCTACCTTAGCTGCATTTACCGCAGAAAGTATTGTCTATAGTCTTTGTTACGTAGAAGAAAAGGCAATACCCCGCACTTGGATTTTGGCAGGCGGTGGTTGGCGTAATCCGCTGATCAAGCACCATTTAGCATCCCGACTTGAGCAACGTCTTGGCAAGCACGCGTTTAAGCTTGTCACTGCAGATGACATAGGTTGGCATAGTCAATCGCTCGAAGCCCAAATTTTTGCGCACTTTGCTATTCGCACCTTGCTTGATCTGCCTTTAAGCGTACCAAGCACAACCGGTGTGAGCAAACCCACATCTGGCGGTCAGTTATATCTTCCAAGCGTGTTAAAAGCGATTGAGTTATGAAAGTGACGCCTATTCAAACGCATCGCATCAGTCGCGGTGAATCATTGGTGGGCATACTGGATAGACACCTTGCTGATTTTCCAGAAAACGGTGTGTTAGCCATCAGTTCCAAAATTATTTCATTATGCCAGGGACGTGTCGTTGCCAAAAGCACGATTTCTAAAGAGGCACTCATTTTTCAAGAGGCTGATGCTGTTCTTGAAACGGCAGATAATCCTTATCATGTGTTTTTGACACTTAAAAATCATCTATTGATTCCCTCTGCGGGTATTGATGAGTCTAATGGCGATGATGTTTACATCCTTTATCCAGAAAATATCCAAGAAACCGCCTATGACATATGGCAACATATACACAGGCGGTATCAGCGACAGCATATAGGCATTTTAATCACGGACAGTCATACGACACCGATGCGGCGCGGTGTTACGGGTATTACGTTAGCTTGGTGTGGTTTTAAACCCCTTTATTCTTATGTAGGACAGCCGGATTTATACGGTCATCCCCTGCGAGTGACGCACATGAATTTATTAGATGCTTTGGCAAGTGCTGCGGTCTTAGTGATGGGGGAGGGCGCAGAGCAAACACCGATGGCATTGATTGAAGATGCACCCAAAATAACGTTTATAGATAAACCTCGTGTGGAAGAGACGTCAAGCATCGCACTCAATCTACATGAAGATTTATACGCACCCTTATTTGCGCATACCAAGTGGATTCAAAAATAAACGATACGCGGACCTCGCTTTATCGACAGTGATTTCAAGATAGGATGTATGTGACTTCTCTCATAAAGAGGCGTGATATCTCGCTAAATCATGTACGATATATGCACACTTATAAAATATAACCTATTGAATAAATCAGTTTTTATTAAAAAAAGCATGTGTGATACTTGCTATTCTTGTCTTTGATCAAATTTAAATCATGCTTGTTTCCCGTTATAATACAAGTATTAGGATTAGCTGGCACAAGGACTCAAGGACGATACATCGAGGTTAGCAAGATGCCAACCATCAAAGATCAGTGCCGTTGGATGCATGGACGTATGGATACTCGAGGGACAAAGGTAGTCCCTTGTTTGTACTTCTCTAAGGTCCCCGTTCGCTCAGAATGGGGGCCGTGGAGAACTTTGTCATATGAGATGACATTGAACGAACAACATCCGTAAGGAGTTTAACGATGATAAACCCAGGTGATGTAAAACAAATGCATGTGCAGCATCGTGATATCACGAGATCTGCCAAAACCCCCACCAAGCAAGATAAGCCAACATGGCCTTTTCCGTGTTTAAGCATTATCTACAAACCATCTCACAAACCTAAGATGGGCATGCGTAATGATGAAGATACGGAGTCTTATAGCGCAAAAGATCTCTTTATGACGCTGATTAAGTTTTGGCGCTAATGCCTTTGTTATATTGCACTCATTACTACTAACGTCAAACGCATGGTTTGCATCCAAGTCTTTGACGTTGGCATCGTGACATATTTTTCTGGCAATCCCCTCATGCGATATACTCACAGCATGAAGCAACTGATATAATCGGTTAGCTCGTGTGTTAGTTTAAATCGTTTTCAACCCTCAGCTAAAAAGGACCTGTTCATGAAGAAATTAACGTTAATGGCTGCACTTGGTGGATGCACTTTGGCACTGATGACCCAAGGCGCTTGGGCTTTTTTCGATCCCAACATCACGCCATCAGGCCACGGTACGGCGCGAACCAGCGCAACCCAGACATCACAAATCTCCGATGCGCTTGCCTATTTGAATAACAGCGGTTATGTTGTCCAAGGCTTAGCCCCCTTGCCCGATGGCAACTACAGCGCACAAATCGTTGGTCCAGACGCCAAAGTTAAAAATGTGCAAGTTCTACTTCAGAAGAAAGAAATTGTGGATGCTAATGGCCAAGCACTAGCGCCTTTAATGTCAGCAGATGATGCCGCCAAATGGTTGAAACAAATAGGATACACACCCCAAACGTTTCAAATTAAAGATGGAAAATATGTATTTACTGCGGATGATAAAAGCGGCAAGACAGAAAATGTTAGTATTGATCCGATGACGAAGGATCTGTCTATCGTTGGGGAAAGCAGTCAATAGTATAAATAATAAGTAAGACCCAAAAATCAACCCTACCCATAGCGTGCTGCGACTTGTTCTCGGCACCTGGGTTTTGACGACATTTGACTTTAAATTGACATATATACTTATAGTGTGATGTCTATTTTTAGGGGAGATTGTGTCATGAATACCTTGTTTTTAGCAACTGTCGTGGGTTGGTACCTTGTTGTCGTCAGTCTGCTGCTTCTATGTCAATACGAGCATGTAAAATCTGTCATGGCAGATATCATGACAAACCGTGGTTTGTTTTTCATTATAGCGCTTTTTACCTTTGTCATCGGTTTGCTTATGGTTGTCAGCCATAATATATGGGTCATGGCTTGGCCTGTTGTTGTCACAGTGTTTTCTTGGTTGGTTCTTATTGGCGGACTATTTCGATTATTCTGCCAAGATGCATTGATGAAAGTAGCACAATCGATATTAAATCATCCAATCAGAATGCGCGTTACTGCTGTTATCCTTTTGCTCGTAGGCTTGTTTTTATTGTTTCATGTTTATTATATGTAACCATAAAGACAACAGCCATTGATACGACCTGCAAGCAGGAGCGTTTGCTTGCGTCCACAATATCACTACCGATCTAGCAAACATATTTTGTCTCGTTTATCGCGAAAAGCGCCGGGTATTTTTGCTATTTTTATTTGCAACCCTGGGTTGTTTTAAAAATCGCTACTTTCAGATTTCCTTAAGCTTTACACTTTATGATCACGTCCTGATGCAAAATGTTTTTTATGCATCGGGAGTTTCTATGCCTTATAACCAACAAGAAGAACAAGCACTGTCGACCTTAGTCTTATCTAAGTTTACGCCCAAGGATGCTGCCGTTAGATATGTTGCTGCTTCGGCTGCTAGCAGTCCTGCCGCTTCTAGCAGTGCGGCTTCCCCAAGTAGCTATGCATTCTCTAGTCAAGGCGCCGCCTCTGACGATTCTGTTGTAGAAATCACTGACACAACGCTTCATGAATGGATATCAAACGCAGAACTTATTGTGAGAGGTGTCTCATTCCCAACAGCACACACGCTTAAGAGATATTCTAACAAGCAAGAGGAAACACGTTGGGCATGTGAGCTCCGAAAAGCGTATAGAGATCCAAGCATTCAAACAAAACGTTCAAAAGGGAACGCGCCAGGAGAACAAGGTAACTTATTTCGTTCGGCAACACTCGTATTAGATATCGGCCCAGATAGTAATACGCCCAATAAAACAGATCTCTTTGCTGAGTGTGGCCTTGGATGCGTTGCCCCACCGGTCTCGAATCTGTCATTTTTTTCACTTGTTGATTGTGATACTGGGCAAGGAAAAAAGAAATACGCTATTGACAGCTATCAATGGGTCATAGGATTACCCTTTTATGATGCGTACGTACATGCAGATACGATTTATGTAGAGGTACTCGACTACGATTACATGTATCTAGGCATTGCTCTTATAAGCCAAAACCAAGATCATCCGGTTATTCGCGATCGTATGGATATATGCGAAACCTGGGGTAGATGGGATGCTGCAATATGGAGGGACTTAACGCAAGAGAAATTACAGCCATTAAAAAATAAAATCATCGAATATACCTCAAAAAAAGGCTATACCGCCTGGAGTAAGTCATTAAGATCTTTAGAGCATACAGATGCATATATACGTGAACAACGGGATTGTTTTATCGCAACATTGCGTAAAAATGAAACGACTAAGCAGTTTAGAGATGTCGTTGTAGGACATCATGAGGTACTACTATATGAAACTGCTGAACAGTTTAGGGATATTGTTGCGGGGCATAATGAGATACTACTGGACATAGAATATTGTGATCTTCTTTTTTTTACTGACACGCCAACATTTTCAAATCAATTAAATGAACGTATTGCTTTGCGAAAAAGGCCCTTTATTAATGTTGTTTATATGCAGCAGGTTTTCCATAAACATTATATGGAAAGCATGCAAGTCTATATCCATAGATTTGGTCAGGAAGATGGTCTTGAAAGATTTTTTAAGCGATTTGGCCAGCAAGCATTTTTACCTATCATTGATCTGACGCGTGGTAACCGCCGGGTTCTATTAGCGCATGAGTTAGATGATAACGCCATTATTGCAGCTTGGATAGCGATGGTCTCGCATTTTTACGAAGATGCAATTTCAAGAGGTGAATATATCACGCTTGTTAATCCAATAGCGATGCTTAAAAAAGAGCCTTTTATCGATAATAACTTTAACGGTGAATCAGCTGACGAGCACTATAGTCCCGAATTGAAAGAGGCGCTCAATAAGGCCTTGAAAGCATTACAGCTTAAATTCATTGAATGCACACGATTGACTGGCTTTTTATCTAGATTATTTCACATAGCTGTAAAAAACAGTGATACGACGATAGCCGAGTTATTACTTAATAAAGGTGCAGATATTAAAAAGCTAGATTTACAAGGCAGAACAGTGTTGTATCTGGCTGTGGAACAAGGCCATATACCTATGGTTGAGCTATTGCTTGATAGAGGCGCCGCTCAGGATAGGGCAGTATTGTATCTAGCCATTAAACAGGGTTATACACGCATCGTCGAGTTATTACTTGATAAAGGCGCAGTGCATGATGGGACCGTCTTGTATATGGCTGTAAAGCATGGCCATATGCACATCGTTGAATTATTACTTGGTAGGGATGCAACATACACTGGCGCAGTATTGTATCTAGCAGTAAAACAGGGTCATACAAATATCGTCGAGTTATTACTTAGTCGAAAAGGGATAGATCTGAATAAGTTAGATGAGGACAGTGAAGCTGCGTTAAATCTGGCTATCAATCGTGCTTTGGGCTCAAATGTGTATGCTGATTTTTATCGTTATGATAACCGTATCATTGAGCTATTTCTTCATGTCTTATTAGACACGCACGGCAATGCCACGCTGCATTTGGCCACAAAACTAGACCATCCAGGACTTGTAGCACTATTACTTAATCGAGAAAAGGTTGATGTCAATCTATTAGATACCGAGGGTAATACAGCATTACACTGGGCAGTATTACTGGGACGGATACGCATTGTTGCCTTATTACTTAATCAAGAAGATATTAAAATAAATATATTAGGCGCATACGGCAATATCGCATTGCACCTAGCGGTAAGAGGCAATCATAGAAGCATTGTGGAGACATTGCTTCGTAGAAAAGAGACACATATTAATACATTAGATGCAGAGGGTAATGCTGCGCTGCATCTGGCTATCAAACAAGGCTGTACGCGTATTATTGAGGCTTTTCTTGACAGAAAAGATCTCAATATTAATCAATTAGATGCAAATGGTAGGAATACGCTGTACTTGGCCTTACGTTATTTAAATTATATCGATCAAAGCCACATTCGCATTATTGTGTCGCTGCTTAGGCGTGGCGCCAATACAGCTGGTTGTGTCGAAGCTTTACAGCAATTACTATCTTGGGCTGTTCGCGCTAAACAGGCGTTGCTAGTGAGCACCTTGCTTCGCTTAGAGGTAATAGCCATAAGTAAACTACCGGTCTTGCATTGGGCCATACAAGAGAGCAGTGGTGCAGATATTGACATCGTTGCATTGGTCTCTCAGCATGTTAATATAAATGCATTAGCCGATGGCAAAACGGCACTGCATCTGGCAGTGAGCCGTGAATGTATTCGTATCGTCGCGTTGTTGCTTAATAAAGAAGATATAGATGTTAATGTACCGGACATATACGGTAGAACAGCGCTCCATTTAGCGGTGAGTCGAGGATCAGCTGATATAGTTGCCTTATTACTTAATAAAAAAGATATCAATGTTAGTCTTTTAGATGCAGATGGCAGAACCGCATTAGACTATGCACTATGCGATGCTGAAAAATGTGGAGATATTAACACTGTTGTTTTGTTACTTCAGCATGGCGTCGATGAAGCTTGTTGTACTAAGGCCATGCATCGCTTATGGCCAAGTGTTCGTGAACAGTATTCTAGCGCACAGCAGGACTTATTTAACTATATTCACCAGCGGTTGACAGAGTCTGATTCTCGTTTTAGGTCGCAAGCATACTCAAAAAAAACCAAAATTCGCGCGGCTATGAAAGTGATAAATGCTATTACCTTAAAGCAAGAGATCTTACTTGTCGACAAAGATGAGTATAAGGCATTGAAAGATAGCAGACTGGCCGGTTTAGTCCAAGGGCTAGGTATAAAATTCAAAACGCATACACATGATTATGAATCCACTTCATTGAAACAGTACGGCTATTCGTTCACCTTGTGGCCATTATCCAGGTCTATTGGGGACAGCGATGCTGGCGCATGCAGTGCCAGCAGTCTATCATCACCGACGCTAAGAAGGACTTGATCTTTTTGCGGTCAGTGGTGCGACTTAGAGAGTGCGATTATTGGTGTGTATTATGGTAAAACATGCTTTTACGTTACATAAGGCTAAACGTCAAAAAATTTGATAAAAGCACGTATTTGGACGAAATGACGTTCTGATGATAGACTCTTCGTTTATTGAATCATGGAGTGTAAGCTGACAATGACTGTTATTGGACAAAATGATGCTATGGTTATCAGCCTTTCTATACTAAGCGATACATACCTAGATGTATCATGTATTGATCACATGCAATGCCGCGACATTTCCCCTAAACATCTCACAAAAGTTCTCAGATGATAAATATTATATGGCTGTTTGTTGCTTTAGCCCTGGTCTTCTTGAATGCTTTCTTCGTCGCCGCTGAATTTAGTATGGTTAAGCTTCGGGCAACCAGAATAAAGGAAATTCAAAATGTATATGGCAAGCGTGGAAGCATCTTGGCCTATATTCATCATCACTTAGATAGTTATCTGTCAGCCTGTCAATTAGGTATTACACTGGCATCGCTTGGACTTGGTTGGATAGGCGAGCCTGCTTTTGCACATTTACTTGGAACACCCTTAAGATGGTTGGGTATCGATTCCCCTGAACTTATTGCTTTTATCGCGTTTTTGATAGCGTTTATCACAATTTCTATTTTACATATCGTTGTGGGTGAGTTAATGCCTAAGTCATTAGCGATTCGCCAATCTGAGAAAATTTCGCTGTGGACAGCAGTACCTCTTTATCTTTTTCATTGGTTAATGTATCCAGGTATTTGGTTTTTGAATGGCTGTGCTAATTCGCTATTACGATTATTTCACTTAGATGCAATTAACCAAAGCGAACATTATCATTCCACAGAAGAAATTAAGCTTATCCTGACTGCCAGTCATTTGCATGGCGAGCTTAGCCAAGAAGAAACAGACATCATCGAACATACGCTTGACTTAGCCGATTTAAAAGTAACAGAAGTGATGCGTCCGTGTGAAGAAATGGTGTCACTCACGCTTCAAGATAATATTCAATCTATATTAGAAACCGTATTAAATAAACGTTTTAGTCGTTACCCTATTTATAACCAAGAGACTCAAAGCATTGTTGGTATTATTCATGTAAAAGATATTTTTTCGGCCTTGTATCAACAACAAAATATCAGCGATATATCGTCGCTCATTCGACCTGTACTTAAAGTGCCAGAAAAACTGCCGGCCCTTGAGCTTTTGCGTAAATTGAGAGAAGGTATGCCACATTTTGCACTCGTGTATCAAGGTGAAAAGTTAACTGGATTTATTACCTTGGATAATTTGTTACATGTGCTCATTGGCCGTATTAAAGATGAGTTTCACAAAACGCAAGATGACTGGGTTAAGAATGAAGATGGTAGCTTCACGGTACGCGGCCAATGCTCTATCTATGCGCTAGAACAGGCCTTAGACCGAGATATTGATATTGAGCCAACGCTTGATTTAGATACGGTTGCTGAGCTTATACAATACCGTCTAGGGACACATCGGCCAAAATGTGGGCAAATAATTACCTTTGATGATTTTGTTGCTACTATTGAAGCAACCAAGGGTAAAGATATTTTGCAAGTTCGCATACAACCCACAACCTTAGCACAAGAGGACAACATAGATGCGTTATAAACAGGGGTTCTAAGCGTAAAACCTCGAAATTTTTGAATTCGTATTTATTTTAAACACGTCGCTTCCTAATCAGTCGCTCCAAAAGTCTTTGAACCTTACGGCTGCTAGCTCCGTATAGCGTACGGTGTGCTGAATATTCCTATGCCCTAGATAGTGCTGAATACTCCTAGTGTCACGCCCGTCATTCGCCAGCTTGAATCCCGTAGAATGTCTTAGCATATGTGGATGCACAGGAAACCCAATGTTAGCTATCGCTCCTGCTCTGGCAATCATTTTCCGAAACGTAGCCGCTGTGATGGGTGCTTTACGCTCTGTCATAAAGAGATAATCTGTATCTGGGTAATCGCGCTTTAATTGGCGCAGTGCCCGGATCTCTGGGCCAAATAAAGGATGACTGGCTGACAATCCATGCTTAAGGCGCGTAACATAAAGCAAGCCTTGCTTTAAATCTACCTGGGACCATCGCAAGCTCACTAACTCAGATACCCGCAACCCATGTCTATAGGCAACTAAAATCATGGTGGCGTCACGTAAACCGTGGCGCCCCGCCTGTTTAGCAGCTATCATAAGCGCATCGATTTCCGCAGGCGTTAAGTACTCACGAACCCTGCGAGCGCTGTTTTTAATTTTTAATGGTGGTTTCATGGCTACCATTATAACAAACATTCCCAAAAAGAGTGATTGGCCATATACACAATGATGGCCATAAAGCCAATCAGTTTAAGGGACCATTTGATTAGCTTTCCCATCATGGTATTATTTAGGGAAAGTTTTTATCTAAATCTTGTTTCCGTGGAGGTAGTGGCATGTACGCTAGTAATAAACGATTGACTCTACTACCGCCTGCAGAGCAAGCTGCCTTATATGATGTACCTGAGTTTGATGATGATCAACGTTTAGAGTATTTTAGATTTACGAGTGAAGAATTAGTGATTGTTAACAATCGTCCTGGCTTAGTTGATAAAGTTCATTGTGCACTTCAGATAGCATATTTTAAAGCAAAACATTTATTTTTTAAATTGGCTTTGGAAGAAGTTCAAGAAGATGTAGATTTTATATTACAACAGTACTTCCAGGAAAACACGATAAAAACAATTAATGTCACAGATCATGAATACTATTCGCAATGCGATGAAATAATATCATTTTTCAAATACCAACGTTGGTCCAAGGACAAAAGAGAATTACTAAAAGATCAAGTAAAGCAAATATCTCGCCGTGACATGAATCTTGAGTTTATTATCATGGAAGTTGTTAGTTTCTTAAGAAATCAGAAAATCATGCGCCCCGGTTATACTACTATGCAAACTATCATAAGTGAAGCCTTAGTTGAGGAGCGTGAACAGTTACGCATTGTTATTGAAAATCATTTAAACGAATCAACAAAGTTAGCTATTAACAACCTTCTTGTGGAAGATAATGCGTTATCAGATTTAGCAGAGCTTAAGCAAGATGCTAAAGATTTTAAATTACAAATACTGCTGAGCGAAATTGAAAAGCTAGATAAAATTAAAAACTTATATATCCTCTCAAAAGAGATAATACCAAAACTTAAATTGTCAAAACATAATATTAATTATTATGCTGGTTTGGTAGACTATTACAATGTTTATGATTTACGTGAGCGCATTAATTCATGGCAAACATATCTTTATTTATTATGCTATATATGTTTAAGATACCGTAAACTTAATGATAACTTATATGATGCGCTGCAACATCAACTTAAAAAATTAGAAACCGCCATTAGAAAGGAAACCAAACAAAGTTATGCTAACTATGCCATTGAACGTGAACATCAATGGCGCGTTATACGACAATTAGCCAACTTTTTTGTTGATGATGCAGTATCAGATCACACTTATTTTGGAGATGTCCGTCGTAAAGCTTTTACGACAGTCATTACTAAAGATGCACTGCTTCATGAGATTCAACGCTCAGCCAAAGATTTAGATAAAAATCTCATAGATTTTCGATGGCAGGCGGTAGATAAATTATTTCATAAATACATTTTATATTTTAGACCATTAATAAAAGCTATCGATTTAAGCAGCTTATCACCTGACTGCCCATGGCTGACTATTATCAATGAACTAAAGGTGCTGTTCATAAATGGACAAGACCTAAGTAAGCTTGAGGTTAGAGAAGACATATATAAAAACATACCAAAACAATTACAAAATTACTTGGTGGACAGCAAAGCTAATGGCTCACAAAAACTTTATCCTGCAAGATATGAGTACTGGGTTTACCGGCGAGTAGGTAAGCTATTGCGAACAGGTGATTTGTTCCTCGAAGACAGCATCCAAAACCGTTCGCTCCAAGCTGAACTCGCAGAAGCTAAAGAGAAATATCTTAAGCTACCGGCTTTGGATATACCAGCAACACGCACGCCTATTAAGCAGTTGCTTGATGAGAGGTTTGCTGAACTAGATAAACTTTGGCTGACACTCGATCAGGGTTTGCGAGGTGATAGCCTTAAACACCTTCGATTCGATCATGATACTGGCACTCTTCATTTGCAAAAAATCCATGAAGATAAAACGCAGAAATTACAACATCGTTTTTATGAGCAATTAGCTCGCCGTGATGTTGCTGAAGTCATCCGTTTTGTTAATGAGCAATGCCATTTTTCATCGGCCTTTACCCACATTCAACCACGTTATGTGAAAATGGAAGTCGATGAAAAAAGCTTAATAGCAACTATTATTGCACAAGGACTTAATAATGGCAATCTTGAAATGGCGGATATCTGTGATATACCTTATACCAACTTGTTAGATATTTACCAATCTCGTCTTCGCCTTGCAACACTCAATAGAGCATGTGAAATGCTTATTGAAGATATTGTTAAAATGTCTATTTTTCCTTTTTATGCTTTAGATCTATCCATCTTATATGGTAGTGTGGATGGACAAAAATTTGCAGTAGAGCGTCCAAATATTAAAGCACGATATTCCAAAAAGTATTACGCTAAGGGAAAAGGTGTTGTCGCATATACCATGCTTTGTAACCACCTGCCACTACAGGTAGATTTACTTGGCCCCCATGAACATGAGAGTTATTATGCCTTTGATATTTTGTATAATAATACAACCAGTATCGACCCAGAAGTACTGACGGGAGACATGCACATCATTAATAAGCTTAATTTTGCTTTCATGGATTGGTTTGGCAAAACGCTATACTCTCGCTTTTGCAGTATACAAAGGCAAGTACCACATCTTTATTGCAGCAAGGATGTGAGTGAATACAAGGATGCTGGCGCACTTGTTTTGCCAGCAGGTCAACTTGATAGACAACTGATTGAAGAAGAATGGCATAATACTCTTCCTATTATTGAAGCAGTAGGCGTTAAAGAAATGTCACAGAGCATATTAATAAGAAAGCTTTGCACAACAAGAAATAGTCGTACTCGAAGAGCCATGCTAGAATATGACAAGCTTATTCGTAGCATTGCTACTTTAAAATATATTCAAGATAGAAAACTTCAAAAAGATATTCATAGCTCTCAAAATCGTATTGAGTCTTACCACCAATTACGCGCTTCTATTGCCACATCCTACGGTAAAAAGCATTTAATTGGCAAAAATGAGAAAGAAATAGTCATTAGTAATCAATGCGGTAGAATGATTGCATTATGCATACTTCACTATAACTCATCAATACTATCAAGAATATATGATAAATATAAGGTTCAGAATAATCAAAAAGTGTTAAATTTTATTAAAAAAATATCTCCTGCTGCGTGGCAACACATACATTTTCAAGGCCATTTTATTTTTGCTGCGGATGGTTCTGTGATTGATCTTGATGAAATTATAGCGGACTTAGTTGTCGCTAATGAGGATGAAGAAAATTTGATCAGAAATGGCTTAAAATTGTTGGCTGTTACGCCTTAAACCGCGATGTGTTTAAAATAAATACGAATTCAAAAATTTCGGGGTTTTACGCTTAGAACCCCTATATACCATACGTTGTCAGCACAGATGTTCTGTGCTATTATTGCCCACTTATGTATTAAGTATAAATAGACCCAAGAGACTAACCTATGTACGACCCAAGCACTGACGAAACGACATCTACCACTGGGATAACTGTGACGCTTTCATCCTCACAAGTAATGACTGGCTACGCGCCAAATCTATCAAGCTCAACAGCATCAGCATCAACCTCCACCGCAAATACACCAACCGCAGCCGAATCCACAACGCTTAAAGCTGCCCATGAATATGACGATTACAATGATGATTTTTTATGTCAGTCCTCACTGACCATCATGATACAACCTGTAGTGATAAAAAGTGGGCAGACATACTCGCGCGATACAGTAGAAACATGGTTTGGTCTGGGGCATGAAACCGACCCAGGCACCAATGAACCATTAGCAGAGACAACATTTGTTGACAATGTTCTGGTAAAAAAATTTATTGGCAATTTCTTAAATAGGCATCCTCACTTATGGTATACCGAAGACGTTGAACTGCCAAGTGCTTATATAAACCAGATAATTACTGCCATGAATAATGGAGATTTAAGCCAGATTAAACGAATGGTTGAGCTTCATCCTGGCTTATTAACCAGATCTTTTGGCCGCGTGCCTACAGGTAGAGTTAATGAAGAGACTGTCATGGATGCAGCAACCGGTGAGCCCAAAGTCACTAAAACAGTTGAATATATCGATTATGGCAAGAAAAATTTATTAGCTTTTGCTTGCGAATCTGAAAATCGTAGCATTTTCGAGTGGGTTGCCGCTGAATTCACTAAAATAAATCAACAGTTTTCATTATATCCAGCGGATTTTATAGTCCGTTATTTAGAAGATGAAATGAAGGCCGCACTTATTGAAAACGGCCCTTCATCCATAAGTCCTTTACGTATAAACTTTCTGTTAAGGCTTGATAACACTTTAATGAAAAGCGCTTGGGCGTCGCTCTCTGATGAAATGACTCAAGCAATCATTAACAAAGATTTGACGAAAGTTCAAGCTTTAGTTGCCAGCTATCCAAGTTTACGCACAATAACATATACCGTAGCTCATGATACAATGAGTTTAGCAGAATTAGCTTACCATTATGAAGCTACAGATATTCTACAATGGACTGCAGACTACCCTACGCAAGCTGAATCGACAGAATTAACACCATCTACCAGCAATAGCAATGAAGATACTTCAAACATTGCAGACCAGCCTACGCAAGCTGAATCAACACCGTCTACCAGCAATAGCAATGAAGATACCTATGATGCTACTTCAGACTTACGGCGATTAGTTGAGTTAGGAATACCATTAGACTCAGCGCTATCATTATTAGACTCAGCGGTATCATATTCAGACTTACGACGATTATTAAAGTTAGGAATACCATTAGACTCGGCGCTATCATTATTAGACTCGGCGGTATCATGTTCAAGTGCTCCAACAGAGCCCCTACATATTGCTAATGCTACGCCCCAGACAACATCTTCGTCATCATCTAACACAGGCGAATTTCGCTCACATATAAGTACCGGGCGCAATAATGATTTTCAGTACATTGTGCCTTCATTATCCTCTGGCTTTGAAGAATGGTCATCGAATTCATCACAAGATTCTGATGGGGAGGAGTGGGAAATACCATACAGATCCCACGCATTACATGATCCAACACCTATCTATATACCTACGCCAACACCTTCGCTCGGCGGTATACCCAGCGCATTACCTACACCGCAACCTCCAAGTTCAGTACTCATGGAGGACTTGCGTGTGCAAGCGTGGGAATTGTTAAGTACGTTGCGAAATGAAGAGAATAGGATGCTGGAGCATTATCATGTTCTCGCTCCAGAAAAACAGGAGATATATAACGACCAACGAGCCCTACTTAGAGAAATATCGAGACCTGAGAGTGCCCCTCAAACGTTACAAGAGACAATATTAGAGATACAAGCTCGGCAGCAAGCGCGAACCGCGCCAATACTGGAGAAACAACACGAACAGTACGCTCAATTGGAGAGAACGCGTGAACAGAAAGCTCGATTTGTGGTCGCAAAATCAGATCGACAGATACTCATCGAAGAAATGCAGCAAAGAAATGCAGAAAGTCTCTCTAGGCCAATAGTAGGATGTTCAACCGATCTCTATATAACCGACGTAACGTATGCTAACTGGTATGAGCAGAACGTTAAAAATAGAGTTGTAGCGTACTGCGACACTGCTGATGAGCTACGAGAGTTTTTACCCTATGTACCAGAACGACATTTAGATGATTTATTAAAACGTAAAAGAGCTTTGATAAGTAGCCCAACGGATTTTGCACGAACCTTAGAATGTATCCCGCCGGAGCATTCTCGACGCTATCAGATAGTCCAATTTGCTCTGCTAAAACATCTATTAGCAAATAGTAAGCAGGACTATATAGCAAGCGTGCTGCCATCTACGCCAACGATTGGCAATATCATTGATGCATTATCTGAATTGAATAGATATACTGTTTTTGACTATCTATGTCATCTTCCCTGTAAATCCTATCGATTATTATGTCTATCTGGCACATCTTGGACTCAATATAATAATGGTTATAACCATATTGTAACGCCTCTAACGATGGCAAGGGAATTATTGGAAATTGCTAAGCTTCAAGCACTGAGCGAGCAGGTACTTTATCTTAATAGTATAAAAGCATTCTTAGTTTTACGCCAAGATACGATAACAACATGCGGGGAACTAGACCAGTTTATTAGTATGAGTATTATCGATATGAATAATACTGCTGCTCATGCTAGTTCAAGCTCGAGGATGTCATCGAGTCGTCATAGATTGTTAGCTGCACCAGCTGGGACTGCCTCATCAAGCACAGAGGTTGTACCAGATATACCATTAGCGCATTATTTTAGCTTACCGATTGAACAAGCTGCCGCATCAACAGCAACAAGTTCAAGTAGTATCTTTACGAAGTGGATGTCTTCGACGCCAGTATGTCGCCGTGACCGGTTAATCACGATTATCAAGGTACTTATCCAAGAAAGAGACAGCTCGGCAAGGCTAAATGCAGATAGAACCTTGGTGGGTTCAATTACACAAGAGCTCCGAGAACTAGAGCAATGTTTAAATGATGATAGATCTTTACATAATCCAAGTCTTACGCCGCTATTTGTAACAGCACAGCAAGTATGGGATAATCGTAGCAGAATTATTGATGCATCTCTACGTGAGCGAGTCACGGCATTTGTTATGAAAACCATCGCTTTGTTTCAAGAGGGTGATCCAGGACTTTTTGGAAGTTCGTGCATCAACCCCGACAATTGTGCGCAGTATTTGGATAGACTTATACAAATAGACAAGCAACCCAGAGATATGGCTATATCTGACATGCGAACAACCTGTTCATAATAGGTAATATCTACGCTAGCACAATGGCGCGATAAATCGCGATGCTACAAAAAGATGATTGTGCTTATCGCAGTTTAAAATCATGGCCCCCACGGACAAGCCGCGGGGTGTAGTCATTGGTGAGATATGAGATCAGATTTTCACACGACTAGCGCAATAAACCACCCTGCGCCGTATCACCAATACGGGTAATCATGGTTGGTGCATTTTGCTCAGTCGCCATCACCATGATTTCCACCACATTCACATGCGGTGGTTGAATCGCGCAAAATACTACACTGCGCGCAATATCGTCAGGCAATAACGGGGTAAATTTATCATAAAAAGCATCAGCACGTGCCTTATCTTGCCACCGCACTTCACTGAATTCTGTTTTCACTGCACCTGGTGCAATTTCACTGACACGAATCGGCGTACCTGCCAAGTCAATACGTAAGCAATGCGTAACCGCTTTGACAGCATGTTTGGTGGCACAATACACGTTGCCGCCGGCATAATAACTATGCCCTGCGGTTGAACCAATGTTAATAACATGACCACTATTGCGTTCAATCATGCCTGGCAACAAGGCGCGTGTCATATAAAGTAATCCTTTAACATTAGTATCAATGACCGTATCTATTGCGCTAAGCTCTAATTTTTGAAAAGGATCTGAACTTAATGCTAAACCAGCATTATTCACTAAAGTATCAATATTTTTCCAATTATCTGGCAATTCATCTATCACCTTGTTGATCATGGCATAATCTTGAATGTCTAATTCGATAGCTAATACTTCAATTTTATATGTCGCTTTCAGCGTCTCTGCTAAGTCGGTTAAGCGATCAACTCTACGCGCTGTGATAATTAAACGTGCACCAAGCGCTGCAAATTGCTCAGCACATGCTTTACCTATACCGCTGGATGCACCAGTGAGGGGTTTTACGCTTAGAACCCCAAACAAATTAACAAGCCGTTACAATAGGTTTTAAAAGCGAATAGGCGAGATATTAGCACTCACATCGTAGCCTACCTCGTCTCCTTTTAGTAAATTTTCTATTGACGAGCAGTTTACGTAAGGACGTCTTCAATAATTTTTTTCTGACGTATTGCAGCAGGACTACTTTTATCTTCAATTTGACATAACTCAAACGTTGCTTTCCATAAAGCCCACGCTTTAGCGCGTAGCCATGTATCTTCATCTAAATCCATGGTTTTTATAAAAATATCACGGGCATTACCTGATAAATAGGTCCAGGCAATCACAAGATCACAGGCTGGGTCACCTATGCCCATCCCACCAAAATCAATTACCGCGTTTAGCTTATTATCTTTGATGAGTATATTACCGGCAGCAAAATCACCATGTATCCAAACAGAATGTTTTTGCCACTTAGTCGCGCAAGCTTTTTGCCATAAAGCTAAGCCAGCTTGGCTGTCAATGATGGTTGTTAAATGGGTGATTTGGGTTTTGGCATTTTGGCCATATACGCTAACATGATCGCCACGCCACCAGTTATGCTGTCCAGGATGTGGTCCATCAAGATCTTGTATGCTTTGTAGCTCTTTCAAAAAAACAGCAAGCTGAGCCGCAATATGCTCAAGTGCCTTGTTATCTACACGTAAATGATTTGCACTTTGGCCTTCTAACCATTGATAAATAGAAAATGGATAGGGATAATCCTTCGAAGGTAAACCCATTTTTATAGGCTTAGGAATGATTACGCTCAAATGGGTCGCTAGTTTTGGAAGTAGTTCATGTTCTTTAGGTACTTTTAATGCATAGGGTTCATCGGTCGGCATACGAATCAGCAGATCATTGCCAAGCCTGTAGGTGCGATTATCATGCCCTTGTTTCTCAACTTCATATATTGGCAAATGATTATACTCAGGCCATTGATGAGCGATAAGTTTTTTTACAAGTGTGAGTGTTATGTTAACAGTATTCATCAGATATTCTATGTGTCGTCATTTAGTGAGTAGACTCAACTCTCGTCTTTAAAGCTTCATTCATCAAGTTGAATCCCTGTAAGGTTTTCTTGCCGCTCAAAGCACTGAAAATAGGTGAGAGTAAACCACTGAAGATTTCTCCATGAATAAGTTTGGTGCTTTCTTCATTAAGCTTTTCCAGCTTAAAATAATGTTCACCACTAAAAAGCCAAGATGCGCCCAAAATACCAATCCACCGCATTTCTTGGTTAGTATCAAATTTTATAAGCGTTGGCGTAAATATCATGGATTTCCCGCCTGGTGGAATGATCTTGACCTTGAGTTTAGCACCAGCTTTCTTCTCACCTTCGATGCATGTCATAAAAGGATTCCAATGTGAGTAACTCTGAAAGTCAGTAAGGGTTTGCCAAACTTTAGCAATATTGCCATTGATAACTATTTCTGTATTGAGTCTCATAGGTGCGCCATCTCTCACAATTTAAAGTGCTATTTTATCAAGCTAAGAATACTTTTTCTATCTAGTATTCATGCTGAGTTGTCTCATATATACTAAGTTAGTAGACAGTTTAAAACAGGTGAAATAAGGCGGTTTTGAGTGTACACTAAATCGTTTTTAGCATACTTAGTAGACGAAGTGTCTACGAATCGATTTAAGAGACAAAATTACCATGCGACTTTTTGGATATGCTCGTGTTTCGACCAGTCAACAATCACTCGATATTCAGATCAAAGCTTTAAACGAGGCTGGTGTTAGGACTGATCGTATTTTTACCGATAAGGTAACAGGCAGTCATGCTGACCGCGATGGCCTCCAGTTATTGCGCCTGAAAGTTGAGGCAGGCGATGTGATCTTGGTCAAGAAGCTTGACCGATTAGGACGTAATACCGCCGATATGGTTCAATTGATCGATGAGTTTGATAAGGCTGGTATTGCAGTTCGATTCTTAGATGATGGCATCAGTACTGAAGGTTCTATGGGTAAAATGGTCGTGACTATCTTAACGGCAGTAGCGCAGGCAGAGCGTTCGCGTATTTTGGAGCGTACCCATGAAGGTAGGGTAGAGGCAAAAGCCAAAGGCGTTAAGCTTGGTCGTAAGCGAACGATTGATCGAGGGCAGATAAATAGACTGCGCGAGTTAGGTATGGGCGCAACAAAGATTGCTAAGGAAACAGACATAGCACGCTCAACGGTGTATAAAGTACTAAAAGAGATTTAAGGAAAATAAAAATGCATGTTACCATTCCACCATTCTTATTTCAGGCTCTAATTGCAGTAAAAAACTTTATCCCATCTTTAGGGAATTGGATAAGGCGGCCAAAGTTGCGTATAAATTTTGCCAAACAAACCGTTGTATTTGAGTCACCTAACGGTAGTGAACATCGCTATCAATATTTCTGTTTAACCATTGAGAATAGGTCGGGTCGAGAGTTAGTCATTAACCCAAACACAATAAAACTTAATAATGAGTTATATCCAGCGCTTATACAGCTTGAAACAAATTATTTAAAATCAAAAAGATGGAAGACCTGTGATAATGATACTTTTTTAATGTTCGCAAATAATCTTTTGCAAATACACGAAGATAACTTCATATTTACAATAAAATCATTTGAAAAAAAGACATTTCCGATGGATTTATTTCCAATAAGATCTATAGACAAAAATTCAAAACTATTTTTAAGCAGTAAAAAAATATGCATTTCATTAAGTATCAATGGAAGAGTATATTATTATGGCATTAATAGCTTAAAAGCATATAAGTGCTATATAAATTATCTTGAATCTATTGCTACTAATAAAGATTGGAAGAGTAGTCATCTTAATGCTATTTAATATATGATTAATTTTATTAGATAAAAGATAACATGAGCGGTAACTCAAAAGTTTTATAAAAATACAGACAACTTAATGAGTTTACAAAAAACACCTTAAAAAAAGGAGAGAGATATTTTGCTGCAACCCTATAAGCAGAAATCAAACTAATTTTTTTGCTAGTAAATGGTTTTTGATAGGTAATATGGTATCTCATCAAACGACCGTTTTTTAAGATATTAGCTTAATTAGATGAACTGAGTAAAACCACGTTAGTGAGTCTGGATTCTAAGAACAAGGATAATTGCAATCTGTTAAGTGATGCGCTACAATTAACACATATGATCAAGACATGGAAACACAAAGGTTTGCGCCGTTTCTTTGAAACGGGCAGTAAGGCGGGTATTAAGCCAGAGCATGAGCGAAGGCTTAAGATTATCCTGCAGCGTTTGCATGCCTCCGTTTCACCTGAAGATATGGATACCCCAGGAATGCAGTTTCATGCGTTACTAGGCGACTTGAAAGGATACTATGCCGTGTCTGTCAGTGGGAATTGGCGGATCATTTTTAGATTTAACCAGCAACATGTCGAAGACCTCGACTATGTTGACTACCATTGAGGATTCAAGCCATGCTGGAACCATTACATCCAGGAGAAATCGTTAAGGACGCATTGATAGATGCAACTGGCCTTAGTGTAACTGATGCCGCAGAGCAATTAGGTGTTTCGCGCACGGCCTTGTCCCGTCTGATCAATGGCCATTCTGGCATTAGCCCTGATATGGCACTAAGACTGGCTAAATCACTTAAGACTAGCATTGATATGTGGATTAACTTACAAGCACAGTATGATACTTGGCAAATTGCTAAGTCTTATGATGATATTGATGTAAAACCATTAGTACTAACTAAAAAACATCTGCAACATAGTCATCATGGTGAAAGGCATTAACCATGAATGGCTTATTCTTAATGGCGAGCACGACAAAAAATCAACCTCATCTACCGCCGATAAACTTTATTATCGGCGGTAGAAGATTGATGGCGCGACAGTCCTGATTACTGCCTGTAATACACTTAATCTCAATGTAATAATGCCATAAAACCAAATTCCTACCGCTGTTATAGCTTGCTCTTGATAATTAAAGCTGATTTGCTGCCAAACCACCATCAACTTGCAGCAAGCCTCCCGTCATATAGCTAGATAGCTCTGAAGCCAAAAATAATATGGCGCCATCTAGTTCTTGTTGATAGCCAAAGCGTTTTAAAGGTATACGAGTCGCCAATTGTTTTGCAAATATGTCTTCTTGCCACGTAGACTCCCCCGTAATAATACCACCTGGCGCCAAGGTATTAATTCGGATCCCCCATTGGGCTAATTCACAACTAAGTGCTCTTGTTAAATGATTGATGCCCGCTTTTGAAGCTGCGTAGGCTGGTGAACTTTGGACATGTGCCCGAGTCCCGGCAATGGAGGATATGTTTATCATACTACCCTGAATTTTATTTTGTATCATTTGCTTAGCTACATTTTGTATCATCAGCCATGTACCCGTTAAATTGGTATCGAGCACTTTGTGCCAGTCATCTAAAGTATGCTCAAGAAAGCTTGATTTCTCTATGGTGATGCCTGCATTATTAATTAAAATATCAATAGGTCCAAAATGTTGATACGATTTTTCAATGACACTATGAATGTCGTCTTGTTTAAGTAAATCAAGCGGTAATGCCAATATATCTTTATTATATTGACGAACCTCGTTTACCAGGTCTGCTAATAGTTCTACGCGTCTAGCCGCAATAATAACTTTAGCCTTTTGATGTGCTAATGTATGAGTAAATATTTTCCCAAGTCCTGAAGACCCGCCGGTAATGCATATTACCTTTCCTTGTAAATTGTATTCTGCGTAGTTTTTGTTCATGTGATTTCTCTTGATGGTTGAAAGTTATGTTCAGCATCAAGATGATAATGGTTAATGTATTTTTAATATATTGATATAATGTTAACATTAATTAACATTTAGTAAACATACGGGCCTTATTTCCTATTGAACTACATAGATATTAAGGACCCGCAAGCATTGACAGTTTCAGATCAAAGGCAGTGTTAGTTAAGTCGTAAGTTCTGACCCAGATGGCGTCGATTCCAATGAGGCCGTTCTGTTTTGGTCAAGGCCTGAAACAGGAATCGTGATGGGGTTATGAAACATCGCTCCATAAATATTCACCGCCATTGTTTGCTTGTCACGTTTAAATAATGTACGACATAGCTTAGAGGGTCGCTCATCGTTTTTCGGTGCACTTGAAGCAGGTAACGCTTCACGCGTTGTGAGATTACTTGCAACACTGGGGGTAATATCACGACATTTTATCGCAGCCTCGATAAGGCTATCACGTGTAGCTTCATCTTGGCCAAGATAGAAGGCCTGTACATAATAAGCGATATGAATAGCAAGCGTTTGCACCCATACGAATATTTCAGCATCATCCTGCAGCTTAGCTTTAATGTTTACCTCTGCCGATGTATTAAGCGTATCTGCATCTTCAACTGCATTGCTTAATGCCAACAACCACAGTTGGAGTGTTCGGCATAAATGTATCACGGGTTTTACGCTACTATCATAGCCCAAGTTATAAAGTTCAGCATCCATGAGTGGCTTTTCTTGTAACCCTGAGAAATCAATAAGATTATTAATGACTTTTGCAAGCTGCGCAGGTAAAGATAAAGCTGTTTCACTCGATGAGGTATTGACTATGACAGGTCTTTTTAATACGGCAAGTATGCTATCTTGATAATGTAAATGATGCAAAAGAAAATGATTGATGGTATCTCTTTGCAATTTAATATCTTCTTGAATGTCGTTTAAGTGTTTGGCATATGCCGATGATGCTAAATATTTTAAGATACTTTTTTTCTTTACTACAAGTTTTTCTGCTATCGCAAGTTCAATAGCCAACATAGGTACATTTCGTACTTGTTCCAGGGTATTTATTGCTTGGATGAATCTATCATTAGACATATGTGATGTATTAGACCAATCTTGCAATACACTCAATGCAGAATCAAATAATTGATATACCATACAAAAATTGTAAGATATAGGCGTGGTAGGTATTGCCTGTCTATACATCGTAACAGCCGTATCGATATCAAAATTTTTACTAAACTGTAATAAATAGGCTAGTATTTTATGTAGTTTGTTTCTATCTTCTACCAACATCTTACTCGATATTGTATAGAGGAAGAAGCCATGCTCAATCACATCCATCGATTTTATCTTGACACCTAATTCTTCGATAAACCAACGTAATATATCTAACTGCCGTTCGTTGATTGCCAGATGAATTAGGGTTTGAGCGTAATCTCTTTGTTCATATGCTTGATAGATAAATATTTCCAATGGCTTTACTAATGGCATGGGTATATCACATTGACTTGAACTTGCAACAGCTGGGCTTGTTGTAGGGGCAACATCGGCTGGTGATTTGAGAAAATGCTGATAGAGCAATTTGAGTATGTCAAGGCGGCCCATCTCTATAGCTTTTTCAGCGGGAAAAACATCTATACCTCGAGACTTAGTAATAATATCAGGTGAAGTGTGTGACAATATTAACTGGGCAATGATGGGGTTACGTTGGCAAATAGCCATATTGAGTAAAGCGATAGGTGCTTTAATATACGCCTTACCATAATGGTGTAATAATGCTTCTACTGTATTTTCTTGCGTGCGCTCAATCGCCGTTATCATTAAATCATGTAATAAATCTTTATTAATACCTGATACTGGATTATCTCCTTGAGGACGTCCAAGTAGATATCTACTCCCTGCATGCTGGTAAGTTTCTAGTAAAGCGACAATAACAGGTATCTCATCTCTCCAAATGGCCAGCTTCATCAAGGTGTAACTCTGATGAATATATGGCCGGTACATTGTTGCCAATATTGCTAAAAGTATATCGCTACGACCTACCGCAACTAAAAGATGCCACCAAGACTCATGCTCACCGTAACGTTGATTCATAGTAAACTGAGGTGCTAACCGTTTTAATTTAATAAATAAATCCGGTGTTACTTCAGAAAAATCAAGTAAATAAAGTAATGGTTGAATATCTTTTTGACAAATTGTAACATCAGTACAATTTAGAAAATAAATGACTTTTTCAAGTAAAACCCAAGAGTTTGTACGAATAATCAAGCTAAGCATATCAATTAATTGATTATGATTATTATAGTAAAAAATAGCATGATTCACATGAAAAAAACTAATAAGCGTGCTTGAAATATATTCAATTTTTTCTTTTAATGCTTCTTCTGGCATGATGTCAATATTTCTGTGAATAAACATTAACAATGCATGTGGCATGCTATATTCTTGGGTTAATAAGATGAGGAGATGCGTTTTAAAGCGCTCAATACGTCTTTGTTCAGATTCAATAATCATCTCTGATAAGAAAAACCTTGCATGATTCAGTGGCGCATCGACTAACCACAAAGGTTTGCTCTTATCATGATTGCTTGCTTTTTCTTCGGCTTCTGCGGCTCTGGCCTCTAGTGTTTGGCGCAGCATGTCGAGATCATACGGATAACGTAGTGCCTCGCTATGATTTGCCATAGCATTGAGCCTTGATGCATGAACATCCGCAAGTGCTACCGTGATAGATGCCCAAGCTTCCATAGCAAGTGCATAAACGGCATCTGGAAAATCTGCGACCTGCATCTGCGCTGTTGATGTACCCTCACACGGCAGCCATAATGTAGAAATGATTTGATTAAGTAATGTTGTTGTATCTACGTTAGCATGACACCATTGATATAGCTGATAAAAGTCACTTAAGGCACGGTGTTGTTCCTTTCGTGATAAATCAATTGTCAGTAGCATAGTAAAAAAATCTTTCTGGCTTTTTTCTTGACCATAAAGCCGAATAAGAAAAGTTAACAATGAATCAGACTGTAATAATAACATAAGCACTTTAGTATCAAAGCTGCTTTTCCTAATAAGATACAATTCCATTGCTAACTTTCTAAGGATAGGATCTTTAACATTTTTATGGATACAGTTGAATAAATCACTATTATGTTTATCAAACATATTAATGTTTAATATTTGCTCAATAATGTAAAATTGTTTTTTTATAAAACAAAAATTATATACTTCATATATAAAATTATTTATTATGTTATATGAATAATCATCATATATAATATTATTACTTAATAGTTCCACTATATGATGAGCATTAAGTCGTATTGATTTAATGAGTAAGCTATCAAAGCAATCTTTTAAAGCAACTTGCTTTTCAGATATACTTTTAAGTAACATGAAAACTTTATAAAAATTCGCAAATATTATAGTGCTATTATTGCTTTTTAAAAATAAATGGTATGATAATAAACCATCGATCATGTTTTCACGATCTTTTTCATTGAGAGCAAGGAGCATTTTTTCTAATATGACAGATGACTCATTTTCATCCATCGTAACAATCATCAAGATATATTTTTCAATTTTATTCCATTCACAAAATTTATCTATATCTATTTTTTCAAAACATAATAGCTTAAGCAACTCTATTTTTTTAAAGATTATATTATCTTTTGCATATAGCATTTCACGCAAAAGCATACATGATATATTATATATAGCATATATGGTTTTTCTACTTAACTCATAGTTTAGTAACGTAAATATCATAAGATTAACGATGGTTTTTGTAGTGAATAAATTTTTATATTTATTTTCTAAATGTGAATTAATGAAAAATTCATAATAACAACATATATTTGAAAAAATTTCTATCGATAAAAGTTTATTATCTTGTTCTTTTTTGACTAGATCAATGAGTTCAATAATGCTATCATTCACATGGCATATGTCCAACATTTGGATTAGCATAGAAATTAAATCACCATTTACATTTATTTTTTCTAATTTTTCTCTGCTATATGAATGAATGATTATTTTTATACATTGCAATAACATATGCATCATTAACTTTCTTTTAAGACTATCAGATAACTGATACGAGCTTGATGCCACGTTAGGTTGATTTTTTATCAAAAATTCATGACATATAGAAGGTAAATTTTTTAAAAAAGATTCGACAAAAACAACATGATTTAAACGCTTGAATATCGATTTTGAATTACGACTATAATTAGCCAATAAAAAATAAAATTGCTTTAACGGTAGATAGTCAGGTAATGATGATGGCACAACCAACCATGTCTGTGCCACTCTAAAATCTTTTTCTGGGAAAATTTTTCGAATAGGTGACGTTTTTAGCTTATCAAATAAAATATGCAATTTTGTTACTGCTAATTTATGTTGTATATCTTGGGTGGATGCAGCCATAATATTTCTCTCGCCAATATTTGTTTATAATTCTAATATGTCATAATCACGGCTATTTTTATGAGAAGATGAAGTAGGCAGTGATGATAGAGATATTTGCGTTTCAGGATAGCAATCGCTAAAGTAGCGGATACTATCTGAAGTCATACGATAATTACTGAACATGGATGAAATATGTATGCCTGAATCATGTACAGAGCTACTTATCGGCAATAACTGCGTTAATTCACTTGGTTCTGTATTAATACTACCAACTAACAAGCTATTATTTATGCTTTCTACTGATGGGTGTGAATAAAAAAGCTTTATCAGCATACGGAAAAAGATAATTTTAGCCTCTATAGACGTAATATTTTTTTTAGAAGAGACATCAACAATCATGACATCACTTAATTTTCTTCGCTGAAGCATCGTAATAAGTATAAATATGCTCAATTTATCTGTTGCTGATAAAGTATTATAATTCCGTATTTCTTCGGCTTCGATACTTGAAGGATGATATATATATGTCAGTGCCCTGAAGCGTTCTTGATGACCTGGGCCTAATTTTTCAATAGGTAGACGGTGATAAGGTATATGGTTTAGTTCATGAATTGTCTGCCTCCATGAAGCCATTTCAGTGATGCCCCAAAAACTAGGGGTATTTGTGTGTTCGCAACAGCATTTGAAACTTAAAAAGAACAAGATACCTCCCATTATAAGCAGTAAGAAGAGGAGTACCGCAAGTGTTGCGTCAACAGCTCGATTATGGTTGCTCACATCCTTATACGCGGCTTCACCCAATATACTTGTTGCACAACTTATTTGGCAGTTACTCCCGACATATTCATGGTTTGGGCAACTCTGATAGCAATCTAAGTAACCTGGAAGGCTTGTAAAATCATATAAGGTTCCATAAAGCATGATGGTTACATAGACGAATAATAAGAGCCAGCTTAGAAAATAATACTTACCTAAATAAGACAAGGCTAGCGTCGTTTCAGGATATTGCCATAGCAATCCTAATTTGCCTAAAAAGCCTGGGGTTGTGTTCAAAATACCCTGTCGAAGCGTTAACATATCGCTTAATCTCACAGCTTGCATATTTGACAACTCTGCTGAATCACAAGCGGCAGCTCTATAACGCTGTACCAATTTGCTAAGAAAAGCCTGATCCCGCAAATCTTTTATATAGATCTGTTCACGTTCAGAGATTACCGCAAGCACATGCAACATTTGTGCTTCGAGGTCTTGGGGTATAAGTTCAATTTTAGGGGGCATGATTGTTCTCTATACGAATAATATTGTTATTGTTGACAGGGCAACAATTTAACATAAGTTCTGTATTAAATCAATACAACATGGCGTACTGACATAAGCACGCATTAGAACAATAGTCATTATCTCGATTTTATGTAAATGAATAAAGATATATTTATGCTTTATTAAATAAGCAGAATAAACGTAATACAGCATGTCTGTGCTGACTAAATTTTGTGCTATGCTTATGAAAATGTTGTTGAAGGAGACAATATGATGAACAGATATATACGTGCAGGACTTGCTGCAAGTGTCATCGCTGGCGCAGTTTTAGTAGCGCCTATGACTGCAAGTGCACTTGTAGTAGCAACAACCCCATCAGACGTGCTGGTCACTACATGGGTAGTACCTTATCAGTGTGTGCCTGTTGCAGGTTGTGCTACGATGGTTAACGTACCTCCGGTTGAGCAAACATTTGTGCTCAGACCTTTCGAATGCGTTAACTCTGCTGGTTGTGCTACACCGTATGGATGGTAATACACAAGCAGCATCATAAAAAACAATAACCTTCTCCCCGCGTGGGAGAAGGGGTCACAAATTAATCTGATTCTTAGATTTTTTCATCTTTTGCAACGATACGTTTATTGTGCGGTAATTGCTGCACTCGTCGCTGGCGCTTGTGTTGCGCTAAACGCACTCACTAAGGCTTGCTGTGTCGCTTGGTCGACATAACCAATACACAATGTACTACTCAAGGGCGTGCTGATAGTTGCGTTAGCCAACATATTACCATTCCACATAATCTCTAGTGTTTTGTTAAGATTCGCTGAAGTTAGGGCATGCAATTGGTTTGCCATATCAGGCGATAGTTGTACGGTGACGCCATCGACACAAATCGTTTGCGTAGGCGCTAATTGCACAACATCACCTCGTGTCACTAGGAGCTTTTGTTTACCAACTTGAAAAATTAAAGGCGCAGAGTCACTGTTGTTAAGATTGGCTTGTGTGTTAGGTACCTGGGATATAGGCGCTGCATTAGTGCTCGTGGGGGCTGATGCCGCATAGGCGCTGACAATACACAAGCTTAAGATAAGCCCGATAAAACCTCGTGTCATAATAAACCTCAATTAGATGCTATCAAGGGGCGATTATAACGTGTTTAGGAAATTAAGCGCAAATCAAGTACACTATATCAACTCGTACAACAACCAGCATTCGACATGAGGCTATATGCAAACAATTCATCATACAGCAACGATACCGACAACAGCAGCAGGCTCAAGACTTGATGCTGTGCTACCGCAACTTTTTCCGGATTACTCACGGGCAAAATTGCAACAATGGTTGCTTGATGGGCATATTACGATTGATGGACAAACCCACATACCAGGAAAAACAAAAGTCAAAGGCTCAGAAGCAATTACGCTAACAGCCACACCTCAAGTAGAGACCGTATGGCAAGCAGAGGCAATGCCGCTTAACATTGTCTATGAAGACGAGGTATTATTAGTGATTAATAAACCTGCGGGTTTGGTCACGCATCCGGCACCTGGTAATCCGGATCACACCCTCATCAACGCAGTGTTGCACCACTGCCCGCTCAATCAGCAATTACCCCGTGGGGGCATTGTGCATCGCTTAGATAAGGATACAACAGGGCTTCTGTTGATTGCTAAAACAGCAGAAAGTTTGCGTTATTTCATTGAGCTATTAAAAACACGTGAGATAAGTCGAGAATACCGAGCTTTGGTGAAAGGTGAAATGATTTCAGGTGGCTCTGTGGATGCGCCTATTGGTCGTCATCCTAAAGATAGAAAACGCCAAGCCGTCGTTGCACTTGGAAAGCCAGCACTGACACATTATCGGATTATCACACGTTTTCGGGGCTATACCCTACTCCAACTCCATTTAGCAACGGGTCGTACCCATCAAATTCGTGTGCATATGAGTCATCTAGGTTATCCTATCGTTGGCGATCCTGTTTATAGTGGCCGCTTGCATTGTCCACCTCAAACTGCAATAGACGTTAAACACGCCTTGCAGCACTTTAAAAGACAAGCACTGCATGCCTATCGTTTATCTTTTATTCATCCGCAAACTTTAAAATCTCAAAGTTTTTCAGCGCCTTTACCTGATGATTTCAAAGATCTACTTACTTTATTGGAGCAGTATCATGTCATGGATTAAACCAGACTGGCCTGCACCCGCGTATATTCACGCTTTGACAACAACGCGAAGTGATGGCTTTAGTCAAGGTGCTTATGGCCACTTAAATTTAGGCCTTCATGTGAATGATGATGCCGCAACGGTCGAAAAAAATCGACAGTGGTTATATCAAGCTGCCAAACTACCCGAGCTACCCAGATGGCTTACCCAATATCATAGTACCGTTGTATTAACTGGCGAAACTATTGTGAATGCACCTAAAGCAGACGCAAGCTATACTACCCAAGCGCATGTGGTGCTAGCTATTATGACGGCTGATTGTCTGCCTATTCTCATTTGTCATCCAGAAGGCAAGGTGATTGCAGCGATTCACGCAGGTTGGCGCGGCTTGCTCGATGGTATTATCCATGAAACCATTCAGCGTTTACCTGTGCCGGCAAATGAATGTATGGCCTGGCTAGGCCCTGCTATCAGCAGCCAGGCTTATGAAATGGGGGACGAGGTTCGAGCCTTATTTCTTGAACAGGGTGCTTGTTTATCTGCATTTTCGAAACACAATGAACGTTGGCACATGGATTTATATGCATTGGCGCGCGAACAACTACAAAAACAGGGGCTTTCAGCCATCTATGGCGGGAACTATTGTACATACCAAGAGAGTGAGCGCTTTTATTCGTATCGCCGCGATGGCGTAACGGGGCGTATGGCAAGCCTCATTTGGCTAGATCCTATTAATTAGATTCTGCTTCGTAGTCTGCTTGCTCCGCGGGCGATGCTTTGATAAAGGCAGGCAAGCTTGTGCAATGCTGCTCAATAGCTAGTAATTTAGGAAAAGCGTCTAGGTTTGTTTTAAAACGCCGAGCATTATAGAGCTGGGGAACAAGTAATACGTCCGCCATGGTAGGCGTTTCGCCAAAACAAAAGCCGGTGGTTTGCGATTGTGAAGATAAGCTCTGCTCTAATGCTGTTAAACCATTAAGTAACCAGTGTCGATACCAGCCTGATTCTAAAGCATTAACGTGTAAATCATTTTTAAGATATTGCCACACTTTGAGATTATTTAAGGGATGAATGTCACAGGCAATCGCCAATGCAAAAGCTCTGACTTTAGCCGCAATCATGGGATCCTCAGGTATTAGGCGGGGTGTCGGATAAACCGCATCAAGATATTCCAAGATAGCTAAAGATTGTGTCAATACGCTGCCATCTTCTAGTTCTAAGCTTGGAATCAGCTGTTGTGGATTAATTTTTTGATATGATGCATTATGCTGTATGCCTTTCGCAAGATGAATGAAATGATCTTGGTACGCAATATTTTTAAGATGCAAACCAATACGCACACGATAAGCTGCGCTTGAACGAAAATAACCATATAAAGTTAACATACCTACCACTCCACTTTGTGCTTTGTTATGTGCTTCATCTTTCAAGAAGAACCTTGAATATATAACATCAAGAGGATTTTGTCTGAGGTAAGACCCCACGCTTTATTTGATCGCGCTCAATGGCTTCGAATAAAGCTTTGAAATTACCTTCACCAAATCCTTCATCACCCTTGCGCTGTATAATTTCAAAAAAAACTGGCCCCAACATAGGCATTGTAAAAATCTGTAGTAATAATTTAGGTGGCGGCGATGTTGTTTCACCGTCAATTAAAATAGCACCGTTCCGTAGAGCATCGATATTTTCACCGTGTCCCGGTAAGCGATTGTCAATATAGGCATAATAGGTATCAGGTACTTCCATAAATTGAATACCGCGTTCGCGTAACATAGCGACGGTTTCATAAATATTTTCTGTGGTTAATGCCATATGTTGTATGCCTTCACCATGAAAATCTCGAATAAATTCTTCTATCTGAGAATAAGGATCGGTAGACTCATTGAGAGGAATTTTAATTTTTCCATCCGGTGATGCGAGCGCCCGGCTAACAAGTCCTGTTTGCGCGCCCTTGATTTCAAAAAAACGAATTTGTCTAAAATTAAATAGGCGATGATAATAATCGAACCAAATATCCATATGACCTTGTTTCAGATTATGCGTCAAGTGATCAAGATGTATAAGCCCAGTGCCATGAGGAGCAACAAAATCTTCAGGAAGTCCCATGGTATTGTGATAAAATTCAGCTGCGTGTGCATCGTCTACAAAATAAATCACGCTGCCGCCGATCCCAAAAATAGCAGGAAATCGAAGCTCACCAGGATTCACTGTGGATGTAAAAGGTGTGGCACCTAGATCAACAGCCATCTCAAATGCCATTTTGGCATCTTTAACCCGAAAACCCATACCACAACAGGAAGCACCGTGAACATGTGCAAAATGTTCAGCAAGACTAGCGGGTTGTTGATTAACAATAAAACGTATATGTCCTTGGGCAAATACATAAATGGCGCGCGACATGTGTTTAGCGACTTGTGTAAACCCAAGGGCTTCAAATTGTTGCTTTAACCGCGGGAAATCAGGGGTTGTAAATTCAAGAAACGCGAACCCATCGAGTCCCATAGGATTATCATTATCATGCACGTGAAACACTCCTTAAAAAAGCAACTGAATAAGAGTATAGCAAAGCGCTTAAAACCGTCAATCCCTACGATAACCTTTGATCATGGGTATCTGCCCGTGCTCCCCTCACAACAAAGCTAGCCATTAAAATACGAAGCCTATCCATACTTTTTTTTTGTGAGATACGTTATAATAACCTATCATATCGAATGGATGTATTAAGTAGTCACTATGAGTAAGCGTTTTAAAACCTGGCTAAATCAAAAACTTGCCTTTATTTTAATGAAAGAAAGTTCGTCCAACGACCTGCCTCTCCTATCCGACTATGAGCGTCTTCGTTATGAAATTAGGCCTGGTGACGTCCTTCTTATCGAAGGTCATAGCCGCGTAAGTGATGTTATTCGCACGATCACTCAAAGCCCGTGGACACATTCTGTTTTATATATAGGCAGATTACACGATATTGAAGATCCCGTTGTGCGACAACGTGTGCAAGAGGCTTATCATGGTGAAGAAAGCGATCAGCTCGTCATTGAAAGTGTATTAGGCAAGGGCACGATTGTCACACCGCTAAGACGTTATCGCCAGTCGCATATTCGAATCTGCCGACCTTCAGGTATTTCAAGACGTGATGCCGAACGTGTCATTACCCACGCTTCATTATCGATTGGCCTTGATTATGATGTTAGACAGATTTTAGATTTAGGGCGATTGCTCGTGCCTTGGAGTATTTTTCCACGCAAGTGGCGTTCTTCTTTATTCCGTCATAATGCCGGTGAGCATACTCACCAAATCTGTAGCTCTTTAATTGCCGAAGCTTTTGGTTCTGTGCAATTTCCTATTCTACCTATTATTCGCCGCGATAAAGATTTAGGCTTACAATTTATGCATCGTAATCCGAGATTATTCACGCCTGGTGATTTTGATTATTCACCTTATTTTGACATCATTAAATATCCTTTTTATGAAGTCAACGATAATCCAGTTTATCGACAATTGCCCTGGACGCAAGGTAAATACTTTAACGATGATGGTAGTATTGCAGGGGTTGGGCCCGATGCACCACCACGCGACGAATAAGGTTAAACTCGACCTTTAACTAGGGTCTATCGTCGACCACTTTGGCTTTAGGTAATAAGTCTTCGCGTTGGAGTCCTAAAGCGACGGCTAAGCTGCCCGCAACATAAATAGATGAATAAGTACCGACAATAATACCGATAATAAGCGCCAAAGAAAAACCGTGAAGCGTAGGGCCACCAAAACAAAAGAGCGCGACAACTGCCAGCAATGTTAAACCTGAGGTCATGATGGTTCGTGACAAAGTTTGATTTACAGATAAATTAACAATTTCGGCGGGTGTGCCGTGCCGAACTTTACGGAAATTTTCACGAATTCTATCAAATACCACGATGGTATCATTGAGTGAGTAGCCAATAATAGTCAGAACGGCTGCAAGTGAAATTAAATCAAACTCCAAATGAAATAAGGAAAAAATACCAAGAATAATGATGGGATCGTGAAGTAATGAAACAGCAGCGCTGACGGCAAAGCGATATTCAAAACGCAAGGCAATATAAATGGCTGTGCCTAAGACAGCAATAAATAAGGCGAGCGCACCACTTGTTGCAAGCTCTTTACCTACCTGTGGTCCAATATAATTAACACTTTGTAAACTGGCACCAGGTAAAGCTGCAATGACTTGTGTACCAATAGAGTTTTGAGATAAATTTTGATGGCCACCAATACGAATTAATACATTGGAACTTGCTCCATAGTTTTGTACCACAGCTTCGCTAAAACCAGCTTGATTAAGTGCCGTTCTTACGGCATCGAGATTCGCAGGTGCTTGATAACTCACATAAACTTCGGTGCCGCCGGTAAATTCAAGCCCCCAATTAAGTCCGTTGATGAATAAAATAATACAGGAGGCTAATACAAGTAAGCCTGAAAAAATAGCCGCGTATATTTGCAAACCCATGAAATTAATTCGCGTATTTTGTTTAAAAAACTCCATAACTAAGCTCTCTTTAAATCGGGGGATATTGGAAACTGAAAATATTGATTCGGGAAAGGTTCCTGTTTCAAAGTAAAATGCCACCATTCTTTATCATAAGGAACGAATCCTGCTGCAAGCATCGCTTGTCTTAGTAATAATCGATGTTCACGCTGCGTTGCGTTAAGTCCGGGGTAAAATACATGCGCTGCCTCGTCCAAGCAATCATATCCCGTACCCATATCCAAACTATTATCGGCATTTCTTGTATTCGCGGAAGCTGTGCATGCACGCAACTGTTGATGGCTAGGATGCTGTGGTATCTTTGAGTTCAAAGGAACCACAGTTAAATCAACGGTACTTCCTCGACTATGGCCTGAAGGACTTGCAACATAGCCAAGCTTAAATAACTGATTTTTCTTAAGGTTAGGATAAAAGGCAATTTGCATACTATCCATGCCTGGTAATTGCGACCAGCGTAAAAAAGCATCAACCGCCATCGCTGGTCGATAACAATCGTACACTTTGAGGCCTAAACCTTGCTTTTCTAAATGGGCCTGGACTTTTGCGAGTGCTATTGCTGTTTGCTCAGTTACGATACACTGAGGTGCATCGTAACCTGGGATAGGATAGCCAACAAAATTATAAGGTGACGCGTAGCGAATATCTTGTTGAATAGTTGGCACGGCCTGCGCTAAATAGACAAAATCAGCAGGCAAGGCAAATCCCTTAAGGCAAAGACCCAATAAAATTGTCAGTAAACCAAGCTGGCGCATCATTTTAAGCTGTCACCGCGGTTGCATGCGCAGAAGCTGGCGTTTTTAAGCCACCAAGTAATTCAAGCAAAGCGGGTATGCATTGATAAAACTCTTCTGCCATGATAGCAAAATCAACTTCAAATTGCTGTATTTTATCTTCGATATCTAATTCACTTTGCTGTTCATGCACTAAATCAAGAAACTTTATCTTCTTAAGATTAAGACTTTTATCGAGCGTAAATGCCATCCTGTCTTGCCAATTCATTGCGAGTTTACTCACAATTTTACCGGACTGAATATGTCCTTGCACTTCAGCCACGCCTAAATCCTGATTAACACATTTGATCTGCGTAGTTTCTGCACGAGGGTCTATCAGCTCACAAGCATCATCAATGTACCAACCGGCATCAATCGCTGTTTCCTGCACCCATCGGGTCATCATAGCGTGGCAATCTTGGTTAACGGCTAAAGGCATAAGTTTTAAGCTGCCCAAGCTTTGTCGTAATAAGACCGTCAACTCTTCCGCCTTATTAGCGCTGGATGTATCAATGATAAGCCAGTTTAAACGTGTGTCGATGTAGGCAAATAAATCGCTATCGGTTGTAAACGCTTGAGGCAACAAAGTGATGGCTAGTTCATCACCTATTTGACGTTTTTCGCGGGTGCTGACCTGACGATGCTCTGCTGTCTCGATTTCTGCAACTTTTTGTAGGGTATGTTGCTTTACAACACTGTTAGGCAACAAACGTTGTTGCTTACGCAGGCAAAGCATAATGCAACCCTGAAGGGCATGCGTTAAATTAACATGTTCGCTCCCTAAAGGCGAAACCCAACCAAGCGTTTGTTTTTCCAGTTTACCACAATGCCTCGCTTGATCTTGTGATAATGCATCATGTAATGCTTCTGGGGTTAAGGTGAACGGTTCCGCTAATGGATAAATCAGTGCATTTTTAAACCACATTTTGTTTCCACGTATATACTCAAGTTACTTCAAAATGCATACGCTCCATCAATCAGCCGTTTTGTCCATTGTGCAAAGCACAGTCGATGAAGACTCAGGACGGCTCGAAGTCAAAGACGAAGGGTATATCAAAAACGAAATGCACTTTACCATAGATACACATAAAATACTGCAAAATTTTGTTATACTACGCAACTGGATGACATCTTGAGTGATCACAATAATGGATATCTTCGCTTCTTCAGACCTTGCACCAACACACCCCAAACGCCTACAAACATTCGGGTTTGATATGCTGTTTTGTCTTATTGCAGGGATTGCTTACGGCTTTGCATTTATCCCACTGACGCATATGAACCATTTGCTAGGGCAAAGTAATCATCTAGGCTGGCAAAGTGCGCTCGCCATCGTGAGCCTCTCACTTTGCCTATGTGCGCTGCCTTCCCATACCGGTAAACGCACCGGTTTGCTCATGATACTCTTTGGCCTCGGTTGTTATAGCATTGGTACATCTTGGGTATACATTAGTATTCATACCTATGGTCAAACAGCCGCACCACTTGCTGTGGGCTTAACTGCCTTATTTATCATAGCGCTCGCCATGATTCAGGCCTTTCCTTGGTTTTTTTATCCTTGGCTTAGTGGCAAAAAAATCAACACCACGTGGCATGGTGCGTTACGTTTAGCCATCGTGACAGCTTTATGTTGGGTTATCGCTGGATTATTATTAACCTATATAGGTACAGGTTTTCCTTGGTTATTACCAGGTTATGTTATTCAGCTAGGCTTATTGCGACAAGGCTGGTTACCGCTGATAGGCATACATGGTTGGGATTTTTTATTGCTCTTTCTTTTATCCTTGTGTGTGAGTGCCGGTAAGCACTTGATCGGTGCCAACATACATGATTTTCGTTTCAAGCCTATTTGGCCGCTTTATTTAATTGTGTTACTGGGTTTATCTATCTTTATTGGCGTCGGTTTTAACATGGCAAGATGGCAATGGACAAAACCCTTAACCTCATCAACTCAATTCCGATTAATCCAAGGCGCTGTGCCGCAACGTATGAAGTGGGATGCAAGTTATTTATTGAATATTTTAAATAATTATGACCGCCTTTCACAAGATACGCCGTCTAAAACCATCGTTATTTGGCCAGAAGGTGCCATTCCTGCAGTCAATACAGAAGTACAACCCTTCATCGATTACCTGCAAAAAGTAAGCCAAAAGCAAGATCTTAGCTTTGTGATTGGCATTCCACTGGTCGATGAAAATCAGTTTTATAATGGGGCATTGGCTATCGATAAAGATAAGCAACAAACTTACCATAAACGACACTTAGTGCCTTTTGGTGAATACCTACCATTTGAAAAGATGTTACGCGGTCTTATCAATTTTTTTAATATACCGATGTCTGATTTTTCGGAAGGTGATGCTCATCAAGCAAGCCTTCGCGTGCGTAATGTTGATATAGGTACTTTAATTTGTTATGAGGTTGCGTATCCTGGTTTAGTAGGGCAAAGCGCGGCTAACAGCAACATGCTGTTAGCTATTAGCGATGATACTTGGTTTGGACGCTCAGCGGCTGCATGGCAACAACTGCAAATTAGCCGCGTACGTAGTGCAGAGACACAATTGCCAATGATTCTCGTTGGTAATGATGGTTATACTGGTTGGATTGATGCACACGGGCATGTGCGCAAACTGCTACCCCGCTATCAAGCCGGCACCATGACATTAACAATCAGACCACGGCATGGTAAAACGCCCATTACACAATTCTATGCATGGCTATCCAAATAATTTCAAAATACTATATTTTAACTGACACCCCACGACTTGCTCGCGGGGTCCAAAAGGCAGATAGCGACACGTTCAGAGACACATGAGCACTTCCGGCACCGCCTTAAGCGCCGCATAAAGGCTTTCAGCTTGCGCTTTATCCGCAACGGTCGTCATGACGGTTAAGGCAATATAACGCTTATCACTACTAGGATTTGTTCGTAGGCTTTGGGGCTCCCAAGCATTTGCGTACTTGTCTAATACAGCTTTAACATGTTCAACAAAATCATCCTGGGCGCGTCCAATGACTTTAAGCGGGAATCGTGCTGGATAGCTATCAAGCTGTTGAGTCACATCATCATTCATTGCATTACTTCGTCGCTAAGGGTGCAGCCAAACGCACATCTGCTGACATCGTTAATTTTTGGTTAACCGTAGGACTCGGTGCAGCAGGCGCGGAACCTTCAGCCATTGCCGTCATCATTTGCGTATTAGCGCGCATCATCGGCATAGGTGCTTGCGGCGTGTATACATTACCATCTGTAAAATTGACTTGTGCTAATTGATAACGCTCATCGCCATACACTTGATTGACAGCTTTTAGCTCGGTTGCAATTTGTTGATAGAGTTTTTGTCGCAATACCATACGTGCGGCTTCAATATCTGCTTGTGTAGGCGCATATTGCGTGTCAACAACGGTGTATTTAATACCCGGTTTACTGAGGGTAAAGGCTTGGTTACGCACATTGGCAATTGCAGCGACCGGTAGTCTCGCTTGCGCTTCTACGTGAATATTTTCAAGGCCCGAGCTATCTTGATTCCTTTGCATGTCGGTGATTTGCCAATCACCTTTCGCAATGGTTTGTAATCCCTGGTTGATTCGTTGCTGAATCGTATCGACCGCCTGTTGATTGAGACTCGCATCCACGGTAACTATGACATTGGCTGTACTTGTGCTCACCCACTGCTCCGCCGACAGTTGATAATGAATCGAAGCCATTTTGGGAAAATCTGTGACAATTTGTACTGGCGAGGGCTCTGCTAGCACCGGTAATGCCAATGTAGTCAAAGCAAGTGTTAATAAACCAGCCATCACATGCGTACGTTTAAGCATATAATCTCCAATTAGCTATCAAATTGTTAAAACATTATGACATGCGTTTTGGGCATTTTCTACAGGTACGTTAAATACTTAAGCGTTTGAGATATAAGCGTTACCAAGCCAGTGCTGAATTGGCTTAATACCCCATAATGATATCAATGTTTTGCACAAGCCCTTTACAAGTCTGCCAAATTCTCCTAATCTCTCTTTCTCACTACTTTTTCAAGCGAGCATTTTATGACTTACTCTCTAGATAAATTAAAGAAAATTAACGACTTATTTGCATTTGATGAACATGAACCCTTCCAAGACTTACACTTTAAATGGGATCCAAACACCGGCATGCAAGCCATTGTTGCAATTCATAGTACGCGATTGGGCCCTGCCTTTGGTGGTTGCCGATTTGTTAACTATGATCACACCGACTCTGCTATTATTGACGCATTACGCCTGGCAAAAGGGATGAGTTATAAGTCGGCCGCCACTGGGCTTAATTATGGTGGTGGCAAGTCTGTCATCATCAAGCCTAGAGGAAATTTTGATAGAAAAGCACTTTTTGCAGCGTTTGGCAGATTTATTCACGAGTTAAATGGACGTTATATTACCGCCAAAGATAGCGGCACGACGCTTGAAGATATGGATATTATTGCTGAACAAACCCCTTACGTTGCTTCAACCTCTTCCATGAATGATCCATCGCCCTATACGGCACATGGTGTTCGCCTAGGTATTGCCGCTGCTGTTAAATTTAAACTTGGGCGCGAAAGCCTCGAAGGCATTACTGTCGCGATTCAAGGGGCAGGTTATGTGGGTTACTACCTAGCGCAAGAATTACATAAAGTGGGTGCAAAACTCATCATGACCGATGTAGATGCAGCCGCCTGTGAGCGCGTAAAACAAGCATTTAATGCGACTATCGTTGCACCTGAAGCCATCTATGGTGTGGATTGCGATGTATTTGCACCAGCCGCACTCGGCGCTATTATCAATGAAGATACAATTACACAGCTTCAATGCAGTATTGTCGCGGGTGCCACCAATAATCAGCTGGCTGAGCCTATCCATGGTTATGCGCTCAAAGAACGTGGCATTTTATATGCGCCAGACTACGTGATTAACAGCGGCGGCATTATACAAGCTGCGTCAATCTATGATAAGCTCGACGAGGCACAGATAACGACTAAGATTGAACATCTTTACGATGTATTACTTGATATTTTTGGCAGAGCGCAAGCTGCTGATTTGCCAACCCATGTTATTGCCGATCAAATGGCGTTAGCACGTTTAAATGGGGAAGTAAAACAAAGCAATACGGTCGCTGTTTAACAGCCCCCGTTATCAGTACTTTCATTGTAGCTTTGGTATAAATAAAATTTACCCTTGAGGGAGCACATACCTATGACTGAGTTTGATTCAAGTTCGCGTTTTAGCGGAAAGGCGGATAAGCAATATGCTTTTGTGATACCACATTATCAATATCTTGACAAAGAAGGGAAGCCGACACAAAGTTTGCCTAATTTTGCGCAAGATAAAGCAGAAATGCTGCGAATTTATCGTGCATTACAATGGATTCGCCATTTTGATCAAAAGGCAATTAACTTACAGCGAACTGGCAAAATGGGAACGTATCCAAGCGTGCTTGGACAAGAAGCCATCTCTGTGGGTATTGGCCATGCGATGCAGAAGGATGATGTGCTTGTCCCCTACTATCGTGATATTGGTGCGCAATACTTACGTGGTTTGCCTATGGAAAATATTTTACGCTACTGGGGTGGCGACGAGCGCGGCATGGCTTTTGCAGGTTTAAGCGAATCTGAAGATTTTCCATTGAGTGTGCCTATTGCAAGTCAGTGTCTCCACGCCGTAGGTATTGCTAAAGCCTTTCAATATCGCAAACAAAAACGCGCTGTTGTTGTCACCATCGGTGATGGGGGCACATCTCAGGGTGACTTTTACGAGGCATTAAATCTTGCTGGGACTTGGCAAGCCCCTGTTGTTTTCGTCATCAACAATAATCGCTGGGCGATTTCTGTACCTTTATCACTTCAAACCCACTGCCAAACCTTAGCACAAAAAGGTGTTGCTGCGGGTATACCCGGTATTCAAGTTGATGGCAACGATGTTGTTGCAGTAAAACAGCTGATGCAAGAAGCCCTACATCAAGCCAGAGAAGGCCAAGGGCCGGTTTTAATCGAAGCGCTAAGTTATCGCTTGGGCGATCATACGACAGCCGATGATGCTAGCCGTTATCGCCCAGCAGGCGAATTAGAACAAGCTTGGATTGAAGAGCCGGTTAAGCGCGTTCAGTCTTATCTTTCTCATCAACAATGGTGGGATGATAATCAAGAGCAAGCATTACAAGCACAAATCCAGGAAGAGGTCACCGCGATTGTCGATAGTTATCTGACAACAGCAGCACAATCAGCCTCTGCTATGTTTGACCATCTTTACGCTACATTGCCTGATGATCTTAAAATACAACGAGAGCAAGCCTTACGCTTCGAAGGAGTCAGCTTATGAGTCACACAACAACAGAAATCACCTTAGTCGAAGCTGTCAATCAAGCCTTAGCTTATGCAATGCAACAGGATCCTGATGTCATTGTATTAGGCGAGGATGTGGGTACTAATGGTGGCGTGTTTCGCGCAACCGCTGGACTTCTTGATAAGTTTGGGGCGGATAGAGTCTTAGATACCCCGCTCGCTGAATCCATGATCGCCGGCGCGAGTATCGGCATGGCAGCGCAAGGTTTAAAACCTGTTTGCGAATTACAATTCATGGGTTTCGTCTTACCTGCAATTGATCAATTATTGAGTCACGCTATTCGTATGCGTAATCGCACACGAGGACGTATTGGATGTCCGCTCGTCGTGCGCACACCGTTTGGCGGTGGTATTCGTGCGCCTGAGCATCATGCAGAAAGTTTTGAAAGCTTATTTGCACACAGTCCTGGCTGTAAAGTTGTTGTTGCCTCAACCCCAGCAAGAGCTTATGGTTTATTATTGGCGGCTATCCGGGATCCTGATCCCGTCATTTTTATGGAGCCTATGCGTGTGTATCGTCTTGTGAAACAAGCTGTTCCCGACGATGGTATTGCCCTACCCTTAGGAAGAGCATTTGTTTTACGCGAAGGTGCCGACGTAACACTTATCAGTTGGGGCGCGTCAATCCAAGAAACCTTACAAACAGCTGATGAGCTTGCTAAACAAGGTATCAGTGCTGAGGTAATTGATGTTGCTAGCATCAAACCTTTAGACACGGAAACCTTATTACGCTCGGTGCAGAAAACGGGACGTTGTGTGATTGTACATGAAGCACCCAGAACGTGTGGTTTTGGTGCTGAAATCGCTGCTATCATCAGTGAACAGGCTATTTACTCACTCGTCGCCCCCGTACAGCGAGTGACCGGTTATGATGTGCAAATCCCCTACTTTCAATTAGAAAAAGCCTATATTCCCAGCGTTGCTCGTATTTTGGCTGCTGCGAAACAAACCTTGGAGCTTGTATGACCATATTTACATTACCCGATTTAGGCGAAGGCTTACATGAAGCTGAAATTCATGCTTGGCATGTGAAAGTAGGCGATCATGTCAAAATCGATCAACTCTTAGTGTCCATGGAAACGGCAAAAGCCGTTGTGGAAGTCCCGTCTCCTTGTACTGGCGTCGTTACGAAATTACACGGCAAAACAGGCGATACCATGATAGTGGGCGAACCGTTAGCTGAGTTTTCTGAAAATGCTTCGGCAGAAGCGGCTGCTAAACCTGCGGAAGAAAGTAAAAGCACGCCTTCTAAGAAAGCCGACGCAGCAACGGTTGCTGGTGCTATTGAGGTAGGTGATCATGTGCTTACTGAAACGGCCATGGGTATTACGCCACAATCGCATAGTGATAACCCACAGATTTTACCCGCTTTGCGTGTACTTGCGCATAAGCTTGGTATTGATTTGCGTCGTATTGTACCTACGGGTTTAGCCGGCGAGATCAGTATTGATGATTTTGCGCATCATCTTAAACAGCAATTAGGTGCTGAACCCTTATCCCAAGCACAGCCATTACAGACAAGCGAACCTGCTATTGTTTTAAAAGGCGTGCGAAAAGCCATGGCACAAAGCATGGCGCTCTCTCACCGTGAAGTTGCCGCAGTCACCATTTTTGAAGATGCGAATATCGCAGCCTGGCCCAAGGGCACCGATACCACCGCCAGGCTTGTGCGCGCACTTGGCAAAGCTGTGAAGGTCGAGCCCAATCTCAATGCTTGGTATGATGCAGCTAAAACTGCCATGATACCGAGTACTTCATTGCACTTAGGTTTAGCTGTTGATACGCCTGATGGTTTGTTTGTTCCGGTGATTCGTGATGCAGACAAGCAAAGTGCTGAAGCCCTGCGTGCTACGGTTGAGCGTTTTAAAAAGGAAGTGCCTGCAAGAACAATTGCAGCTGAGGAATTAAAAGGGGCAACGATTACCTTATCAAATTTTGGTACCTTTGCAGGCCGATATGCAACACCGATGATAGTTCCGCCCATGGTTGCTATTATTGGCGCTGGCCGCTTTCGTCAAGAGCTAACGCTCAAAGAGGATAGGGTTGTTAGTCAACGCATATTGCCGTTGTCCTTAACCTTTGATCATCGTGCAGCGACCGGCGGTGAAGCAACCCGTTTCTTGGCTGCCATGATAACAGATTTACAATTAGCCGATTAAACTGAGTATTTTATTAACATTCTGCTTGTTTAACGTGCATAATGACGAGAAAGTAAAGAAATAGATGGTGGATAGCTTGCTTTTTTATGCAAGTCGTTGTAGTTTTATATTCTTGGCCCTTGTATTAACGTTTATTGATTGGAGATTTGACTCATGGTTAAAAAAACCACCGTTGTTTTGGCAACTGTTTTATTGGCAGTTGGATTAGTTGCTTGTAAAGGCGGCAATAGTAATGCGACGACGAACACAAGTTCGCAAGCAGCTACGGCTAGCTCCCCTGCTGCAAGCACTGGCGCTGCAGCAACAACAGGTAGCGTAGGTTCTAAGTAATTACCTGTTTGTTGGGTGACTGTCGTCAATGTCGCTTTGGGCTCAAACGCTATTTATGTGGTATTTGAGCTAGAAGCTACTTGATGACAGTCCTTAGTCTGAGCTCGTAAGGATCGCTGGTCTAGAGCAAGATTGTGCTAACCTTGTTTGAATATGCCCAAAGCATTCCGCTGTTTTAACAGCATCTGTGGGACAAAAAACGGAATACCCTAAATTAACAGCAACATTGCAGATTGAAAGATGGCGGGTATAATTAAGTCCATGTGCAAACATCGCATATGAATGGATGTAACATACATTAACTTTTTATTAATTGGAGATATCTCTCATGGTTAAGAAAACCACTATTATTGTTTTAGCAAGCGCATTATTGTCTTTAGGACTTGTTGCTTGTAGCAAAGGAAATAACAGTACTTCTGCAACGAGTAGCGCAAATACACAAGCTAATCCATCATCAGTTGCCGTAAGCACGGGTTCTAGCGCGGGTAGCGCAGGTTCAACTGGCTCAACAACGAGCTCAGGTTCTGTTGGTGGTGCAAGTTCTGTTGGCTCCACGGGTAATGCAAGCTCTGTTGGTTCCAGTAGTAATGCAAGTGCTGTTGGTTCCACGGGCACGCCAGGTGCAACCCAACCATCTTCCAATAACAGTGCAACACCTGTATCCTCAGCTGCTATGGATAGTTCTAACAATGGCACAGCAACAGGCGCAGCGCCTGCGGCAAACAGCAACATGCCTGCAACGAATAACGCACAACCAGCAACACCCGTCACTTCTCAACAAGGTAACGCGATGAGTAGTAGTAATCCACCTGCGAGTGTAGGCTCGGCCGCTACTGGTGCGCCAAGTAGCATTTCAAGTATGCAAACAACTCCTGCAACATCCAGTGTAGGTTCGAATGGTACGACCAGTAGTCTTGGTTCTGCAACAGGTACTGGCTCAACGCATTAAGCTGTTACGAATCTTCTTGTAAACAGGCTTATTTTTTAAGAATAAGCCTGTCTTTCTTCCTCCTATTTTCCTCCTCTTCTATACGCCACTGCTGTACGTTTGACAAATCATAGGCTTCGGACTAGGCTTATAAAAGGTTATGACTAAATTCGATACTATAAAACGTACTGCGTGCGTAACATAGGATGTTACTTGCCAGGAGGCTTAATGAGATGGACACTATCAACCAACAAACCTATGCTGTACAACAGCCCTTGACCACTCACTCACAGTTATTGCAGTGGTTACTCAATCCACAATCTTCGAGCTTTTCACGTATACAAATTCAAGAAATTGATTGGCACCACTTGCTGAATTATTACCTGAACGCCGATAATGAAGAGCGCTATGATGTGCTTGTGGATTACTTATGCCGAAATGATTATCAGCAGCTATGCAATCATGCGCTGCTACCCTTGATCTACCATCGTCTGTTACCGATGATATTGAGTGTTTGTCATTCAAGTACATCGACCTCATCGACAATAAATGATATTGCAAATAAGCGATTATTAACCCTGTCTCAATTATTGGCAAGACAGCCTTTCCTCATGAAAACGCACTTTCATAATTCACCGAAGGCACTTGTCAATATATTTAATTTATTACGACAATGGGAGCAGACTTCAATGACCCCCACTGTTTTTAATACAGTGCGTGTGCTTTTGTTTGATCTGACCTTATCCGTTTACTTACAATTACCACGTAAACCAGCCTATCGCTTTGCTATGTTAGAATTGCGAACATTGCTGCTTCGTTCGTTCAGGGAGATTTACGCCTTAGTTTTAACAGATGCGCAGTTAGCTGAGAGACAGCTCCCTTGTCTTCACTACTTTAAAACCATACAACAACGCCAACAATTGTTTGAGCTTATTGAAAATCGACAATTACGTGAAAACTTACAGCAAGAAAATGACGGTAATGAACGAGAACGTGGGATTCCTGGACTTAGGGCTGAAGAACCCTGTATTTCTCGGGAGATAAACGGACTGATGCGATCTTGGTTCTGATGTATCTATCGTCTTTAATGTGAAAAAATCATAGATGTGCGTTTTAAGGGCCGGTTTTGTGCCGGCCCGGTCTCAGCGCGTGATAAGAGCTGGACTCTTACACATATACCTTAAAGATCGCCCGCATTATTAGCAAGGTAGCTAGCAACACCATCTTTAGTCGCTTTCATGGCTGTTTGGCCTTTTTGCCAACCCGCAGGACACACTTCACCATGCTCTTCTGTGAACTGCAAAGCATCTACGAGTCGTAGCAATTCATCCATATTACGACCAATCGGTAAATCATTAACCACTTGGGCTCTGACAATACCTTGCCTATCAATAATAAAAGCACCTCGTAACGCAACGTGAGCTGAAGGGTGCTCAACGCCAAAGGCTTGAGCAATACCATGGCTTAAATCAGCGACCATGGTGTAACGTACAGGTCCAATACCGCCGTCGTTAATTGCAGTATTACGCCATGCACTATGGGTAAAATGCGAATCGATAGAAACAGCAATGACTTCGACTTTACGTTGTTGAAACTCTTCAACGCGATTATCAAGCGCAATAAGTTCCGATGGACATACAAATGTAAAATCTAAAGGATAAAAGAAAACCAGCGCATACTTGTTATCAATTTCTTTATGAAAATGATATTGGCTTACAATTTCACCATTGCCAAGAACTGCAGCAGCTGTAAAATCAGGGACTTTGCGACCAACTAAAACGCTCATAAACAAAACCTCTCTCAAAAAAACTAGACTTGCAGTTTGGCTTAAATCATCTGGCATGTCAACCAACGAGTGCATCACTGATATTTTATACTAAAACTGAACAGACTCACTCAGTCCACATGACGCACTTTTAAAAACGCCTTTCGAGGTCTCAGATGATTGATATGGGTTTAAAGGACAGCGTTATACGTTGTCCTCAACATCAGAAGAGTCTGATTCTGTCGTGGTTCCATGTGTTTTCAATTTTTCTTGCTGTATACGCAAGTAAATTTCTTCACGGTGTACGGATACTTCTTTGGGTGCATTCACACCAATTCGCACTTGGTTACCTTTGACACCGAGTACCGTTACCGTTACGTTGTCGCCTATAATCAGTGTTTCACCAACGCGACGTGTTAATATTAACATTTCCATACCTCCTTTCTTATCCATACGGCATGTATCATACTCACATCCTTAAAGTATAGACGCGAATAAGGCATCAGTACTTCAATCAGCTTCTTCATGATAACAAGTGCGTATACACAAGGGTTTCATCACAATACACTTTGCTTCACAGCAAGTTTTACCAAACATAAAAGGGTATCCGCTATCGAGTAGATGGCCTTATGGCACGAGTCTGCTTGCTGATAACGGTATCCAAACGGTTGTCTTGCCAATCATATCAAGCAGCCATGAGAGTCGTGAATGCTTAGGCTCCACCATCAGGATACTTTGGATATATCTGGATAGACTTACGGGATCATACCGTATTTTCCTTAACACTTCATTAAGGCTTTAAAGGCATTGACTTTTTATTCTCACAAATGCGATTTTTATGTGTCAGTCGGTGATACATCAAGACAAATGCACTTCGTCAGGATATTTAGCTAGCTCAAACCCTTCATGTAAAATACGAACAGCAAGCTCGCCATACTTTTCATCCATCACCACAGATATTTTAATTTCACCGGTGCTTATCAACTGTAGATGAATACTCTCATTCGCCAGTAGTGAGAACATACGTTCCGCAATCCATGGATGTGAGCGTAATCCGACGCCGACCAACGTGACTTTAGCGATTTGTTGATCGCCACGGACTTCTCTTGCGTTTAATGTTTTAGCGCATTCTTCAAACAAAGAAAAGGCTGTGAGATAGTCCTGACGCGGCACCGTGCAAGTAAAATCAATCAGGCCGTCAATACCACATTGTTGCATCATCAAATCCATATCAATTCCGGCATCCCCCAGCGCCTTAGTCACAGTTGCAGCAATGCTTGGATGGTCTGGCATGCCACGCATACACAATTTGGCTTCTTTTTGACTGAATGCAATACCTGAAACAACAGCCTGTTCCATAAGTGGAGAATCCTCAAATGTAATGAGTGTACCTGGACCTTCAACAAAGGAAGATAGCACCCGTAAATTAACGTGATATTTACCTACAAATTCAACCGAACGTTTTTGCAACACTTTGGCCCCCAGACTAGTGAGCTCCATCATTTCTGCAAAGGTAATCGATGCAAGACGTCTAGCATCTGCAACAATACGTGGATCAGCTGTATAAATGCCATCAACATCCGTATAAATTTGGCACTCTTCAGCACACAGTGCAGCCGCTAAGGCTACCGCTGTCGTATCAGAGCCGCCACGGCCTAATACTGTGATATCACCTTGTTCAGTGATACCTTGAAAGCCAGCCACAATAGGGACTTTTCCCTCAGCTAATGCACATTGTAAGCTCTGCGTATGAATATCTAAGATTCTAGCTTTATCGAAATCGGTATCAGTTACGATACCCGCTTGCCATCCTGTATAAGAAAAAGCAGGGATACCGCGATGTTGTAAATGTAACGCTAATAAAGCCATACTGACTTGCTCGCCCGTGCTTGCGATCACCGCAAGCTCACGGGGATGTGGTTTTGGGCTTGCAAGCGCTGCAAGTGCGAGCAGCTTATCGGTATCACCACTCATGGCAGAAACGACAATGACCTGCAGTTCACCTGCTTGATAGGACTTTACGACATGATTGGCAATTTGTTTAATCCGATCTAAGCTACCAACCGAGGTACCACCAAACTTTTTAACAACTAACACCCTTCATTTCCTTATACCCTTAAGCTTTCTTGTATATGTTTATCCATATCGTGCAAAAGCTTGTCGACATGGCTTACATCTGTGCCTGAACCTTGTGCCAGTTCCGCACGTCCGCCCCCTTTACCTGAAACATAGCTTGCAGCAAAGCTCACAAGCGCCTGTGCTGATAGTTTATTTTTAAGCGCATTGCCTGCGGCTGCAACATAATGAATTCGCCCCTGGCTAAGACAGACTAAGAAAATAAGGCTATGTTCACCCAAACGTTGACAAAGCTGCGTTGCTGCAAGTTTCAGTAGCTTCTCATCCCAATCATCACAACGCAACACTAAGGTATGGTAAATACCTGTCTTTTTTAACTGTGTCGCTATCAGCTTTTCAAGGGTTGCTGCAAGTTGTTGTTGCTGTAATTGTGCTAACCGTTGCTCTAATGTTTTTAACTCGATTTGTTGTTGTTTTACACGCTCAAGCAATTGTGGTGTTGCTATCTTGAGTTGCTCACTTAAGGTATCTAGTAAAGCTGTTTGTTGCTGAGTAAATGCTATGGCGGCATCACCTGTAAGCGCTTCGATACGACGAATACCTGCGGCGATGCCTGATTCGCTTACAATTTTGAAAAGGCCAATATCGCCAGTTCGTGCTACGTGTGTACCACCACAAAGCTCATGAGATAGGTCGCCCATCGCAATGGAGCGTACCACATCGGTGTATTTCTCACCGAATAAAGCTTTGGCACCCGCAGCAATAGCTTCTTTATAGGAACCCACGGCTGTTTTTGCTTCAACGTTAGCTCGAATGTATTGATTGACCATGTTCTCAATCGTAAAACGCTGTGCTTGTGTGAGTGGCTTATTGTAAGAAAAGTCAAAACGTAATCTATCTGGCGCTACAAGTGAACCTTTTTGTTCGGCGCTATTGTCCAAGACTTTTTGTAAAACACTATGTAACAAGTGTGTTGCTGAGTGATTTGCTCGAGTTGCCTGGCGGGCCGCTTCATTCACCGTTGCATCAATCGCTTCACCTTTGGCAAAATGTCCTTTATCGACATGTCCGTGATGTAAAATGGCCAGGCCAATTTTTTTAGTATCTTCAACGATAAAGTGACCCGCAGCGCTTTGAATAACGCCGATGTCACCAACCTGTCCCCCGCTTTCTGCGTAAAACGGCGTTTGTGATAAAATAAGCGTTGCTTGCTGTCCTGTCTGGACCTTGTCAACAGATATACCATCTACAAAAACATCTACAATATGGCTACTTAATGTTAACTTATCATAACCTTCAAATGTCGATACTACATCGGTTTGAATCGTGGTTCTATCGGTTTGTGCAAATTGACTGGCTGCCTGGGACTGCAAACGTTGTTGTTCCATCGCTGCTTCAAAGCCAGCAATGTCTAGTGTTAAATCACGCTCTCTCGCCATATCTGCAGTTAAATCGGGAGGGAAGCCATAGGTATCGTAGAGTTTAAAAATAAGCTCACCAGATAATTGTTTACCCTCTAGTTCACCGAGTGCTTGTTCAAATAAACGCATACCTTGACTTAAAGTTTTAGCAAACTGCTCTTCTTCTTGAAGCAGGACACGCTTAATTTTTTCTTGATGCTGACCTAGCTCAGGATAAGCTTGCCCTAAAACTTGCGTCAGTGGTTCAACCAATTGGTAGAAAAACGGTAGTGGGATGTTTAATTTATTGCCGTGACGTAAAGCCCTTCGGATAATACGTCGCAGCACATAACCCCTACCCTCATTGCTGGGCAGTACACCATCAACAATGAGAAAACTACATGCACGAATATGATCAGCAATCACGCGTAAAGATGTATTTTTATTATCATCGATGTGTGCAAGTTTCGCTGCCGCTTGTATGAGTGGTTGAAATAGATCCGTATCATAGTTGTTGTGTACGCCTTGCATAACCGCTGTTAAGCGCTCCAAACCCATACCGGTATCAACGGAAGGCTTTGGTAATGCAGTCAAGGTGCCATCTGCAGCTCTATTGTATTGCATGAATACCAAATTCCAGATTTCGACATAGCGATCGCCATCTTCATCAGGTGAGCCAGGTGGGCCACCTGCAATAGCGGGACCATGGTCATAAAAAATTTCAGTACAAGGCCCACAGGGGCCAGTGTCACCCATAGACCAAAAATTGCTGGCTTTACCACAACGCGAAAAACGTGCTGGACTGACTTTCAGTTCTTCAAGCCAAATAGCTTCTGCTTCGCTATCTTCTTCGTACACAGTCACCCATAATTTATCTGCGGGGATATGTAGAACCTCGGTTAAGAAGCGCCAGGCATACTGTATGGCTTCACGTTTAAAGTAGTCACCAAAACTAAAGTTACCGAGCATTTCAAAAAAAGTATGATGTCTTGCTGTATAGCCTACTTGGTCTAAATCATTATGTTTTCCACCAGCGCGCACACAACGCTGCGAGGTTGTTGCACGTTTTCCCATGTCAATAAGACCTAAGAACGCATCCTTAAATTGCACCATACCTGCATTAGTGAACAACAAGGTGGCATCACCAAAAGGAACAAGCGAACTGCTTGGCAAAATAGCGTGATCGTATGTTGAAAAATATTGTAAAAAAGCTTCTCGTAGCGCTTGGCTGCTGGTTAATTTATTTGCTGTCATATTCATACTCAACAGGTTCAGTTAAAACAGTTTTGATAAGAGGCATCGGAAAACCACGTTGCATCAAAAAACGCATTTGTTTGGCTCGCGCATCGGGAGAGGACGGTAAGGCCTTGCCAAAACGTTTGATCCGAGCACGACTTGCCTGTGCTTTCCACGCATGTGCATTAAGTGCTTCATCAATTAAAGTTGCATCAACACCGCGCTGCTGCAACTCGTAAGCCAGTTTTCTAGGGCCTACACCCTTATTGGCACGGTATTGACTATAATTTTCGGCGAAACGCGCATCGCTCTGCCAACCCTTATCGATGCATAGCGCCAAAATAGCTTGAATTTGTTCGGGTTCGCCACCTTTGGCCGTCAATTTTTGGCTAAGCTCCCACACGCTGTAATCGCGTCGCGCTAATAACATTAGGCAATACTGACGTAGGATAGGCAAATCAATGTGCATAATCACTCACAATCTCTTTGCAAGAATACAGCTTTGAACGTTGACGAGCAAGCATTCAAAGCTGTTTACTGATTACTCGTCAATGTCAGCTAAGTCATCGACTGTTTGGCTGCGCTTGACTGGTGCTTTGATTTCTTGGGCGCGAATTTTAGCTTCAAGTTCTTGCGCTATCTCGGGGCGATCTTTAAGAAATTGACGCACATTTTCTTTACCTTGACCAATTTTTTCACCTTGATAGCTATACCATGCACCGGCTTTATCAATAAGATTCAGCTTGACGGCTAACTCAATCACTTCGCTTTCCCTTGAAATACCTTCGCCATATAAAATATCAAATAAAGCTTCTTTAAAAGGTGGCGCAACTTTGTTTTTAACAACTTTAACGCGTGTTTCACTACCGATAACTTCATCGCCTTTTTTGATGGCGCCAATACGACGAATATCCAAACGAACGGACGCATAGAATTTAAGTGCATTACCGCCAGTTGTTGTTTCTGGACTACCAAACATAACGCCAATTTTCATACGGATTTGGTTAATAAAAATGACTAGCGTATTGGAGCGTTTGATATTAGCTGTGAGCTTACGTAAAGCTTGCGACATAAGTCGTGCTTGTAAACCCATGTGTTGGTCACCCATTTCACCTTCAATTTCAGCTTTAGGTGTCAAGGCAGCGACAGAGTCAACGACAACAATATCAACAGCTGCAGAACGCACGAGCATATCTGCGATTTCTAAGGCTTGCTCACCTGTGTCAGGTTGTGATACTAATAAATCATCCACTTTGACGCCAAGCTTTTCAGCATAGCTCGTATCTAGCGCATGTTCAGCATCAATAAAAGCCGCAACACCACCTAATTTTTGCATCTCCGCAATCACTTGCAAGGTAAGTGTTGTTTTACCAGAAGACTCCGGGCCATAAATTTCAACAATACGCCCACGAGGCAAACCACCGCCAGTTGCAAGATCAAGCCCTAAAGAGCCTGTTGAAACAAATTCAACATCCACCGCATTTTGATCATTCATACGCATGATGGAACCTTTGCCAAATTGGCGCTCAATTTGACCCAACGCAGCTTCAAGGGCTTTCATGCGATTTGGGTCGATAGTCGTTGGACTGGCTTTAGTAGACATAATGAAGAACCTCGTGGTAAAAAGTTAGTAATCTGCGTGCGAATTAAGACCGATATTATTCCACACTTTAGACATCTTCGCAAAAGCGACGAGTACCTAAGCGATGGCTTAGGTACTCACGAATGATTGCAATTTCGTCAAAATCGATTAATCTATCCGACATGAACAACATTAACACCCCTACTTTGAAGCCACTATGAAAATTGCTATTTTATCGCGCAACCCCAAGCTCTACTCGACTCGCCGGCTCGAAGAAGCTGCTCGCAATCGAGGACACGAAGTTATCATCATTGATGCGCTACATTGCAGCATGAATTTAGGGGCAAAACAGCCTATTATTTATTATCATGGACAACAACTGAGCGATATTGATGCGGTCATCCCTCGTATTGGTGCATCAATTCCTTTTTACGGTACCGCTGTTGTACGACAGTTCGAAATGATGGGTGTTTATTGTCTAAATGAATCCATTGGTATTACACGTGCACGCGATAAATTACGTAGCTTACAATTGCTTTCCAGACGTGGCGTAGGTATGCCTATCACGGTCTGTGCCCACACACCTGATGCCGTTTCTGGCTTAATTGATATGGTGGGCGGTCCACCCTTAGTGATTAAACTGCTCGAAGGTACGCAAGGATTAGGCGTTGTGCTTGCAGACACGCGCCAAGCGGCTGAGAGTGTTATCGATGCTTTTTTTGGTCTGAAAGCCAATATTCTCGTGCAAGAATATATCAAAGAATCTAAAGGCGCTGATATTCGTTGTTTTGTCATCGGCAATAAAGTGGTGGCATCCATGCGGCGTCAAGCAAAAGAAGGCGAATTTCGCTCCAACTTACACCGAGGGGGACTAGCCACAACAGTGAGGATTACCCCAGAAGAGCGTGCAACAGCTGTGCGTGCAGCTAAAATTATTGGCCTAAATGTTGCTGGTGTAGATTTACTCCGATCAGCACGAGGTCCATTGGTGATGGAAGTTAACGCCTCACCGGGTCTCGAAGGTATCGAAAATTGTTCTCAAAAAGATGTCGCGAATCTTATCATTGCCCATATTGAACAACATGTAGGCCAGCATCGCGATAGTAAACACAAAGGCTAAATACACATGACGATGACGACCGCTCCAGCTTGTTTAAGTGTCAGCGCACTCAATCGCCTTGTGAAAACATGCTTAGAGACAAACTTTCCAGCCATCTGGTTAGAAGGGGAAGTATCTAACTTTAAACATTACCCCTCGGGTCATATGTATTTTAAGCTAAAAGATAAAGATGCCCAGGTAAATTGTGTCTTTTTTGCGGGTGCCAATCGCCTCTGTCGCTTTAAGCTAGAAGATGGTCTTCATATTCGGGTGCGTGCAAAAATTAGTTTGTACCCTGAGCGCGGTGATTATCAATTGATTATTGATGTTGCAGAGGCTGCAGGCGATGGCGCTTTACGTCTAGCTTTTGAACGTTTACAAGCCAAACTGCGTGAAGAAGGATTATTTGATGCCAGCCGCAAGCGCCCGCTCCCAGCCTTATCTCGCACTGTTGGACTCATTACGTCAACACAAGGTGCTGTCGTCAAAGATATGGTAACAACGTTAAAGCGTCGTTTTCCTGCTATCGGTATCATTATCTATCCTGCGCAAGTGCAAGGGCTTGCCGCGGTACCTTCCCTTGTGATGGCCATTCAAACGGCGAATTTACGTATGGAGTGTGATGTGCTTATTGTTGCGCGTGGTGGCGGTTCTCTCGAAGATTTACAAGCTTTCAACGATGAACAAGTTGCACGCGCCATAGCGCACGCTTCATTGCCTATCATTAGCGCGGTAGGCCACGAAACAGATGTGACCATTGCAGATTTGGTTGCAGACTTGCGTGCGCCAACACCTACCGCAGCAGCTGAATTAGTCAGCCCACAGGTCACGGAATGGCTGGCCAATATTCAAGCAATGCAAGTTAAACTCATCAAAGCATTGACACAACAATTACGTAGCCTGGCAGTTAACCTTTCACATATGCAGGCAAGACTTAAGCATCCAGGGCAACGACTTTTAGAACAGGGTCAGCAGCTCGATCAGTTTTGGCAACGTTTGTGCCAAGCGTGGCAATTATCCGCACATCGCTGGCAACTTGCATTAGTTCAGCAGCAACATGCATTACAACATCTGAGCCCACAAACACAATTAGAAACCCTACAGCAACAATTGCAAGGACATTTACAGCAACTGAAACATCATATGCTTGCACGTTGCCAACAATATCGATTGATGTGGGAAGGTAAAGTTGCAGAACTTGATGTGTTAAGCCCCTTGCAAACCTTAGCGCGTGGCTATAGCATTACCACAGACGCTGCGAGTGGTAAGGTGATTACCTCGAGTGAACAAGTTAGCGCTGGCCAAGCCCTGCAAATCCGCTTAGCTAAAGGTGCAGTTTCCTGTCATGTTGACACCCTCACATCATTGTCATAGGAGAAGAGAATGGCTCGCACAGAATCGACAATGCAACCCTTAGGCACTCAGGCCCCAGATTTTACCTTAACCGATGTCCGTCATCAGCAACCGCTTTCTTTGAGTGATTGTCGGGGTCCCAAGGGGACCTTGATTCTATTTACTTGTAATCACTGTCCTTTTGTGAAACATATCCTTCCTCAATTAACCCTGCAATGTCATGCTTTTTTAGCGCAAGGTATTGGCATTGTTGCGATTAATGCCAATGATATTGTCCATTATCCGGATGATGCGCCCGAGCATATGGCCAAACTAGCTATCCAATATGACTGGCAATTTCCCTATCTCTTTGATGAAACTCAAAATACAGCCAAAGCCTATCATGCCGCGTGTACGCCAGATTTCTTTTTATATGATGGTCATTTACGTTTGGTTTATCGCGGTCAGTTTGATGCATCGACACCAGGTAACGCCATACCCGTTACAGGCGATAGTCTTCAAACCGCCGTTACGGCATTACTTGCCGATCAGCCTATTGATGCTGATCAAAAACCCAGCATAGGTTGTGGTATTAAATGGCGCCAATCTTAATGCAGGTGCTGATAAATAAGCTCTGCTAATTGGCGACTGATACCTGGTACTTTTGTCAGCTCGTTGACACTGACTTTGCCTAAGTTAGGCACGCTGCCAAAACGTGCAATGAGCGCACGTCGCCGCTTAGGACCAATGCCTGGAATGTCGTCAAGTATAGAATGGCTTCTGGGTTTACGTACTTGTTTTCGTTGTGCCGTGATAGCAAACCGATGTGCCTCATCTCGAATCTGCTGCAATACATGAAGCGCAATACTATCCTCAGGTAGCTGAATACTATGGTGTCTATCTAACCAAAGCTGCTCAAAACCAGGTTTACGGGTCACACCTTTCGCAATACCCACAATAGGTATATTCAGTGCAAGCGAACTTAATACTTCATGAGCAACCTGCCATTGTCCTTTGCCACCGTCAATTAAGATGAGATCCGGCAGCAGCGCATCTTCTTTAACTAAACGTTGATAACGCCGCGTTAACACCTCGCGCATAGCTTGATAATCATCATTTTCTGCAGTTTTGATGGAAAAACGACGATAGGCACTGGGCTCCATTCCCTGCTCGCTCATGACAACGCAGGCGCCAACTGTGCCTTCACCTTGGTAATGACTGATATCAAAACATTCGACGCGGTTCACGGGCGATGAAAACCCTAGGGCGAGCGTAAGTTCAGACAGGCGGTCTTGCATGGTAAGCCGCTCTTGTAGACGTTGAGACAGAGCTTCTTCAGCATTTTTTATTGCAAGCATTAACCACTGCTTCTGTGTGGTTTTGGGATTAGCAAGCAAGCTGATAGGACGCTTAGACATGTCACTTAAACTATGAACCAGCGCAGCAAGCTCGGTATCAGACTCAGGTACCACAATGGTTGTGGGCCATTGTTCGGGGGATTGGGCCAGATAATGTTGGGTAATAAAGGCAGTAATGATATCCAGAGGCGACAGCCCCTGTTGTGCTTTTGGAGTATAGGTTTTATTATCAAATACATTGCCTTCGCGTATTTGTAATAGGCTCAATAAATACATACCATGCGCACAAGCAAAACCAATGACATCAACCTCACCGCGTGAAGTTAACATGTATTGTTGCTCTTGTGCTTGGCGTAATAAGCTGATCTGATCACGAAGCTTCGCTGCTGTTTCAAACTGACGGGCTCCGGCAGCCTCTTCCATGGCTTTCACCCATTCATCAATAATACTCTGATTTTTACCTTGCAAAAATAGTTTTGCAAATGCCGCTTGTTTGGCATAATCAGCTTCACTAACATATTTTACGCAAGGCGCTGTGCAACGGCCAATTTGATATTGTAAACAGGGTCTGCTGCGAAGTTTAAAGTAGCTATCAGTACAGTCACGCAATTTAAATAATTTTTGTAATAAATACAGACTCTTTCTGGCACTATATGCACTTGAAAGGGGGCCAAAATAATTACCTGGCATCGATTGTTTTCCCCGAATAAGATTCATTCGGGGAAAAGCGTGGTGACTCATATATAAATAGGGATAACTTTTATCATCACGAAATAAAATATTATACTTGGGCTTATATTTTTTTATGAGCGTATTTTCAAGTAGTAATGCTTCTGTTTCACTTGCAGTGATTGTAACATCAATGCGATGAATGTGATTAACAAGACTTTCTGTTTTTCTGTCGATATGTTGTTTTTGAAAATAACTACTTAAACGCTTTTTAAGATTTTTAGCCTTGCCGACGTAAATAACCTCATTATCGACAGAGTACATTTGATACACACCCGTAGACGTGCTTACTGTACGTAAAAAAGCTTTGGCATCGAAGATTTTTGCGTCAAGATGTGACAATTGTTTCTTATCTGTATCCATTGCTCAACCAGGAGATGTATATATCTGAGTCATTTGAAAATACTGATTTTTTGACTATGTCCTTTCCTCTTACTGAGGACGGTGGCCGAAAACCAGATGAGGGAGAGCAATGAAGAGCCTATCACCCTGTACTCTGATCGGTTTCCACCAACCCATACGTCATAGCCAGGCGGGCCAATTCCACATCGCCTTTAATATTTAATTTTTTAAAAACACGATATCGATAACCATTAACCGTTTTACTATCAATACATAATTTTTGTGCAATGGCTGGTGCTTTCATACCGGCAACGACCATCATAACAACTTGAAGTTCACGCTCAGATAACGCCTCAAAAGGTGACTTATCCGCAATATCTAAATGCCGGATAGCAAGTTTTTGAGCAACTTCATGGCTAAAATAGCGCTCGCCACGGTAAACGGCACGAATGGCTTTCACCATTTCGTTAACATTAGCGCCCTTGGTAATATAACCACAGCCACCTGCTTGAATTAAACGAGAGGGAAATAAATCATCATCAAAACCAGATAGACCTAGGACTTTAACGCCCGGTGCAACTCTCGTCATCTTACGCGTTGCTTCAATGCCACCAATACCTGGCATGCTCATGTCCATAAGGACCACATTAGGCTTTTGTTTTTGCACGAATAGCAAGGCGTCTTCACCCGACCTTGCCTCACCCAGCACACTGATATCTTTGACTTCTTCCAAAAGCTTTTTTACGCCTAAGCGCACGATGTCGTGGTCGTCAACCAGCAATACAGTAATCACTATCACTACTCCAGGATGCGGCTATGTCACCTTGCCCGCTTTATTTATAAAACCGAAAACAAAGGTCAGTGTATAAAATCATCCTTGTGATACGATAAGGCCAGTCAATATAAATGAACTGCCCCTCTCCAACGTAAGCTCGCCATGCACACAAACGCCCCGAACCCACGTGGTACTCACACAGTATAAAAGTGAAGTTATCCAATTGCAAGATTGTCACATACAACCGCCACTTCTCTAGACTAAGCATATACATTCAAGTTACAGTCATCATCACCTAAGCAACAGCAAGATAATGACGATAACCAATAATGTACCAACCAAGCCGCCAGGCCAATACCCCCAGCTTACGCTATGCGGCCATATCGGCAGAACACCAAGTAACATGAGGATAAGAAGAATCACTAATATGGTGCGTAACATATCGTAGCCCCTTATGACATTTTCACGATACATACATCGATAACTAAAGTATAGTCTGTGATCTCATCATGTTGTGAATATTCTGATAAACTATCAGTTTAATACATGATTTTTTTATACTCTATTTTTTATGGCTTATATTCCAACGCAATCTATCATTAACATAACGCATAGTTAGTTTTATAGAAGTGTTTTTATTCATTCAAAAAACTTTTCTGATTCATCTATTTGTGGATAATGAGCGCTTTGTTCAAAGACATGAAGTTTTAATTTTATAAACTTGTTTTTGAGAGACGCCCATAATACGGGAGGAAGTACATAGTCGTATAAACCCATTGCGACAAAAATTTGACACTCCATAAAGACACATCATGCAGTTGAATAAAAAGAAATATCGAGCCAATCTTTATCATTATGAATACCCTAAAAGCCTTGACAATTTGTCGTTTTTCTTGTTATTTTGTATTTTTTTAGTACAAATGGTTAAAATCTATGCCCAAGTCTAAACCTATGTCAGTACCCGCACCCAAAAGTATAAATACGCATGATGATATCACCGATCCCAAAGAATATCATTTCGCAGTGCTTCCTCCCAATGAAAACCCACCTTTTTCAGCAGGACAGACGGTTCGTTATCTTGTTGTAACCCGGAAGGTATTTTCAGGACCCGTTCTCCAACAATTCGCTCGGGAAATCGAAGCCTTAGGGAGTCCTGTAGGACCTAGTCTACCAGCAAGTTCGCAAGCATTTACTGACATTCTACAAGAACTCGAACAAAGCATTAATTTACACTTTGAGCCTACAAGAGATCCCCTTAAGGCAGATATTTGGTTTGTTAGCAAGCAAGAACCAGACGCATTAACAGGTATCTTCAAAAGGATAGCTTTTCTTTTCGGGGATGATTCCCTAAGTCATGCATCCGGATTTAATCTGCCCATTAAACTTAATGGTTCGCCCCGCCAATTAGTTGCCATCAGTAGTAGCATAAGCAAATTTGCTAAAGGCTCATTGGGCCGTCATGTCAATTGCCATGAAATCTTACATGCCCTAGGTTTAAAGCATGCACAAGCCTTACAGGCAAACGATCAATCGCCTTATCTTCCGAGCCATGCACAATCCCTAACTGTGATGAATTATCCCAGGGAGCCTGAAGGGACACCCGTCGCACATTATCAAACCCTAGCTAACGGACCCTTGCCCGTAGATATTAAGGCATTACAAATACTCTATGGTGCACGTAACGTTAACCCTCAGGATTTTCAAGTTTCTGGGTTACCCGTATATTTGCATGACACCAGATGGATTCGAATATGGACTACTAGTCAGAGCCTTACCACCCAATCGGCACACTAATAATACCTTCACAATTACCGAGTCTGTCGATTGCCGACTGAAATTGCCAAGCGACTCATTCATGCCCCATATGATGGGCAGCACCACGCTATATATACCGTCAGAACTTGGTTTTAGTCAGATTACTTTACATGATGGCAATGACTTTATTAGCCTAGGGGACGTGCCGCCAGATGGTTTGGTACTTAAGACAGGCGGTGGGCGAGACACGATAGAGCTTCTGCTATCACTATCTCAGGAGAATGCAGGAACTGTGGTGATTGACATAGGTGAACCCGATAAAAGCACCTTAGTTATACCGTGCCCCACGCCACTTGTATTGACAGAGATTGGGCCTACTAAGCTATGTAGTACGTCATCGTCAAATACCTTGCTTCAGTGCGATGACGCTACAGCCATCCTATGCAATATGTCGCCATCACAAGTAGAACAACATCTACAAGGCTTACCCCTAAGCTATTCACAGGCACTCTATGATAAGTTGCTCAATATTAATCGCCAGAGCACTCTGTTGACATCAACCTCCATAGGGCTTGGTTTATTGGTATTAGCGCTGTCTGCTGGTTTTTTCAAATCAGAAATAAAAGCCTATGTAGATAAGCAGCTTAAAAAAAATCTACCAAATTCACGCGATTGGATATCCAGCTTAGAGGCACAGATATCTTCTATGGTAATGCACATTGCAGTGCTGCATCAGCTCCCTCCCAATGTGGCATATGCTCACACTCTTGGGCAAGTTATAAGAGCATCAGTGAACATAAGTCGATCGTTTTCAAAAACTGACTACACAGTGCAACTGCATTTGGCGCATAGCGCTACCCCACAATCGATTAGGCAAACAGATGAATCAGAACCCGCTCGCCAACGCTACCGTGGCCAAGATGTCATTTTGTTGATTATACTACTGCACAGTATGTTTTTGCCTTTTATTCTATTTGACTCGCGTTCTATGATCTTAGCCAAGATGGCTATAGAATTCATGATGAGTTTTTTATTTTCTGTTGTTCAATCTTACAACGACTATAAACCACATAATACTGTAAATACATCGAGACTTTCTACTAGTTGTATCGTAGCACAAGGTCTTTGGAAGGGCACACAAAATGGTATATTAGGCATCGTTCGTAATTTTCCAGGTGGTGGAATCGTACTTGATGCGCTTAATCTTTGTGAGCATAATTGGGATAAAATAGAACAATCTAGATTGCAATCTTCTAATCCTACTTCAGCACGCTCGTACAAAGCTAGATAAATTTTATATTTTTGGGTGTCGATCGCGTGAATGATGCTAGAACTTTTGTATGCTCTCATCGCTTGCTAACTGAATCAAAGGACCCAGCAATTAACATCTGGGTCTTTACCACTCAAAGTTAACTATATATCACGTCGGTCTACATGACGATGATAAATTTTGTTGCATTTTGACGTTTTTCGCATGCATCAGCCTTTAGCAAGGAAACGGGTGCTTGCAACATGGTTGAGTGTCTGTATTTTTTGATCTTGTGACAGTGTGCCCCAAGCTTTAGAAAAATCTTGTTGTGCTTGCTGTTGAACCGCAGTTTTATCGCTATTTTTCAAGCCCTGATAAAACACGTTAACATGACCTGGCTTTTCTACTGGATCCAACGTATACCAATACTTCCATGCAGGCGTAAGCTGTGGATGCTCCTTCATATTTATCGTTGTCGATACCATACCCGTAGCTACCGAAGGATAAGCAAAAACAGACGTGTTGCTTAATAACGTCAAAGCGATAAATCCCTGCATCATCCTATTATGTACCATGGTAACGTCTCCAAAAGTTAATTAGGTCTATTTAAATCCATCCTGCATACCTATTTTTAGGCACCAAATAATCAAAAATCTGATTTATTTAATATTAACCAGCCTTAATCCTAGTCTATTTTTACGAAAATGCTAGTCAGTTTAAGGTACTTACCTAGCAGTATATAATCACAAAGGGCAATAAACGCTGATAGATACTCAAAAGCCTACAGATACATGACTTTAATTCCTCCTAAAGCCTTGGAATCAACACATCTTGTGTTGGTATCCCAATCTCTACCCCACTATTCAGGTGAACCTCTTGATACCATGTGAAACACGGCAAGTATAAATTGAATAGTTTCGATTACAGGCGCATGTGTATGATTATTGTACTAATCAATTTGAAACGGGTGATACTGCCTATATTGCGAAAGCGCTTGGTGTCGTCGCTCGTGCCAAAGGTATGACCGAAATAGCCAAAGAAACAGGTCTATCACGAGAACAACTGTACCGCTCTTTTAGCGAAAAAGGTAATCCTACCCTACAAACGACGCTCAAAGTGATGCATGCGATTGGACTTGATATGACTGCAAAGGTACATGTATAGTACGATAAAAATGAAACAATTTGAATTTATTTGAACGTGATGAAATTCTAAAGGGACTAATTAATAGTTACATGCGTGGAATTATGCTTATTGACAGTAACCTTGTCTACCTTTATGCATAAGTCCCACGCTTTTTAACGCCATCCGCAGTATCAAGGAATAATGTTTTATTTTAGATTACTTAACATTATGCTACTCTCACCTAAGAGATATAGACAATAATCACTTTTACTTAATGCAGGAGGTCAGCATTGATTCATACCAACCTTATCCCAAGTTGGCCGAAAGAACGTGACCTTGCCTGCTATGAGCTATTTACTGGCCTGGATTTTGAAAAAGAAATATTAGATGACATGGCCTGGATAGACATCGGTTGTAGAACTGGCAAAGCCCTAAGCCAAATACGAAAAAAATCTAAAGCTATCTTGTTAGGCGTGAACGCGCATCCTATTCGTGTGCGGCCTGGCATTATCTCTATCTCTGCCACGCTACCTGAGGATACTGACATATATGAAAAATATAAAAATAAAATGGATCTTGTCACCGATATTCACGGTGCAGTCTCCTACTGCAGTAACCCATTAGAAGCGCTTATTTATGAAGCATGTTTGTTAAAACATAATGCACAGGCGATTATTGTTACACTTGAACATAGAATGGGAGAACCATCATCGGATGTTTTTAAAAAGATTGAGAATTTCTTTAAAAACACCATGAATCAAACTATTGAATTTCAACCATTCCCCAGCTATTCAGACAATAGCAAGACACTCATCCATACTATGCGAATAACCATCAAAGGTAAGTGTCATTCAACATTAAGCCTAAATAACTTATTTTTAGAAGCACGACAGTATATTGGTGAAATGAGAAAAAATAAAGTAATCTCCGAGGCTAAAGATAAAAGCGCGCAAGTTTGGCAAATACTATATCGTAAAAACAAAACCTCATTGAACAACAGTCATTGCGAGCCGTTCTAGCCGGTGTGGCAAGTACGCTACCTTTTCTTCAGATATAAAAAAAGCCACCCCTTGGGTGGCCTTTTTTTATACAAGACTAGATAAGGCAGGGATTGATTCGGGCCATCCTGGCCCTCACCCTTTCGGGGCGCTGCCAAAGGCAGCGTCCAAAACGGCTTTCCTGCCGTTTTGTCGAACCAGGATTCTCTAAGTAC
>CAMFJL010000008.1 GCA_945957175.1 uncultured Legionellales bacterium
CACACCGCTCTCTTGACTTGCTTCACCCCTATGAAAGCACCCATTTATCAGCGCTGCACCGTGGTTTCTTTACGCCCCATCCAGGGCCGGAAGAGGGCTTTTGTACTCAATACTAGCTAAGGCTAACCTTTGCCATGCGGCGCTTGCCAACCTGTAGAATAAAGTGCATACCGCCATGCAGCTGTATTTTAGGATCGGTAATAAGCACATTATCCACTTTCACCGCATGTTGCTTAATCATTCTTATTGCATCAGACGTCGTTGACGTCATACCAATCTGCTTGATAAGCTGCGTCAACAAGATAGACGACTCTGTCAGATCAATGGTTATCTCTTCCAAGACATCTGGGATCACTTGCTGCTGAAACCGTTGCACGAAATCATGATGTGCCGACTCAGCGGCAGCTGTGTCATGAAATCTTGCGATAATTTCTTTGGCAAAATTGACTTTGATGTCACGAGGATTCGCTCCATCTGTAACACTTTGTCGCCATGCTTGAATAGCTTCATTACTATGAAAACTTAATAATTCAATATAGCGCCACATGAGATCATCACTGATAGACATTAATTTACCAAACATATCATTCGGTGCATCACAAATACCAATGTAATTATTTAATGATTTCGACATTTTTTTAACACCATCGAGTCCCTCTAGCAGTGGGGTCATTAAAATACTTTGTGGTGTTTGACCATAATGTCTTTGTAATTCGCGACCTACGAGTAAATTAAATTTTTGATCGGTACCACCGAGCTCAATATCCGCTTTAAGCGCTACGGAGTCATAACCCATGACAAGTGGGTACAAGAACTCATGAATAGCAATGGCGTCACCCTGAGCATAGCGTTTAGAAAAATCTTCACGTTCTAGCATTCTTGCCACAGTATATTTGGCAGCTAATCCCACGAGATCAGCGGCAGAGAAAGCATCCATCCAGCGAGAGTTAAAATCAATCACTGTCGTCTTTGGATCTAAAATTTTAAAAATTTGAGCTTTGTAGGTTTGTGCATTTTCCTGAACTTCTTCACGAGTTAACGGCTTTCTCGTCGCGCTTTTGCCCGTTGGGTCACCTATCATCCCCGTAAAATCACCAATCAAAAACGTGACTTCATGACCTAAGATTTGGAACTGTCTTAACTTATTAATAAGCACTGTATGTCCAAGGTGTAAATCAGGTGCTGTCGGATCAAAACCCGCCTTGATACGAAGTGGCTTACCACTCATGAGTTTAGTCTGTAACTCATCTTCGGGAAGAATTTCAACTGTCCCCCGCTTAATCAGATCCCATGCTGCTTGTTGTTCGTGGTTCATTCACTTACCTTCTAAGTCGATGTACGGTCTTTCAAAAATGCAGACTTGTCATCGCTACGCGATGATTTTGTTACACCTCATCCGGCCTGTGGCCACCTTCTCCTGCAAAGGGAAAAGGGCATTTTTTGCATTGTCGCCATTGATGCCTAAAACGCGCACTGTCAATGAATGCGAGTATATCATAGCGAATTGAGGCCTTACATTCAAACCAGACTATCGACAGTGTGTGTGATTTTCTGGTTAAAAATAAATCAAATCTGCCGCTTGTCTTACAATGATTTAGAAAAAAATATTGTGTCTATGCATAAAATGCAATCGCGTTTTTATATGGTTTTTATACTGTTTTTTATCGAGCACTAAAAAAATATTCGTAAAAATTGCTTGACCCGCCTTATTTTTTTCTATATCCTGCCAACTATCGACGTAGTTGTAGTATGTCGGAATAAGATAATTTTGAAAGCGAGGACGCTCTATGGTAGATAGCCGCCAACCTGTGTTACGTCAGCGAAATGCCGCAGTACTCCCCGTTACCTTATCAACGTTTGTGGCCTCCTCTCTTCTTGTGACATTGTTGTGGCTGAACCTGACCTCTGACATTAAATCTGCGGTTATGCGCGATAACGCGGTTCTTGACAATACAGCAAATGCAACAAACGCTTCTCTCGTGGTTCCTGCAACACCCGTCGTTACCGAATGGCAAACATTCGCACTCGTCAACGGTGATAGCCTCAATCATTTTCTACTTGCACATCATGCCACCCGTGCAGATATTCAATCCATTATGGCTGTTCCCGCTGTCAGACATCAAGCACGAAAATTACCCGCTGGTGGCGCTGTTGAACTCAAGCTCAACGATCAAAGCGAGCTTATTGGTTTAAAACTACCTATGAGTCACGGTGAAACCTTGACTTTATCACGGACGCAGTCGGGTTTTAAGAGCAATTTATATATACTGCCAACACAAACCAAAGACAGTGTTGCTTCAGGTACCGTCGGTTTCTCCTTAGCGAGTAGCTTGCGACGTGCTGGTTTACCCAGTAGTTATGCGAGTGATTTGAATCAAATATTTGGATGGAAACTTAATTTAGCAAAAGATTTACATCGCGGCAGCAAATTCAATATTGTTTATCAAGTACAAGAGCAAGGCGGTAAAAAAGTTGATACGGGTAAGATCCTTGCAGCTGAAATAACCACAGATGGAAAAACCTATACTGCACTTGGTTTTACCGACCCCCATGGACAACTTAATTATTACACGCCGACAGGTCAAAGCATGCAAGGCGGCTTTATGCGAGCGCCACTTCACTATATACGGATCAGTTCACCGTTTAGCTTAGACCGACTACAGCCTATATTGCATATACGCAGACCGCACGAAGGCGCGGATCTTGCTGCACCTAGCGGTACCGCCGTTCATACTGTAGGGGATGGTGTGGTGAAGTTCGTTGGTCGCGATGCAGGTTATGGTAATCTCGTCATCATTGATCATGGTCATGGCATCAGTACACGCTACGCTCATTTGGCACGCTTTGCGCCTGGTTTACACGTAGGAATGCACTTAGAAGAGGGCAATACGCTTGGTTTTGTCGGCAGCACAGGACTTGCAACCGGACCTCATTTACACTTTGAATATCGCATCAATAACCGAGCTGTGAATCCCATGACCGTAGCATTACCAAGTGACCACAGTATTCCAGCACCTTATCGTCAAGCCTTTTTGACTGAATCCAAGCTATTGGAAAAAGAGCTGAACGGTTTTAGTACGAGTCGCTTAGCCTAAATTAGGTTGAAAATGAAGAACCGCAACCGCAAGTCGTAGAGGCATTAGGGTTGCGGATAATGAAGCGCTCATCGCCCAACTCACGTACGTAATCAATCTCAGCCCCCCTCAAATAATCCATGCTGACAGCGTCCACCAGCACGGTTACATCGATGGTTTGTTGATCGGCTATACCTGTTGCTGAATAATCAAAATCATCGTCTTCTTGCGCTTCCGCAAACGCAAAACCATATTGTAAACCCGAGCAACCACCACCTTGGACGTAAACCCGCAATTTTAGCGATAAATCACCCTCTTCGAGCATGAGCTCGGCAACTCTCGAGGCAGCGGCTGTTGTTACTATTAAGTCAGGTTTTGTTGTTGTCATAAATAAGCCTCATGTAAAAAACATATCATAATCATTTTATGCTTATGACTATTAGTTTAGCAAAAAACGAGATGTAACGCATCTTAAACGATAACAATTAATGCGCTAGCTGAGCATTTTCCTGTTTAGAGAAACTCATCAAGCGTATCGTTTGCAGCGAGCCATCTTTCTTAAAAACAAAACGACTTGTCGCATAGCCTAATATATTACACGCCAGACAACCATCACTTACCTTCACTGTCGTTGTAAAAATCATATGCTTATCAAGTGATACTTTAGATTGTACCGGATCAACATTGCTCACGATGAGATCTTTATTAGGGTATTGAATTTTCAATATAGTGCTATAAAGTCTTGGATCCATGCGCGTATCAACAATTTGACCCGTCGATGAAATAATATAATTTTGAAATTGTCCATCTGCTGGATAACTTTTTCTAACAATAGCAAAGCCTTGTGACGCAGTCATCACGCTAAGTAGTGCTGGAGATGTTTCTAATTTACTCGCAAGCAATTGTAATTGATCACATGATGGATTAATTTTTACCTTTTTTTGTACACATACATCATTTGGCAATGGTCCTTGTTTTGGGTCTTGACACATTTTTAAGATGCGAGTGCACTGTGATGCTTTTGCCACATTAAGACTGGTTGACAATGTTGGTAAGGTGCTTGTATCAAATGTTGCCGCTGAGGCAAAGCTGATGACCGGTATGCATGTTAATAGGAAAATCCACTTTTTATTTAACATCATCATATCTTTTAACTACTTTTCGTGGCAGCAATGACAAATTGGACTTGCACGCTGTCCTTAATGGCACTGGTATCTGCCCACTGACCTTGGCCTACACCAAATTGCGTACGGCTGATTTGTGCAGTGCCTTTGGCAACAGCATTGTTTGTGGTATAGCTTGTTAAGGTAAAATTCAACGTTACCGGTAAGGTTTTATCACGTAAAGTCAACAGCCCATTAGCTTTATATTGATTATCACCCGTTTTTATAAAGTCCTTTGCTGTAAATGTTGCTTTGGGAAATTGCTGAATATTAAGCCAATCTGCTGATTTTAATGTATCTGCAATTTCGCCATACGATGCATTAACAGAGGCCATATTAACAACCATCGTAACTTGATCTTCCGCTAATTGATTCGGATCAAACTGAATTTGACCAGCAAATTGATCAAACTGCCCAATGACTGGTGCGTTGTTTTGCGTTGCTGTAAAACTAATGTGACTTTCAGCTGGTACAATCTGCCAACTTGGCACCACTGCAAAACTCGATGTTACCAGAAAAAGCGCGGTCAAACCCACAAAGCATGATAATTTTTTCATAAAAGTTCCTTTAGTTGAGGAGGACACAAGGTCAGCAACACAGCCAAGCGGTAGGGTGCTAGATAAAGTTTAAGGAAGCATGCGTTTTAAAATATCGTCCTTATCCCAAAAATGATGCTTCAACGCTGCTAACACATGTAAAACAATGATACCTATTAATATAAGTGCGCATGTGCCATGAATATTAAAAAAATAATGTCGCAACGCTGGATTGGCTGGCACTAAATTAGGTAATGTAAATAAACCAAAAAACGACACTGTCAGCCCTGCTGCAGACGACATTAACCATCCTGTTAATGGCATCACAAACATGAAACCATAAAGCACATAGTGCATACTATGCGCGGCTAGCTTTTCCCAAATTGGAGTACTATCCGCATAAATAGGTGTCACATTCACAAAGCGCCACAATAAACGAATAATGACCAACATCAGTATCAATACACCAAACGATTTATGCCAACCAATCAGCGTAAGTTTTTGCATGCTTGTTGGCAGATCGCTCATATAAAAGCCCAAACAGAGCATGCCGATAATCAGAAGCGCCATTAGCCAATGTAAAGTGATAGACACAAACCCAAAACGCATGCTCGTATTCGTAATAAACATACCTTATCCTTGTGTGGACATGGTTGTTGGAGACGCTTCTGCTTCAATTTCTAACGGTACTTCGGTGCCAAGTCCTGGTGCATACGCAGAAATACCATAATCGGAACGATTCAGTGTTGCCGTACCGCTAAAGCCAATCGTTGGCTGATTCGTTACAAGGCTTATGCCTATTTTATTTAAGATGACATGAAATGTTAGTGGTTTTGTCACGCCATGCAGCGTCAATCGCCCCATCACATCTGCTGTATTTTTACCGGTAACTTTCACTTTGTCACTCACAAATGTTGCCGTTGGGAACTTAGCAACATCAAAGAAGGTATCTGTTTGCATATGTTTATCAAGCGCTGGAATACCAGTGACGCCATCGGCGATGTTGACGGTCGCCGTCACTTGACTGTTTTGGGGATGATTTTTATCAAATACCAGCGTACCTTGAGCCATCCATTTACCTGAAGGGTTTGAAAAACCAAAATGATTAATGTGCCAAAGCACATAAGTATGATTAGGGTCAAGCGTATAGGTAGTACCCGCATTCGATACCGAGGCTGCAGGACTTGTAGCCGTTACGCTAGAAGTCGTTGTCTGTGCATAGCCCTGCGTCACTAATAACAGCGGTAATGTCAGAGCTACCAGAGTCTTCAATGATCTTATTTGCATCGCAATATCCTTAAAAGCTTGATAAGTCATTCGATTGTTCCACGACTCTTGTCGTTTTGCAAGTCATTCCATACAAAGGTTTGGGCCCCACGAATATATTCTGATAAAATGGACCACTTAACTTTGGAATCCTACCTATGTCGATGTTAGCTGTTACTTTTGACTTTATTATGCACATGGACACGCAACTCGTGAATTTGGCGACGAACTATCCGCAGCTTATCTATGGTTTGCTCTTTGCCGTGATATTTTGTGAATCTGCCTTTATTATCACTCCCTTTTTACCTGGTGACTCCTTATTATTTGCTGCAGGCAGCATTGCTGCGCTGAGTTATATAAATATTTACCTACTCATCCTCTTATTGCTTGTCGCCGCCATTGTTGGTGGCGCTATCAATTATACCCTTGGACGGTGGTTAGGGGAGCATCTACTTAAGTATTTTCGCTGGATAAAGCCTAAAAACATCACAGATGCACAACATTTTTTTGATAAACATGGCGCCAATGCAATCATTATCGCCAGATTTATGCCAATCTTTCGAACATTTACGCCCTTTATTGTTGGCATGGTAAAAATGAATCATAAAAAATTTACACTCTATAATACCATTGGTGCACTACTATGGATAGGTTTACTCGTAGGCACGGGCTATTTCTTTGGCAATCTGCCCATCGTTAAAGCCCATTTTGGTTGGATTATTATCGCTATCATTGTGATTTCACTGCTACCCGCGCTTATCAATTATTTCTGGGCCCTAAAGACACACCGCGACGCTTAGGCAGTAAAAGACCAACTCTATTCAATCGAGGAGTAACATGCATGCATTGGATTAAAGCATTTCACGTCATTGCCGTGGTTGCCTGGTTTAGCGGACTCTTTTACCTTCCCAGACTTTTTGTTTACCATAGCGCCACCACCGACACACCGGGTAAAACACGATTTATTGTGATGGAACACAAACTTTACTACTACATCATGACACCAGCAGCTATAATTACAATAGGATTAGGTGTGTTATTAGCAACATTAACATGGCCTGAAGTGCACGCTGCGCTGTGGTTTTATGTTAAAATAAGCCTGGTCGTTGTATTGTGGTGTTTTCATTTCGCTTGCGGCCATTGGCTCAAACAGTTTAAAGCTGATAAATCAGTACATAATGAGCGTTTTTACCGCATAATGAATGAAATTCCGACCCTTTTGTTGATTGCTATTGTTTTACTGGTTTATTTAAAACCGATGTGAGGATGATTATGAAAAAATACATGTGTCTACTTTGTGGCGTTATTTATGATGAAGCACTGGGCTGGCCCAGTGAAAATATTGCGCCAGGCACAAAATGGGAAGATGTCCCGCTCACCTGGCGTTGCCCTGAATGTGGCGCAAGTAAAGATGATTTCGAAATGGTTGCCATTTGATGGCAGCGCAACACCCTAAGAGTACTCACTTATTTGAACAAGCTAAAACACTTATTCCAGGCGGCGTCAACTCACCTGTGCGTGCATTTCAAGCTGTTGGCGGTACACCGCGCTTTATTCAAAGTGCCAAAGGTGCTTACTTAACTGACGAAGATGGCCACGATTATATCGACTACGTTGGCTCTTGGGGCCCTATGATCCACGGTCATGCCCACCCAGCCATTGTTGCGGGTGTGCAAAAAGCCTGTGAACGCGGCCTGAGTTATGGTGCACCCACAGCTACAGAAATTGCGTTAGCACAAAAAATTCAAACATTTATGCCAAGTATTGAGATGGTACGCATGGTTAACTCTGGCACAGAGGCTACCATGAGTGCGATTCGTCTCGCACGCGGCTTTACTGGCAAGCCTTATATCATTAAATTTGCTGGCTGCTATCATGGCCATAATGATAGTTTGTTAGTGCAATCAGGTTCTGGCGTATTAACTTGCCAGATTCCAAGCTCTGTAGGCGTTTTACCTGAATTTGTTCATTATACTTTAGTTGCTGACTTTAATGACCTTCATGCTGTTACTCGGTTATTCCAGCAATATCCAGAGCAGATTGCCGCCGTTATTGTAGAACCAATTGCTGGCAATATGAACTGCATACTACCAACATCCGAATTTTTACCCGGCTTGCGTGCACTTTGTGACAGATACCAAAGCCTGTTGATTTTTGATGAAGTGATGACAGGTTTTCGCGTAGCAAAGGGCGGCGCCCAAGCACTTTATGATGTTTGCCCTGACCTGACTGCCTTAGGTAAAATCATCGGCGGTGGTATGCCTGTTGGTGCTTTTGGCGGCAACAAAACTATCATGTCCCATTTGGCACCCTTGGGTCCCGTCTATCAAGCAGGAACCTTATCAGGCAATCCTTTAGCCATGGCCGCCGGACTCATAGGTCTTGAGCTACTTGAACACGCTGGCTTTTACGATACCCTTTATCAGCGCACACAACAACTCATGACGGGTTTAGAAAACATTGCGAAACATTACGGCATTCCCCTGCTCACACAATATCAAGCAGGTATGTTTGGTTTTTATTTTACGCACGCTACAAAAATACAAAACTTGAATGATGTCAAAACATGCCATCTTGAACGGTTTAATCAATTTTTTCATGGCATGCTTAATGAAGGGATTTATTTAGCACCTTCTGCATTCGAAGCTGGTTTCTTATCCAGCGCACATGACGATACGATTATTGAAAAAACCCTTGCGAAGGCTGAAAAAGTCATGCAAACTCTCTAAAGGCTGTCGTTAATTGCCTGTGGAGAATAGGGATATGACACATCGTATTATTGCTGGCGGAACTGGTTTCATAGGTCAATATCTTGTTAAAAAATGGCTGCAGGCTGGTATAGAAGTTACGATCATTGGTCGTTCGCTTAAAAAAATACAACGTATGTATGGCGACACCGTCAATGCAGTCACTTGGGACGAGCTACCCACGGTAAGTCAAACGCTGTTTCGTAATGTCGAACTCGTACTTAATTTAGCGGGAGCAAATATTGGTTCAGCACGTTGGTCCGTCGCACGAAAAAACCTTATTCTTGAAAGCCGCACCCATACCACTCAACAATTATGCGAACTGTTAGCACTGCTTGGTGATAAAGCGCCAACCTTATACAACGCAAGTGCCGTTGGTATTTATGGATTAGCAACGCACCCCACTCAACAGTTACCACCGGCTGTCGATGAAGACACGCCTATCGCGTTTCAAACCTATCCTGATTTTCTCTCTACCGTCGCCAGGCAATGGGAGTTTGCCACCCATGCAAGTAAAGCGCACGGTGTTTATGTGCTTAATCTTCGTTTTGGTGTAGTCTTAGGTCATGGCGGTGGTGCACTCTCAAGACTCTTACCCAGTTTTCGATTGGGCTTGGGCGGCCCTATTGGCGATGGCAATCAAGCATTTAGCTGGATACATATCGACGATTTAGCCAACATTATTGAATTTTTATTACAACACCCAGAAGTGCATGGCGCCGTGAATATCGTTGCACCTGAATGTGTTAATCAACGCACTTTTGCTAAAACATTAGGAAAAGTATTGCATCGCCCTACATGCTTAAAAACACCTGCTTGGGTGTTACACCTTGCTTTTGGCGACATGGCAGATGAGCTCTTGTTATCAGGCCAGCACGTAAAACCTAAGCGTTTAGAAGCACTCGCGTACCCATTTCAATATCCTCGTCTGCTTGACGCTTTAACTGAATGCATAAAAGGAAAGTAAATGACGGGCTTATCTAGACGTATCAACCCATTACAATTATTATTTATCAGCATCAACGGCATGGTTGGTTCAGCTTGGTTATTTGCCCCGCTTTATTCTGCGAAGATAGCAGGCGCTGGTGCAATTTACGCCTGGCTGATTGGTGGTGCCATGACGCTTTTAATCGCACTAACTTTTGCCGAGTTATCGTCACGATTTCCTGTCGCTGGCGGCACAGCCCAAATGCCTGAGCTTAGTCATGGCAAATTAACCGGCTTTATCATTGCCTGGACAGCATGGCTATCCGCGCTCATGATATCGCCCATTGAAGTACAAGCTGTACTCCAATATGCTAGTACTTATATACCCGCATTGATTGTCTCTAACACCGATGGCATTGCGCATCTTTCGATAACTGGTTATTTAGCCGCTTTCGCGCTTATGCTGCTGATGGCCCTCATTAACATTGCTAGCTTCAGAGGTTTTGTTGGCAGCAATAAACTGATTTTTACTTATAAATTAATCATCATCGCACTCATCATCACTATTATCCCTACGCAAGCCTTTCATGCCAGCAACTTTAGTGTCAGTGTCAATACCGGCACAGCAACATTACCGAATATTATGTCAGCCGTGGCGGCCGGCGGCGTTGCCTTCGCATTTACAGGTTTCAAACACGGCGTTGAGCTTGCAGGTGAAGCCAGTAATCAGCGCGTAGCCATTCCTGTTGCTATCGGTGGCTCTATTCTTGGCTGTTTAATCCTTTATCTGGCCTTACAAATTGTATTTATTGGTGCACTCACCCCTGAAAGCTTAAACCAAGGTTGGGCCGCGCTGCATTTTAATGGTGATGTTGGACCTTTTGCCGGTATCTTACTCGGCTTGGGTGTGATATGGCTACTTAAATTATTGTATATTGATGCTGCCGTATCGCCGCTAGGCGCTGGACTTATCTACATGACATCGACTGCACGCATCGTCTATGCTATGAGCCAACGTAATCAGCTGCCGCCGATATTAAGTAAAACCAATCGACAAAAACTGCCCATGGTTGCTGTACTTATCAATGTGGCGATTGGCATGTTTGCTTTTGTGCCACTGAAAGGTTGGCAAGCCATGACGGATTTTTTAGTCTCGCTGATGGTCATTTCCTATGCGATGGGACCTTTAGCACTGATGTCGCTTTCACCATCAAAGTCTGTTCGCGTTAAATACTTTACCATGCCTTATCGTCGTATCCTTTGCCCGCTCGCCTTTTATTGCTGTAACCTTATCAGCTATTGGACTGGCTGGCATACCTTGAGCAAGCTTGCTATCTTATTACTCATCGGTTTTGCTTTATTTATTGTACTGAATCTTCGCCAAGATAAACGCCAAGATTTAGGTTGGCGTGGGCTTATTTGGTTAGTCCCTTATTTTGCTGGCCTGATTTTCATATCCTATGCTGGAAACTTCGGCGGACACCAGCTGATTCCTTTTGGTTGGGATTTTGTTGTCATTGCATTATTTAGCTTAGCCATCATGGGCCTCGCCCGCATAAGTCGTCGTACGGATGTACAACAGGCTTATGCCGCTTACGAGATGGTGCCGGAGGCATCATAGCAAGACATGCCTAGCCATCTTAGCTAAGATCTACTTTTTAGCGATACTGGCGCTATAGTTCCAGCAGCGGGGCTTGGTGCTGTCTTACTTCCAAAAAGGCTAAAACCACCAGAGAAAAAACTGGTGTTTTTGGTACCGTTGGCATGACTCCCTGCGTTTTTTGGCGCATTCCAAGCTTTTGCTAACGAAGAGACACCGTTCTCCACAGCATCTGTCAACAAACTCGTAGCGCCCGCAATAATACGCAATGGCAGCGTTGCGGTAGCCACAACTAAATCGATTGCATTATGTGCAGCTTTTGCAACATCCACACCCAATGCAGCAGCTGAGTAGTGCGCTGCTTGTGATTGCCGATGTTTAGTTTCGCAATACTGAGCAAGTTTTGCAAACGGCACTTGTACTGTGGACTTACAAACATCTGTTAGAAATAGCACTTGATTAAGTGGATTAATCGTTCTTAGCGGTGACGTTGCCGCCCAAGGTTCATATACAAGCTCACCGTTAAGCTTAAGTGATTTTAAATTTAATGTTGTGCGAGATTGATTACCATGCTCGGCCCTTTCAATTTTATCGCCTAAGTGTGCGCAATAAGCCGCCTGCAAACTGGTTGAAACCGATGGATGACTGAAATAATTTGTCGGCGTCCATAAACCACTCATAAAACCGTTATAAACACCTCTTAATGCTTCTAAAGCACCATGATCACGAGCCATCCTTTTTATGTTTGCAAATTTTTTAACTACACCCATGATATTTACCTCTCTTTTCTATCGCATCAGCCTATGTCTATCAAGCTTCTGATAACTTCTCTAAACAGTACATCCTGACATTCAGATAACTGTGCTGTACTTCTTTACTTACAGTTATAGTATAGGCAAAATCTTAAGAAAATATGAAGGACCTATTAACCTTGACTTAAAAAAGGACATTTTAGCGGGGAATTGTTACAAGATAATTACATTAGGGTGGTTTAGTTTGTCATCGTTACACGATCTTTATCCAGCAGCAGCCTTCTCTCGCGGCGAGAGAAGGGTATGCTATCCACATGGGTGCAAAATGAAGGATATGGTATATGAACCTTGCGATTAATTGCCGCGTTGTTTCTCGCGAATCTCATCTAAGGTTTTGCAATCAATACATAGGGTTGCTGTAGGTCTTGCCTCTAAACGGCGGATCCCAATTTCAACACCGCACGCTTCACAATAACCAAAATCACCGTTGTCGATGAGTTCAAGCGATTCTTCAATTTTACGCAGCAATTTACCTTCACGATTCCGTGTACGCAAAATAAGGTTGCTAACCTCTTCGTGCGTAGCGATATCTGCGACATCAGAAAAATTCTTTTCTTCATCTCGCATCATTTCCATCGTTTGATCTACATCTGCCATCAATTGACGTTTCATTTGTTGCAAGATTTCACGAAAATGTTGTTTTTGTTTTTCATTCATATAGGCTTCATTCTTTTTGACTTCATAGGGTTTAAATTCAACCAGACCGGTTGTACTCGCTTGCATTGTTGGTGCATGGTGTATGACAGCTGCTTTTTTAGGCGTCACAGGCTTGTGTTGCTTCACTGATGTATTAGCTTTTGGTTTCACGCTCTTAGCCGCAACACCAGTAGGTTTATTCGCTTTCACAGACTTTACCACCGATTTAGGTACTGTTTTGGGCTTAGCTTTGGCAGGGGTGCTTACCTTAGCAACCGCTTTCTTCGCAGCCACTTTAGGTTTTGACACAGCTTTTGTAACTTTCTCTGCAACTACCTTAGATTTTGGCACGGCTTTCACCGCTTTCTTTGCTACGACCTTAGGTTTTGGTGCCACTTTCGCAACTTTCTTTGCAACTACCTTAGGTTTTGGCGCAGCTTTCACTGCTTTCTTTGCCACAACCTTAGGTTTTGGTGCCGCTTTTGCGGCTGCTGACTTCTTCACTGGCTTTGCTTTAGCTGTAGGCTTTACTTTAGCATTCGTGGAGATCTTAGCCGTTTTAGAGCTTGAACGCGCTAACACAGCTTTCGCTGGTTTTGCGGTGGACTGAGCAGTTTTAGGCGATTTTACGACAGACTTGCCTGTACCTGCTTTTTTCATTTTTGCGGGAATCGAACTTTTGGTAACCATAAGAACTCCTCAAACTCACAAAAAAAACAAATCGGCAGCATCATAACAGGACTTAAACTTTTGCGCTATACCCTTCGTCTTTTATGATCAATATCTTATTGTAGTCTATACCCAGATTTCTTCAAAAATATACCCGCTTAACCGCCCCTCAGCTTGTCTCTATAACCATAACTTAGACCAAAAGCCCACTTGCCCAAGTGACCCGTGGATGACCGGCATAATCATATGCCAAATTCACGGTTTGGAAACCCGCAGACCGTAATAAATCTGCAACAACCCTGTGCTGGCGCCAACCGTGCTCGAAAAAAAGATAAGCCTGAGATCGCAAAACCCGCTTTGCGTCTGCCACGATATCGATAAAAGCCTGCAGTCCTGCCTGAGCTGCTATCAAGGCCTCTCGTGGCTCTGCTTGCAATGTTTTCTGACTGAGATGAGGATCCGTATCACCAAGGTACGGCGGATTGGCAACAATAACGTCTACGCTGTGTGAAGCAACGGCTTCCGTCCAGCAACCTTGAAACAATGGCAAAGGTAAATCCAATTGTTCACGATTCATCTTGGCAACTTTTAACGCAGCAAAAGACCCATCCATACCCACACAAGACCAACAAGGCCGTGCCTTCGCCAAAGCCAACGCAATAGCACCACTTCCGGTACCAAGGTCAAGGATGGTCTTAGGCGTATTCGGTAACTGTTGTAACACCGTCTCTACTAAAACTTCAGTATCACTCCGAGGAATAAGGACAGCCGGTGTGACTTGCAAGCTGAGACTCATAAAAGGTTGATTGCCAATAACATAGGCCAAAGGCTCACCATGCTGGCACCGCTCACACGCTTGCCAGAAGGCTTGTACTAAAGCTTCATCAACAATATCTTGCTCATGGGCAATACATTGCGCATGCGTATAGCCCACATAAGCCTGTAATAATTGATATAAGTCTTGCTGTGTACTACTACCCCAATCAAAATACGATTTCGCCTTGGCAAGCAAGGCCCCGAGATGTAGTGCCAAGTCAACCAATGATTATTCGCCTAGCAATGCAAGTTGCTCGGTTTGATATTCGCGAACAAGCGGTTCTAACACTTGTGCCAGATCGCCTTCCATAATATCACTGAGCTTATATAGTGTTAACTGAATACGATGATCGGTCAAACGCCCTTGAGGAAAATTGTAAGTACGAATTCGCTCTGAGCGATCGCCACTACCTACCAAAGATTTGCGCGTTGCTGCTTGTTCTTGTTGCTGCTTTTGTTGCTGCCCGGCTAGAATTCTGGCTTTGAGTAATGACATGGCTTTGGCACGATTTTTGTGCTGCGAGCGCTCTTCTTGGCATTCAACCACAATGCCCGAAGGCATATGCGTGATCCGAATGGCTGAGTCAGTCTTATTCACATGCTGTCCACCTGCACCCGAGGCACGATAGGTATCGACTTTTAAGTCCGCTGGATTAATATCAATATCATCAATTTCATCTACTTCCGGCAAAATAGCAACCGTACAGGCCGAGGTATGCACACGTCCTTGGGCTTCTGTTAGCGGAACGCGTTGTACGCGATGCGCACCTGATTCAAATTTAAGCTGTGAATAAACCCGATGCCCTGAGATTTTAGCAATAATTTCTTTGTAGCCACCATGCTCGCCTGCACTTTCTGATATGACTTCGACTTGCCAACTCACTGTTTCTGCATAACGACTGTACATACGAAATAAATCGCCAGCAAAAATAGCGGCTTCATCGCCGCCCGTCCCTGCACGAATTTCCAAATACACGTCACTTGCGTCATTGGGATCTTCTGGGATAAGTAGTATATAAAGTCCCTGCTCTTGGGTTTCAAGCAAAGCCGTTAAACGCATACGTTCATCTGCCGCCATCTGCCTCAGATCAGGATCGCTATCTTGTGCTAAGACATCTGTCTCCGCCAATTCCTGCGTTGTATTTTGATAAGCAAGAAATGCCGTTGTCACCGGCTCTAGCTGCGAAAATTCGCGCGAATATTGCGTAAACTTTTTTTGATCAGAAATTGTATCAGGATCGCTTAAAAGGGCGGCTAACTCTTGATGACGTTCAACTAATTGTTGTAGACGGATTTGGATAGATGCTTTCATAGCCGGAGATTATATACCAAAGTTTCTTCAAAAGGCACATTTTATCATCGCTACACGATGGTTTTATCACCCTGCCTTTGACCCTTTCCACCCGTGAGGGGGAAAGGGTACCTTTTGCACCTTAGAGGGTATCGTTAGAAGAATACTTGGAACTGTGCACTCGCAATATCCGAGTATGGTCCTTTTGGATAGAAAATAGGACCTAAGTCACCACTGGCATTATCGTGCGAGCTGTAATTGATGTTACGTCGTAATTCTAAACTCAGTAAGGTATTACGCCAGACTGAAATATTCCATGTTGCGCCAACGCTTTGCTCTGCCACATTCAGTCCCAAAGCTTGGTAGCTGCGGTCGTAGCCAAGCGCGAAGGTACTAGGTTTATCCCATGGCGAGAAGGAATAAACACCTTCCACGTGCCATGCTGACGGCTGCGCCCCATGTCCATTATAAGACAGGTTCATCGCACTAAATGAACGCGTTGCTGTAGTATATTCACCGATTAAGCTGTAATCGTAAACGTCTAACTCACCACGTCCATCAAAACCAGGCACTTCATGAACTAAGACTTCAGAGCCCGAGTTATTCGAGAAACCTTGGAAATGGGTTGAGTTAACACTTACGCCGGTCGATTGCATACCATCTGAATCAGCCACGTTGGCAATGTAGCTTGCACCCAATGACGAATGTACATTATTAGTGAAATTCCATTGATACCCTAAATCGGTACCATATTGATTAATGTGCTGGTTCCATGACACCGTATTACCCGTTGGCGTCGCGGCATTAAATTTGCCCGCGTGTGTCGTGCCTTGGAAAGCATAAGCTGCAGCATTAAGCCCTGGCGTACCAGGCACCCCATATCCCACAAGAATAGGACGACCGATAGTACGGAATAAGGTTTTATTGATAGGATCGGTTACCATGAAACTGTTATATAAACCGAATGGTACATACATTTGACCAAGTGAAGCGCGCCATTTGGTGATATCTAAATCACCAAAGGTAAGAATACCGTTATTCAATTGCACTTGCGATCCAAAGCTTCGATTACCTGAAGAAGTTGGGTAATTATTATACGAAAAAGACATATAACCGGTAATCCAACGGTTCGCCAAAATTTGCATGTCAAGTTCGGCATCCGTTAAATCGAGCGAAGAAACATTACGACCTGAGTATTTATGTTGAGCTGTGGCCAAGCCTTCTAATTCACCTGACAATTCCACTAAGGTACCCGCGCGCGGCATAATATAACCAAGGTTATAAAGGGCATGCTGGAAAGTTTGACGTTGCTGTAGCAACGCGACATCTTTATTAATGCTAGAGAAGTTAACAATTAAGTCACCGCCACTATAGGCCATTTCTGGGTGCAGATAAGGCGAGGTAATGACAGCAAAACCACCTAAATTAGCAAGCATATGCTCGCCATAAGGTACGCGGTTACTATCTACCGTATTCATCGTATCAGCAACAATGACGTTCTGAACGTTTTGTTGATAAGCCGTAACTTTGTCCTTGCTTCCTGTACCTTGACCTAAAGTAAGTGGCGATTTAGGATTCGCGGCAGGTTGTCTCACAGGTTTCGCATTAGGCGCCACCAGTGCTGCATGGGCCGCTTCCATCGCAGCTGGTGGTGTACCATCATCAAATCCATTTGGCACAGCAGGGTTTGCATGCACAGCCGACGACGCCGCTTGCTGTTGGCGCATGAGTTTTGTTTGCTGTTGCTGCATCGTTGTTAATTGCGCTTGCAAGGCCACTAACTGCGCTTGCAATTGTTTAGTCTGTGTTTCTAAGGCCTGAATTTGCGCAGCATCCGTTGAACTTGCCGCCCACAATGGCTGGCTGAGACAACCTGCCAACAGTAAATACACAGCTCGTGTCAGTGGTTTTCTTAAGGTTTTCAAGCTGTTAGCCTCCTCGGCAAGATTTTTATTTGTGACGCAATACCCAATTTTTGGCAAAAAGAGCCCCTGCAATCAAATAGCATCGATTTTTAATACGCAAACGTGTGTCAAAAAAGAACCAAGTGGTCAAAGTAAACGCAGTGCGTGTTACCCTAAACCCCTTTTGAATGTGGCTAAAAAATAGCCTAAAATAATATACCAAAGAAATTGTAACACGGCTGTTACGAACTTGCTATAGAAAAATGACAAAATTTTCATTTTTTTTAGCGCACTTTTTGAACTTGTAATTCTTCGGATGCCAAACTTGCCACATGCTCAGGAAGCCACATACCACTTGCTATCGGCGATAGCATTGGCGCAGCGATGGATTTGATAAACGTGTCGATTTTCTCGACAAATGTATCTTTTGTAGGCGATGCAAAAGCAAAACTGACGGAAAACCCCTGTTGTTTAAATGCTTGAAAAGCCTTAGGCATATTATCCAATTCATCATCTACAAGCATGACCGGTACAAGAGCTTGCCTCACACTATCTGGCACACCTTGAACATCTGGCAACTGCTTGGCCACATGAACACCTAATAGCCGCTTGGCTACCTCTAAAATTTCACCATCTTTATTTCGCGCTGCACGCGAACTGCGCACAGGGGCACACAGGATCATTGCGATATAATCTTCAAGCTGTGGCGCCCATGTTGACGCACTCGAGTCATGGCTTGAAGCATCAATTAAGTCAGGCTCTACTATGGGCTGAGGTATAAAGCTCAATAAAACCCTTAAATAGGCCTGCACATGCGCTAGATTAGGATGGCGCGTGATCACGGCGACAGCAATATCATGGGCTTTTGCTTTTTGTAAAATATCTGCAAATGTCTTGGGTAAACGTAAGTTCTCCTTTATTGTCGTGTCATCTTGATGACATCCAAGCAGCGAGGAGACCTTGTAAGTAGGTTCTTTTGTCACGGTACCATCGAAATCCAAACAAAGCACGGCCTTTGTTTCCGCTGTAGCATCCGAAATAGGCCCAAGCCATGTTTGATTTTCATCCTTCCTAATATTGTCACACGCATCACAAGACTTACTTTGGCTAGATAAAGGTGGAAAAAAACTAGCGGGACAAGCGGATAATTGAGGGGATAGCGGCTTAAAAGACAGCAGCTGCTCAACTTGATTGTCGACATCTTGTTCATCATGATTTTCATCGGCCGCGGACGCTTGCGTTTGTTTGCTATCCGCCAGTGGCTCATGTCCGGGCGTCTGACCGCCCATGGTACGTCGCCACTTTAGCCTCGACCCGTCTTCATCACCATGAAATGAATTGTCACGAGACACGACTCCCATGTGCACACGACCACCTTCGTGAACGTCGTCCCTTTTCGGCATGTTCCCTGCCCCTTATGCGTTTTAACGAGGCACACCTTATACACGTATGCATACATGCATGTCAACACGCAGCAACCGACAGGATCACAACAGCCTATCACCTAACAAGTACGTAAGCGTTCAAACAGAAGGACATTTTTTGTACTTAAGTATGCAAAATCAAAAACTTAACATTTTGAAGTTAATTGTGTATATACTCTTCGTATTTAAATGAAGGCTACCGTGATATGTCGAAAGACCCAACACATGCACACTTAAAACATATGGCTTCACGTTTTCGACAGTACTTACCCATTGTCATTGATGTCGAAACAGGTGGTTTTAATGCTGAAAGAGACGCACTATTAGAAATCGCCGCAGTGACGATTAGCATTGATGAGCACGGTAAGCTTATTCCGGTGCCCTTATTTCATGAACATATCGAGCCTTTTTTAAATGCACACCTTGATCCAAAAGCCTTAGCCTTCAATAAAATTGATCCCTTTCATCCATTTAGACAAGCGAAATCTGAAAAACAAGCGCTGTCACTCTTATTTCGTGAGGTTAGCAAACAAGTCAAGCATCATGCTTGTAAGCGCGCTATCCTTGTTGGACATAATATCGCTTTTGATTATCGCTTTTTAGATGCTGCGATTCAACGCCACCAACTCAAACGCTCCCCGTTTCACCCCTTCAGCACCATTGACACTGTCGGTTTATCTGCCGTCATGCTGGGTCATACGGTATTAGCAGAAGCCTGTAAGCGTGCCGGCCTTACTTTTGATACAAATCTTGCGCATCATGCCGATTATGATGCCAAACTGACAGCAGAACTCTTTTGTTATTTGGCCAATCAGCATGAGCCCAAGGTAGATCCCTAAATATACCTTCGCCTTTCAGACGGCGACAAGGTATAATGCGGTATCTCAACTTGCGTGGACTGTTTTCCTTATGCATATATTGATTATTGAAGATGAAGCTAAAACAGCCGCTTATCTACATAAAGGCCTAACTGAACAAGGTTTTGTTGTAGATTTAGCTTATGACGGCCAAAATGGCTTATTTATGGCGCAACAAGGTAATTATGATCTGATTATTCTTGATATCATGTTACCTAAGCTCGATGGCTGGCGTGTCATTCAACAATTTCGCTTAAGCGATCGCAAAGTACCCGTGATCTTTTTATCTGCAAGAGATACAATTGAAGATCGTGTCAAAGGCTTAGAACAAGGTGCTGATGACTACCTAGTGAAACCTTTTGCGTTTTCAGAATTATTAGCAAGAATCCGTTCATTGTTGCGTCGTGGTCATGTACAACAAGCAGAAACCTTGAATATTGTCGACTTAGAAATCGACTACTTAAAACATAAAGTCGCGCGTGCTGGCAAAACCATCGATTTAACGCCTAAAGAATTTGCATTATTGTCCTTACTTGCGCGCAGAAAAGGTGAAGTACTATCACGGACACTGATAGCGGAACAAGTTTGGGACATGAATTTTGATAGCGACACCAATATCATCGATGTAGCTATACGGCGTTTACGACAGAAAATTGACCATCAACATGCTGTTAAATTGATTCATACTGTACGGGGTGTGGGCTATTTTTTAGATGAGCGTGATGAGTAATTTTATGAAAGGTCTCCCTTTTAGACGTATTAACTCCATTGTATTGCAGCTAACACTACTCTACACTATATCAGCATTTACTATTTTACTGTTTTCTTCTGTCTATCTTTACAATGTACTTGTCGATGATTTAAATAACACCGATATCAGTCTTATTCGAAATGAAATTAGACTCATTAAGCAAGCGTTGTCCCATACTCAGGGGCAAATTACACTAGACGCACAATCTAACGCGTCTACCGCTAGAAAACCTTATTATATTCGTGTGATGGATGCTAATGGTAATACATTACTTGAAACACCTGACATGAGTCTTGAATTCAATCGCAGTGACTTTCCTGATATTTCAGCTAGTGGTATCAATACAAGCACTAAAATGGTAACCAATGTTGATGGATATCATTATATCTTAGGCATCGATACACTTAATATTACTGGCACTAATCCTAAACACTATCAAATTCAAGTTGCCGTTAATACGGAGCATCATCACTATCTTATATTCAAATACCGCCTGCGTTTGGCCATTATTTTAGGTATTGGCATTATTATTTCAGCACTTTTAGGTGCTCTCATTGCCAGACGTGGACTTAAGCCCTTACATCGAATGGCAGAAACAATCGGCAGAATTAGCATCAGTCAGCTTCATGCACGCATGGACTCACACGACTGGCCGAAAGAATTGACAGAGTTAGTTGGTGCATTTAACAATATGCTTGAACGACTAGAACGTTCATTTAATCAGTTGAAACAATTTTCAGCAGACTTAGCCCATGAATTGCGTACACCGATTCATCATCTCGTTGTCGAAACTGAAATTAGCCTCTCTCGCGGACGAACCTTAGAAGAATATCGTGAAACGCTCGAATCGAATTTGGAAGAATATGGCACACTCACATCTTTAATTGATCGTCTGTTATTTTTGGCGCGCGCTGAAAATCCACAAACGGCTATTAATTATGTTGACATTGAAGTCTCTGAAGAATTAGCTGCCATCATTGAGTTTCATGAGGCTGTCGCTGAAGAAAAAAATATGACTATTACCCTTCATTGTCCGCCACTCACCTTGGCTGTTGACAATGTATTGTTTCAACGTGCCGTTAATAATCTTCTTTCAAATGCGCTGAAATACTCTAGACCTAATGACACGGTTACTGTGGATGTAAGTACTGATGAGCAAAAAGTTTATATTGCTATTAAAGATAGTGGTCCTGGCATTGCAGAAGAACACCTATCACGTTTATTTGATAGATTCTATCGTGTGGATTTTGCAAGAACGAAAAAAGAAGGAGGTCATGGTCTTGGCCTTGCCATCGTCAAATCTATCATGGAACTTCATCAAGGTACTGTCACTGTGACAAGTATCGTAGGAAAAGGCACCATATTTACCTTAATTTTTCCTAAATTTTCACCGAAAGAAACGTCATCTTAAAAAAAACCTTAAAGGACCGCCCTCAACTGCAGTCCTTTAAGGTTGGAAAAACCAGCATATACGCCATACCTCTACATACATGCTGGGCACGACGAAGGCTAAGCTTCGTCGTACTTGGGCTCCGAAATCGACTCATGCAATATTAGATATATTTTATATGCATGTCAACACTTATGCGATGATCTTTACAAATTATTCATAAGCGTGCATAATTCTCTTTGTTAATTTTTTTTTCATGTGCATGTCCAACACATGGATTTAAAGAGCAACGGGTATGTATTCCGTACCTGAAAATACGAGCTTCTGCTTCATTCACCATCGCACGCAATATGACACCTTCTGCCCTTGCAAAAGAAAGTGCTCGACGGCTGGATGAGGCGTACCCGAGTATTTCAAGACGAAGGGTATATATCAATAGCAAATGACTTGCTTGTTACCAATTGAGGAGAGATCATCATGCAAAACTTAAGCGCAATCTTACGTATTTTAATGAATGAGGTTAAAATTACTGTCACTGAATTAGCACGCCAAACAGGTATAGGCCAACCTGTGATTCATCGTATGGCTTCTGGCGAAACGGACAATCCCAAAGTCGGCTCATTAAGCCCTATCGCTAAATTTTTTAATGTCAATATCAGCCAGCTAGTCGGTGACGAACCCCTACCTGCCAATCGCGTTATCGGTAGCCATAATCCGTATTATCGCACCTGGTATCAACTCCCACTGTTATCATGGGAGCAAGCTGCAACACATCCCGAACGCGCGACGCCTAGTGAAGTTGCATGTCATGTATCAACGGAAGCTACGGTAAGTCCAAAAGCCTTTGCACTGCGTATGGAAGACACCACCATGGCCCCACGCTACCCGCTAGGCACATTGATAGTGGTAGAGCCGGCACTTACTGCGCAAGATAAAGATTTTGTTGCTATTTTGGTTGAGGGCGATAATAAAATTCAATTCAAGCAAATCTTGATGGACGGTAATGACATTTACTTAAAGCCCTATAATAATGATTTTGAAACCAAGCGAGTCACACAGCCTTATCAAATTAAAGGCGTCATGATCCAGTCATTAACGGAATATCATCAAGACCGACGTCCTGTAAACACGGAAGAAGAAAATTTGCTACCCGAACAACGCTCACCCGTTAAGAAAAAGCGCGATCAATTTGCGATGCACGACGACGAAGTGTAAGGCACACGCTCCTAACGCACAGAGGGATACCCTAAATGATCCCTCTGTGGTACTTTAAAATCCAAAGTTGTCAATTCAATTTATCATCGCTATGCGGTGACATGATTCCCCCTCCCACAAGGGGAGAAGGACATTTTTTGTGCCTCAGTGAGAAAAATCAAAAAACCTGCATGTTGAAAGATTTCTGGTGTATACCTGAGTATTTTATAGAAATGCCTGTCGGCATATATCAAACACCCCAGCAGGATAAATACCAATCACCAAAATGAGTAAAGTATTGGCTGAGATACCAATGGTCTGCGCTGTATTCACGCCTGTGATTTTCTTAGCTGAGGTAGGCGGCGCATCAAAATACATAACCTTAACCACAGTCAAGTAGTAATAAATGCCTATGACGGCAAAAATAAGCGCCAGTGCGGCTAACCACACATGATGCGAGCCCATAAGTGCTTCAAGCACAGCAACTTTTGCAAAGAAACCGGCTGTTGGTGGAATGCCCGCCATTGAAAACATTAAAATTAACATAAGAAAAGCAAGCCACGGATGTCGTGTATTAAGACCTTTTAAATCGTCGATCGTATTCACTTCAACACCTTGTTGCGATAACAGCGTGATTAAACCAAAAGCACCAAGTGACATGAGGCTGTAAACGACCATATAAAACATCGAGGCCCCAAAACCAATATTGTCATTGGCAATAAGGCCTAATAACATATACCCCATATGGGCAATGGATGAATAGGCTAACATGCGTCGTAGGTTCTTTTGGACAATCGCAACCAAGTTACCAAAAGCCATCGAGATAACAGCAACGCCCATAAGCGGATACATAATCATTGCTGTACCCGTCACATCTCCTACAAACAATCGCACCGTCAGTGCTAAAGCAGCCACCTTAATCACGCTGGCAATAAGTAAAGTTACTGGCACAGGTGCCGCTTCGTAAACATCAGGTACCCACATATGAAACGGCGCAGCGCCTAACTTAAAGGCCGCTCCAAGCAATAAAAAAGCAACCCCTACTTTAATGGCCATCGCACTATCTGGCGTTGCTGCAGACGCAACCATGAGTGAATAGTGTTGAATGGTTAATTGCATTCCGGGAACTGTCTCAATACCTGCGGTCGCCGCCACAATAAGCGTAATACCAAATAATAAAACAGCTGAAGCCACTGCACCCAATACAAAATATTTAATCGCCGCTTCAGCACCTTGATGTTCATTTTGTTGCATAGCAACCAGGGCATAAAAGGGTAACGATAACAATTCAAGGCCTAAATAAAGTGTTAAATAGGTATTTGCTGAAGCAAGTACTGAAACACCCAGAATAGCAATAAGGAAAAGTGCATAGAATTCTCCCCGTGCCGGCATATTTTTTTCAACATAGGGCCGTGAATATATCATCGCTAAAAAGCCCATGCCATAAACTAAGAGTTTGACCAGCATAGCAAAGGGATCAATCTGATAACCCGCATAATCACCCCACGTGATAGAAAGTGGGTGTAATAACATAAATTGATTAAATACGGCAGCACCCAGCAAAGCAAATAGGGAAAGGCGATACGTTAATAGTGGAAAGCGATCACGCAAAAACACATCGACAAGTACTGTCAATAAAATCATCAATACCAGAAAAGCTTCCGGTGAGAACCATGGCGTGATAAATGGAATAGCAGACATATCTTAACCCTATTATACTGTGAACATACCCATCATCCAGCTTTCGACCACCCTCTCTTGCAAAAGAAGAGGATAGCCTTTGACTGCAGTGAGTGGAGTCAAAAACTCACATTTTGAAGCTAAGTGGTTTATGTACCCACCGTCTTTCAAACTAACTTAAAACAACACCTAATTTACTTACTTGACTTAACGTCAATAAATGGCCAACTGAAGCATGAAATACATTCAATAATGGTAGTGGATAAATGCCAATACCAATAACAAAAACAGCAAGAATCACTAGTACAGCATATTCAGAACCGTGTATTTCTTTAAACTCACTTACCGCAGGATTGGTGATTTTGCCAAAAAAGACACGCTTATACATCCATAGTGTATAGACTGAAGCAAAAATCATTGTTGTCGCAGCTAAAAAAGCTATCCAGAAACTTGCTTGGAAAGCGCTCAAAATAATCATGAACTCGCCAACGAAACCCGAGGTCCCAGGAAGGCCTACATTGGACATCGCAAATAACATAAACAATGCTGCAAACACTGGCATCGTATTTACAACACCACCAAAATCATGGATATAACGACTGTGTAGCCGTTCGTAAAGAATGCCCACCCCAAAGAACATTGCGCCTGTACTGAATGCATGGGAGATCATCTGTACCATAGCACCTTCAAGGCTCATATAAGCATCTTGAATATTATCCAAACGGTTAACCACCAAGTAGATAATAAAGCAGGCCAAGGTAGCAAAACCCATATGCGCAATGGACGAATAAGCAATTAACCGTTTCATATCTGTTTGACCAATGGCCACAAAAGCAATATAAATGATCGCTATCAATGATAACACTATCATCATCCACGATAAGGCGTTAGATGCATCTGGCACAATAGGTAAATTAAACCTAAAAAAACCGTACACACCCATCTTCAACATTAAAGCTGCTAACACGACCGAACCACCTGCCGGTGCTTCGGTATGTGCATCTGGCAGCCAAGTATGAAATGGCCACATGGGTACTTTCACCGCAAATGCTAAAAAGAAAGCAAAGAAAATTAAAATCTGCACAGGCATCGATAAAGGCACGTTGTAAAAGCTCATAATACTGAAAGAGCCTGATTGAATGCGTAAATATAAAATAGCAACTAGCATCAACGCTGAGCCGAAAAAAGTATAAATAAAGAACTTTATGGAAGCATATGTACGATTTTCCATACCCCACATACCGATACAAAGATACATAGGAATAAGCATGGCTTCCCAAAAGATATAAAACAAAACAGAATCCAAGGCACAAAAGACACCAACCATCATGCCCTGCATAATCAAAAAGGTTGCCATGTATTGAGCAACGCGCACTTTAATCGCCTGCCATGAGGCAAGCACAACAACTAATGTTGTGAAGGTTGATAATACGACCATCGGCATGGCAATGCCATCAACACCCAGGCTATATACCATACCATATTGCGGAATCCAAGCGTCGTGCTCAGTAAATTGCATCGCTGCTGTACTGATATCAAAATGCATCCATAAGGGAACACAAAGGCTTAGGCACACAACAGAGGTAATGATGGCAATCCAACGTGCTTTATTCGCATGCGCATCGCCATGGGCAAACAAAGCAAGTACCCCACCTAACATGGGCAGCCAAATAAGCAGACTCAGTAATGGTAACTGGCTCATGAAAACTTTTCCTAAAACAATTATTTTGCTAACCAAATCATTAATAACAAGAGACCGACTATCATAATCAAGGCATAATGATATAAATAACCTGATTGAACGCGACGAGTAACTGATGACAACCAGCTAATAAGCCTACCAGAGCCATTAACCATGAAATCATCAACCAACTTAACATCACCAATACGATAAGCAAACCTCGCAAGGTTGCGGGTACCTCTTACAAAGAACCAATCGTTAAAACTATCGAATCCATATTTATCTACTAATATACGATAAAGCAATGAAAAACGTTTAGCCGCCCATGCAGGAATATGTGGCTGAGACATATAACAAAACCACGCAACGACAATGCCAAAGCACGCTAACCAGAATGCAGGTGTTAAATAAGCATGAGCTAGCATAGCCCAGGCACCACTATAATCATCCTCTAAACGAAGCGCTGCACTATGTGTTGGTAACACCGTAATAGCGCTACCTAATAAATCGCCTTGTAAGGCTAAACCATTCACTAATAATCCCCCGATAATCACGGAAGGAATAGCTAAGATGATCAACGGCCAATACACAACGCCCGGTGATTCATGCAAATGCTCACGCACCGTTGCATCCACACGACAATCGGTATGAAAAGTCATAAAGAACGCACGAAAGACATAAAAGGCTGTCACAAAAGAACCGGCCAACACACAGGCATACGCATAACTTGAGCCTGGCATTTGACTATTGCGAATGATATCGATGATAGCATCTTTAGAAAAGAAACCAGCAAAGGGTGGTATCGCACTTAATGACAAGGCGCCGATAAGAAAACAAATATAGGTTACCGGCAGATAGCGCCAAAGACCGCCCATTTTTCGCATATCTTGCTCATGATGCATGGCAATAATCACTGAACCTGCAGCTAAAAAGAGTAATGCTTTAAAGCAGGCGTGCGTTACTAAATGGAAAATACCGAGAGAATAGCCAGAAACACCGAGCGCAGCCACCATGTAGCCTAATTGTGATAGTGTTGAATAGGCAACTACACGCTTAATATCATTTTGAACAATTGCGAGAATACCTGTAAATAAAGCACCCGTTGCACCTATCACCAAAATAAAGCTAAGTGCGGCAGGTGCATATTCATATAACGGTGACAAACGTGCCACCATATAGATACCCGCAGTAACCATGGTTGCAGCATGGATCAGTGCAGAAATCGGTGTAGGACCTTCCATCGATTCAGGTAACCACACATGCAATGGCACCTGTGCTGATTTACCCATCGCACCAATAAATAAAAGGATGGCAATAAGGCTGATAACACCCACTTGCCAATGTTGCGTAAGTCCAAGCATTGTATTATTCGCAGCAACAGCAGGGACTGCTTGAAACACTGTAGCATAATCTAAACTACCAAAATAACTCAGAATGCCCGCAATACCTAGGATAAAGCCAAAGTCACCAATACGGTTCACGATAAAGGCCTTTAAGCTACCCTGGTTAGCACTTTCACGTTGATACCAGAAACCAATTAACAGATAAGATACAAGCCCTACACCTTCCCAACCAAAAAAAAGCTGTAAGAAATTATTAGCCCCCACCAGCATCAACATGGCAAAAGTAAATAATGAAATATAGCTAAAAAAACGTGCATAACCTGCATCTCCACGCATATAGCCGATGCTATACACATGCACTAATAACGATACAAAAGTGACTGTTAACATCATCAAGGCAGTCAGCTTATCAACAAGGAAGCCAACGGAAAATTGAAAAGCACCACTCAACGCCCAAGTATATACATTCGCGTTAGCCACTTGATTATCAATAAACACCAACTTTGCAAGATAACACGCAAGGATAAAAGCAATACCGACCGATACTGTGGTCACGCTATGTGCAATAGTATTTCCAACACGCTTAGATACCAAACCAATGATAATAGCGGCTATCATCGGCGCAATACAAATGATTAAGCTAAGTAAAATAAGTGTATTCACTGTTAACCCTTCAAATCATCAAGTTTTTGAACATTAATGGTATGTTTGGCACGAAACAGCACCACCAAAATAGCAAGGCCAATTGCGGCTTCTGCTGCAGCAACTGTCAGGATAAAAAAAACAAAAATTTGTTCATAGATGCTGCCTAAAAAATGGCTGATTGCAATAAAGTTAATATTCACGGCTAACAACATTAGCTCAATGCACATCAACAACAAAATTAAGTTTTTACGATTCAGCATAATACCCGCAATACCAATGCTAAAAACGAGTGCGCCTAATGCAAGACAACTAGGTAAATTAACAACAGGGCTCATACGGATGGTTCCTCACCTGGTGCAGCTTTAGATGGTATATTAACAATTGTTAACCTATCTGCTTTGCTTGCTGCTAATTGAGCATTGATATCTTGCACCTTACGTGAAGGGCGGCCTCGATGCGTTAACATAATGGCAGAGAGAATTGCAGCCAATAACAGGACACCCGCAAGCTCAAATGGATAAACCATTTGTCTATCAAATAATGCGATACCAATACTATGAATATTATTGGCTTGCATGAGGCTGACGCTATTGCTTGTTACATAATGAAGCGGACGAATAGCCACTATCATAATACCTGCCATCAGCGCTAAAACAAGAACACCCAAGGGTAAATAACGCACAAAACCTTGCCGTAACACAGCAACATCGATGTTGAGCATCATCACAACGAATAGAAATAAAGTCATGACCGCACCAACATAGACAAAGATTAGCACGAGCGACAAAAATTCTGCATAGAGAAGCATCCACAAAATAGCCGCATTAAAAAATGCATAGACCAAATAAAGGGCTGATGTCACTGGATTTCTGCTGCAAACAACCATCACGGCCGCAAATACTAACAGTGCGGCAAACACAATAAATAATAAGCTGTAAGGTTCAAGGAACATAAATGTTCTACTCCACTGTAACTATACTTGTCATCGCTACGCGATGTTTTTTGCCCTCATCTGCCGCTTCGCGGCACCTTCTCTCACAATGGAAGAAGGGCATATTTTCAATGAAACCGAGCTATGCACATAAAAAATTAACGATAAGGCGCATCTGCAAGCTTCTCTTTTGCAATGTTGTTTTCATATCTATCGCCGATAGCAAGCAACATTGGTTTTGTCATGATATTCTCACCACGCGCCTCGAAATGATAGTGCGACAAACTGGTTTCAACAATAGAATCGACAGGACATGACTCTTCGCAAAAACCGCAATAGATACATTTAAATAAATCAATATCATAACGCGTAGTGCGACGAGACCCATCTTCACGAGGCTCTGATTCAATGGTAATAGCCAAGGCAGGACAAACAGCCTCGCATAATTTGCAAGCAATACAGCGCTCTTCGCCATTGGGATAGCGTCTTAGTGCATGTAGCCCTCGGAATCTTGGAGAAAGTGGTGTTTTTTCTTCTGGAAATTGAATTGTTATTTTCTCACCAAAAAAATAACGCAATGTCAGCTTAAGGCCAACGAAAATCTCCCATAAAAGAAAACTTCGTGTGTAGGATTTAGCAGACTTTTTCATCGATATATACTCAAGTTACTTTAAAGTATTAATTAAACCACGGTGGTAAATGCGTTAAGATAGCAATAGATAATAACACAATCCACACCAGCGTCACAGGAATCAACACTTTCCATCCTAAACGCATAATTTGATCGTAACGATAGCGCGGCAAAGTAGCCCGAATCCAAATAAGCAAGAATAAAAACATCGAAATTTTGATAACAAACCAAATAATACCAGGAACCCATGCGAATAAGAAGGCAAGACCTGGGATACCCTCAAACGGCGATAACCACCCACCTAAAAAGAGTAAAGCCGCAAGCGCTGAAATTAAAATCATGTTGGCATATTCTGCTAAGAAAAACAGAGCGAATCCCATGCCGGAATACTCAACATGGAAACCTGCAACTATCTCTGACTCCCCTTCCGCCATATCAAAAGGTAAACGATTTGTCTCAGCGATACCTGAAATCCAATAAACAACAAATAGGGGTAGCAACGGTAACCAATACCAATGCCAAAATCCGCCGTGTTGATGCAGTACAATTTGCGTGAAATTGGCACTGCCGGCAGCCATCAATACACCAACGAGCGCGAACCCCATCGCAATTTCATATGAAATCACTTGTGCAGCCGATCGCATTGCACCGAAAAAAGCATACTTTGAATTAGAGGCCCAGCCTGAAATTAAAATGCCATAAACGCCTAAAGATGTCATGGCTAGAATATATAAAACACCTGCATTAATATTCGCAAGCACCCAGCCTGATTGAAACGGTATGGCGGCCCATGCAGCAAGTGCCGGTGCCAAAGAAATAACAGGCGCAAAAATGAATAACTTACGACTGGCCGCAGTTGGGCTGATAGACTCTTTAAAAAAAAGTTTTACAGCATCCGCAATGGGTTGTCCAAATCCCCAAAGTCCCACACGATTTGGACCTATTCGCACTTGTATCGCACCAATGACGCGGCGTTCTGCCAGTGTCAAATACGCTACGGCAACTAATAATGGCACTAACACAATCACAATTTTAATGACTATCCAAATCAGTGGTAGCAGAAATAGTATCCCTTGCTTTATCATCTGCATTCACCTCTTTCTACATAGACTTGACTAAAAGCAGCGGCAAACGCTGTTTCAGTAAATCCGGCAGGTATATACACTGCATCTTCAGGAATTCGCGGCGTTAAACGCACCGCCAAATGCACCCAGCTAGCATTTTGCCCGCCTACTTTCGCAAACTCACCTTCTTGCAAGCTCAAACGATGAGCTAAATTGGGATGCAACCATATACACGGCCCTTCTGCTGTTGCACTTTGTTGTAGCGCTTCACTACGCCTGGTAATCGCATCAACCCGGTAAATAGGCCAAAAAGTGATACACTCAAAACCTTCAAGGATCGGCTGCGCGGTAGTTGTCGGCCAAGCAATCGTTGTAGGTGAAGCAGCTGTCGCACTATCACATTGGGCTTTCACTTCCGTTAATATCGCCTGCGAAGAAATGTAATCAAATCCCGGCTGTTCAGTGAGATTACCTAACACACGCAATATTTTCCATGCGGGTCTTGCAAGGCCCGGTGGTGATATCGCACCGGTAAATGACTGCCAAGTGCCCTCAACATTCACAAAAGTCCCCGCTGTTTCTGCAAATGTGGCTGTAGGCAACAAGATATCAGCATAATCCAGCATGGCAGGCGTGACATAAGGCGTTAGACAAATAACTGTCTCAGCCGCTTTCAACGCAGCTAACGCTTCTACGGGTGAAGCTGAGTCAACCTCTGGCTCCATATTCACCAAAATATAGGATTTAAGCTTGGCTGACCATTGTTTGGCTGCACTTAACCCTTTCGTACTTTCTTCTGCTAATCCTGGTTTTTGATGGGGTACAGCACCTGCAAGCCAGGCTCCCGCACTATTACTACCTTGCGTGAGCAAACCAAATTGCGCTGATAATAGTTGAGCTAAATGGCGTGATAAAGCTTCAATAATTGCTGCATCCGCATGATTTTGAGCAATCTGTCCTACGAGTAATGTGCATTTACCTTGGATAAGTAAGGCTTTTGCTAAGGTTTCATCTGCAGCACTCGGTATGACAGCTGGAAACCCTGATGGTAAAGGTTGCTGTGTAGCTTTGGCTACAGCTGTAATAAGATTTGTTAAAGTACGCGCAAGCTCACTTGGCTTAATTTGCGCTCGCGCAGCCACATCGAAATTATGTTTAGGATCAACACTACCAATCAAAACAACATGACCACCATTGAGTGTTGATTGACGCACGCGATGTGCAATAATTGGTTGTTCGCGCTGTAAGTAAGAGCCAATAAGTACAATCAAATCTTGTTGATTTAAACTAGTCAGCGTTCCTTCTAAGCCAGGTGGCGTATTTCTTAATTGCGCACTCGGTGCGACCTGGTGAATCCGATGATCAATATGCGGGACATGAAGGCCACGCAACCATTTTTGCAGTAAATAAAACTCTTCCACCGTCGAATTTGGACTGATTTGCGCACCTACTTGTTCGGCGCCATGCCCTTGTATCGTCAATAGCAGTTGACGTACAGCAGTATTCAGCGCGGTTGGCCAATCAGTTTCTTGCCACTCACCATGAACTTTTATCATGGGTGTTTGTAAACGATCAGGATGATTAAGCCCCGTGTAGCTAAATCGGTCTCTATCAGATAACCATGTTTCATTCAGGGATTCACACTCGCGTGGCGCTGCACGCAATACTTTTTGACCGCGACAATGAAGCGCCATATGCGAGCCAACACAGTCATGTGGCGCAATACTATCTGCTTGTGTCAATTCCCAGGGTCTGGCAGTAAAGCGAAATGGCTTAGACGTTAACGCACCTACCGGGCATAAATCAATAATATTGCCTGATAATTCTGAGTCTAAACTCTTTTCAATATAGGTAGAAATCTCCGTATGTTCACCACGGCCAATTGTGCCAAGCTCAGGAATGCCTGCAATTTCTTGTCCAAAGCGCACGCATCGGGTGCAATGAATACAACGCGTCATATCCGTTGATATCAAAGGACCTAAATTTTTGTCATGCACGGAGCGCTTGCCTTCATGATAACGTGAAATATCCTTGCCATATCCCATCGCTACGTCTTGTAATTCACATTGCCCACCCTGATCGCAGATGGGGCAATCCAGTGGATGGTTGATTAATAAAAACTCCATTACGGATTGTTGTGCTTCTAATGCCTTGGGTGAATGCGTACGCACAACCATGCCGTGCGTCACAGGCGTTGCACACGCAGGTAAAGGTTTACCTGATTTTTCAACATCCACTAAACACATACGGCAGTTTGCAGCAATTGGTAATTTTTTATGATAACAAAAACGTGGAATAGCAATGCCTGCCTGATCCGCCGCCTCAATAATCATCCGCCCAGGCTCAACCTGTAAAGTTTGATCATCAATATGGATTTCAAGTAAATTACTCATATTGAAGACTCCACTAAACAACGTTTATGCGTAATATGATAAGCAAATTCATCACGAAAGTGCTTTAAAAAACCTTGAACTGGCATTGCTGCTGCATCACCTAACGCACAAATAGTTCGACCGGCAATTTTACCTGCCACATCCAATAATAAATCCAAATCTTCTGGACGACCTTCCCCATGCTCAATACGATGCACAACACGCGCCATCCAACCAGTACCTTCACGACACGGCGTACATTGTCCACACGACTCCTCATAGTAAAAATGAGAAATACGTGCCAATACTTTCACCATACATGTCGTTTCGTCCATGACAATCACAGCGCCAGAACCTAGCATGGAACCTGCTTTGGCAATGCTGTCATAGTCCATATCCGTTGCCATCATAATATCTGCTGGCAATACCGGTGCAGACGAACCGCCAGGAATCACGGCTTTTAATTTCTTGCCTGCTTTCATACCACCAGCAAGTGCTAATAATTCACTAAACGGAAGCCCGAGTGGCACTTCATAATTACCAGGCTTATTGACATGACCTGATACACAAAAGATTTTATAACCACCATTATTGGGCTTACCCGCTTGTAGGAACCATTCGGCTCCTCGAGCAAGAATAACAGGGACTGATGCGAAAGTTTCCGTATTATTAATCGTGGTAGGTCGGCCATAAAGTCCGTAATTAGCAGGGAATGGCGGCTTAAATCTTGGTTTACCTTGTTTACCTTCCAACGATTCAAGCAATGCGGTCTCTTCGCCACAAATATAAGCGCCTGCACCGACATGATAATGTAAATCAAAATCAAAACCCTTACCCAGAATATTCTTACCTAAAAGACCTGCAGCATAAGCTTCTTCTAATGCGGCCTTAAACCTTGCAATAGGTTCATAAAATTCGCCACGAATATAATTGTAACCAACGGTAGCACCCATCACATAACCAGCAATAGCCATGCCTTCAATCAATTGATGTGGATTAAATCTAAGAATATCGCGATCTTTGAAAGTACCAGGCTCTCCCTCATCAGAGTTACACACCACATATTTTTGCCCAGGTGCATTTCTTGCGATAAAACTCCACTTAAGACCTGTTGGAAAACCTGCGCCACCACGGCCACGTAGTGATGCTAATTTCAACTGTTCAATAATCGTTTCGGGGGGTGTTTGCTCTGCAAGTATTTTGCGCCATATGGCATAACCGCCACTTTGTTCATAGGTAGCTAAAGTCCATGGCTGAGATAATTGTTGATTGCGAAAACAAACTTGGTCGGTTTCAATAACACTCATGGTAATTGCTCCAACACTTCATCTATTTTGGCAGGGGTCATATTTTCATAATACGTTTTATTCACCAACATAGCTGGTGCACCGCCACAAGCAGCTAAGCATTCGACTTCTTTAAGCATAATTTTACCGTCAGCTGTCGTTTCACCTAAGCCGACACCCAGTTTATTTTTTAAATGGGCAACCAAACTGTCACAACCATTTAGCATGCAGGACACGTTAGTACAGACAAAAATCTTGTGTTTCCCAACGGGTTTTAATTCGTACATCGAATAAAAACTAGCCGCTTCATAACCAAAAACACGGGGTATTTTTATGTAGTCAGCTGTTGCGGCAATAAGATCATCTGTCAGATAGCCACCATTAGCATCTTGTGCTGCATGCAAGGCAGGTAATAATGCTGAGCGTCTACGGTCAGCTGGATATTTTGCTAACCAGATATCAATTTCAGCGCGTACGGCTTCACTTAATAGATGTGATTGATCATCAGACATTAACGGTCTATCTCCCCAAATACAATATCTTGACTCGATAAAATGGCAACAACGTCGGCAAGCATATGCCCTCTGCACATTTCATCCAATGCGGCAAGATGTGAAAAGCCTGGTGGGCGAATTTTTAAACGATACGGTTTGTTTGCACCGTCAGATATGAGATATACACCAAATTCACCTTTGGGATGCTCGACAGCTGCATAAACTTGACCGACAGGCACTGTATAACCTTCAGTAAATAGTTTGAAATGATGAATAAGCGACTCCATATCGCCTTTCATCTCAGCCCTTGTTGGTGGTGTTATTTTGTGTTGCGAGAGCATCACTTCACCGGGATGCTTACGTAACCAATCAATACATTGCTTAACAATCCGATTCGATTGACGCATTTCCTCTACGCGGACTAAATACCGATCGTAACAATCACCGTTTTTACCTAAAGGAATATCAAAATCAAGTTTATCGTAAACTTCATATGGCTGATGCTTACGTAAATCCCATAAAACCCCGGAGCCTCGCAACATAGGGCCACTAAATCCAAGCGCTTTAGCGCGCTCAGGACTGACAATACCAATATCGACTGTACGTTGTTTCCAAATACGATTATCGGTAAGCAAGGTTTCATACTCATCCACTTTTTGTGGAAATGTATCGGTAAATGCCTCGATAAAATCGAGTAAAGAGCCTTGTCTATCTGCATTTTGTTTGGCAACATCAGCTGCACTTCGCCAAGGAGAGGCTTGATACTGCGGCATACTATCGGGTAAGTCGCGATAAACACCACCTGGACGATAATAAGTTGCGTGCAATCTTGCACCCGATACCGCTTCATAACAGTCCATAAGCATTTCACGTTCACGAAAAGCATACAAAAAAACTGTCATCGCACCGATATCAAGCGCATGTGCGCCTAACCATAATAAGTGATTTAATATACGCGTGATTTCATCAAACATCACACGTATATATTGTGCACGTACCGGTGGTGTAACCCCTAATAATTTTTCAATCGCTAAGACATAACCATGCTCATTACACATCATCGATACATAATCGAGTCTATCCATATAACCAATACTTTGATTGAATGGTTTGGTTTCTGCAAGCTTTTCTGTGGCACGATGCAATAAACCCACATGTGGATCAGCGCGCACAATCACTTCACCATCCATTTCTAGCACTAAACGCAAAACGCCATGTGCAGCAGGATGTTGTGGACCAAAGTTAAGTGTATAATTGCGTAAATCAGGCACTGTTATGATGCTCCTCTCGCACTATCATCATCAGCATAACGTTGATCACGACGAATCATTTTAGGCACCAGCGTGCGTGGCACAATATCGACGGGATCATAAACGACTTTGCCAGATGTCGCGTCATAGCGTACTTCAACATAACCGCTTAGGGGAAAGTCTTTACGGAAAGGATGTCCTATGAAGCCATAATCTGTGAGAATACGTCGTAAATCTGGATGATCTTCAAATAAAATACCGAATAAATCAAAAGCCTCGCGCTCGAACCAATTGGCTGAAGGCCAAATATCAACAACAGAGGGCACCATTAACGGTTCATCTAATAATATCATGATCCGTAAGCGCCAGTTATGCGTTAAAGAAAGCAGGTGATATACAACAGCAAACCGCGGTCCTTGTCTTTCTAAGATATTGATTTTTTTATCGCGAAGTGCTGCGCGCTCAAAACCTTTACCTGTTGCTTTTTCAGCGATCCACTCGCTTAAACCATAATCTAAATAATCAACACCACACACATCTTGCAATGCTTCAAACGCAAAATCAGGATGTGTATGTAATGTATTCGCTATCGATTTTAATGTTTGTGGCGTGAGCGTTAAGGTAACCTCACCAAAAGATATCTCGATTTGCTGTTCTGGAAAATGCTTTTGTAATCGTTCAATCAGAAGTGATACGGTGCTCATGTTAAGTCCTCTCGTATCAACGTTTGCTTACGTCTAATTTTATTTTGTAATTGAATAATGCCATACAATAAGGCTTCAGCCGTCGGTGGACAACCAGGTACATAAATATCGACAGGCACAATCCTATCGCAGCCACGGACAACCGAATAGGAATAATGATAATAACCACCACCATTGGCGCAAGAACCCATAGAGATCACCCATCGAGGTTCGGACATTTGATCGTACACTTTACGCAATGCTGGCGCCATCTTATTACACAAAGTACCCGCAACTATCATGACATCTGACTGCCTTGGGCTTGGTCTAAACATCACGCCAAAGCGATCTAAATCATAACGCGCGGCACCGGTGTGCATCATTTCAACCGCGCAGCACGCCAAACCGAAAGTCATAGGCCACATAGAGCCGGTTCGACCCCACTCCATCAGTGCATCGACGGAGGTCGTTAGGAAACCTTGCTTCGTAAGTGAATCTGTTATTCCCATTCTAAGGCTCCTCGTCGCCATTCGTAGACGAAGCCAACCATGAGAATGCTCAGAAACAGCATCATCGCACCAAAACCAAGCCAACCAATATCGCGAAGGGCAACACCCCACGGAAACATAAACGCGGTTTCTAAATCAAAGATAATGAATAAAATGGCAACTAAATAATATCGCACGTCAAAGGGGCGGCGCGCATCTTCAAATGGCTCGAAACCGCACTCATAAGGCGCATTTTTAGCCGTATCTGGACGTTGCTTGATGAGTAATCTCGTAGCCAGTAGTGGCAAGCAGCCGATGACAACACCTATCACCATAAAGATAAGTACCGGCAAATATAGGGTCAACATGCAAAGCAACCTCTTATTCAAAAACAAGATGGTGCCGAAGGCCGGACTCGAACCGGCACGCCTCGCGGCGCCACCCCCTCAAGATGGTGTGTCTACCAATTCCACCACTTCGGCATTAGGATATTATGACTGCGGTAAAGGCGCAGGTGCTGGGCCATTCGTTGGCGCAGACTGTTGTTGCTGCAATAAAGCAGCGGGCAAATCCAAGTTATTGTTTTGCTTAATTTGTGAGGTCGCCATATGGCCAAGCGCAACGCTAGTGACGAAGAAGATAAGCGCGAGCACTGCTGTCAATTTAAATAAAAATGAACTAGCTCCAGGACTTCCAAACACAGTACTTGATGCACCTGAACCAAAGGCTGCACCAATTTCAGCACCCTTACCTTGCTGTAATAACACCAGGGCAATGAGGCTAACACATGTCAATAAATGTACAACTGTAACGAGCGGCTGCATAACTAAAACCATATTAACGTAACTTGCGAAGGAGTTTACTCTGCCTTGGTCGAAGATGCAAGAAATTATATGCTCATTTGACGCAACCACATCTAAAAACGAAGAAGATTGTTAAACAGCCATGCGCGAGAACTCATCAACCTTCAGTGAAGCACCACCAATAAGCGCGCCTGCAACATGCGGTGCCGCTAAGATAGCTTCAATGTTGTTAGCATTCACACTACCGCCATACAAAATACTGATCGTCGAATCTGACTCATCGACAAGTTCAGCTAGACAGGTATGGATATGCGCATGCACTTGACTAATCTCTGCAGGACTTGCTGCCAATCCCGTCCCTATCGCCCATACTGGTTCATAGGCCAGTAATAATAAACCATCACGAAGCTGCACTTCAGCCTCAGCTAGCGCTTGCACTTGTGCATTCAACACACGAAAAGTCTGTCCGGATTCTCGCTCCGCCAAACTTTCGCCGATGCAAACCACAGGCACTAAGCCATGGGCTTGCGCACGTAATGCCTTGACTGCGACAATGTCGTTGGTTTCACCAAAATAAAGGCGACGCTCCGAGTGCCCGACAAGCACGTGGCTTAACCCTTGTTCTGCTAACATAGCGGCAGATACTTCCCCTGTGTATGCGCCAGCTTCGTATTGGCTCACATTCTGTGCACCGACTTGCAAAGATGGCGCGCCCTCAAAGGCTTGTTGGAGAGCTTGAATCAACGGAAACGGCGGAAAAAATAAGAGTTCATGTGCTGAATGGGCAAAATGCATCTTGGTCTCGGCAAACGCTTGCACCAGGGCCAGTGAGCCATTCATTTTCCAATTTGCTGCGAGTATAGCCATATGAAACCTCCTTTGTCAGGGCATTATAACGCGTTTTGTCATCGCTGCGCGATGGTTTTTTTGCCCCTTATCCTGCCCCGAGGTCACCATGATATGCAAGGGAATACAGGCATTTTTTGTACTCTCATTAGGTACTAGCAAAAAACTCGCATTTTGAAGTCACTTGGGTATATACTCCTTGCACTGCAAGGGTGGGCTGGAAAGATCAAGACATGTCACAAAAACCTTTAGTACTCATGATTTTAGATGGTTGGGGCGAACGACCTGCCAACCCAAGCAACGCCATTACAGAAGCCGATACCCCCTATTGGGACTGGTTAAATGCGCATGCGTTATGCGATTCACTTGAAGGCTCAGGCCATGCCGTGGGACTGCCTGTGGGGCAGATGGGTAATTCTGAAGTTGGCCATATGACCATGGGACTCGGTCGTGTCATTCAACAAGATTTAACAAAAATTCATGATGCCATTGAAACAGGTCAATTAAATCATCATCCACAACTACAAACATTGATAGCCAAGGCAACAGCAAAAGGACGCAGATTGCATCTAATGGGACTTTTGTCACCCGGCGGTGTGCATAGCCACGAAAATCACTGGCTTGCTATCCTCGAAGCGCTTGCAGCACATGGCATCACTGAGGTCTACTGCCATCCTTTTCTTGATGGTCGCGATACACCCCCCAAAAGTGCGACGGATTCTCTGAATAAACTTCAGGACGCATTAGGTGCGTTTACCCTAGGTCGCATTGTTTCGCTTGTTGGACGCTATTATGCGATGGATAGAGACAAACGTTGGGATAGAGTTGAAGCGGCCTATCGACTACTTGTTGAAGGCCAAGCGACGCGTCAAGCAAGCAGCGCCATCGATGCGCTACATCTTGCCTATGCCGCCGGTGAAACAGATGAGTTTGTTAAACCAACCACCATTGTAAAACCCGGTGAATCCTTAGTAACTATTAGCCAAGACGATATTGTTCTGTGTCTTAACTTTCGCGCAGATAGAGTACGGGAGTTAACAGAAGCTTTTATTTCACCTGAATTTACGCACTTTCATAGACCTTGGCCGTTATCTGAAATACATTATTTTACAATGACCAACTATGCGGATTACTTGCCTACGCAAATCTTATTCCCACCTACATCGCTTGAGCACAGTCTTGCTGATTGCTTGGCCGAACACGGCCTTAAACAATTGCGCCTTGCTGAAACTGAAAAATACGCCCATGTCACATTCTTTTTTAATGGCGGTAATGAAACCCCTGTGGAAGGGGAAGACAGACAGCTCATCGCTTCACCCAAAGTTGCCACTTATGATTTACAACCCGAGATGAGTGCACCCGCAATCACTGATGCACTCATCGCAGCGATCGCGAGTCAGCGCTATGATCTCATTATTGTTAATTATGCCAATGCAGATATGGTAGGTCACAGCGGTAATTTATTAGCAACCAAACAAGCTATCTCGGCCATTGATACCTGCTTAGGTAGGGTCATTAAAGCACTCTCGCAATATGGTGGGGAATTGTTATTAACAGCTGATCACGGTAATGCTGAATGCATGCAAGACCCCATAACTGGCCAACCGCATACAGCCCATACCAGCGATCCCGTTCCTTTACGCTTTTTAGGGCGCAACGCCACATTGGTAAAGGGCTCACATAGCTTAGCCGACATCGCACCAACGGTGCTTACCCTGCTGGGATTACCTATCCCTCAAGAGATGAGCGGCAAGCCCCTTATCATGTTAGGAACATAGAGGTTATGGGCTCGCCACGTTTTTTAATCTGTTTACTTAGTTTCTGTTTAATGCCCGTCGTGGGTCTGGCTGATGTCAGTCAAGATATTTCTACTATTGACGCAAAAATCAGTGAAGTGAAACAATCACTTGATGATGCCCGCGGCGAACGCATGTTATTAGAGCATAAACTTCGTAAAAGTGAGTTACTCATTAGTCAAATCGCCCTTAATCTACATAATATTCAACACGCATTAAAAATACAAAAACGTGCACTTGATAAGCTTAATTTACAAAAACTTAATGATGAAGAACGTCTTAACGAAGAGCAAGGTATCCTGAATAATCAGATTCGCTCAGCTTATATGTTAGGTGATCAGAATAGTGTTAAGACTTTACTTAACCAAGAAGATGCTTCTAATATAAGTCGGATGAGTCATTACTTTTATTATTTCAACAAACAACGTATAGAAACCATCAAATCGTTGTCAATAACACTTACACAGCTAAAACAAACTGAAATAAGTATAGAAGAGCAAACGGCTACACTAAAAAATCTTCAAGCAGTACAACAACAAAAACAAGATGATTTACGTGAAGAGCAGATAACAAGACACTTACTTTTAACAAAAATTAATGCTGAGATTGACACTAATCAATTAACACTTGAGAAACTCAATGCGGATCGCCAACGACTGAGCAGTCTTGTAAATCAGCTGCAAACAGCGCAGGCATCATCACCGAATCAAACACAGCTGCCTACCGTGCCTTTTTCTCAAATGCAAGGGCAGTTATTTTGGCCTACAAATGGGCAAATCATAGAGCATTTCGGTACACCTATTAATGATAGTGAGCTGACTTATACTGGCACACTCATTCAAGCACCCGAAGGGCAAACAGTCCACGCCATTTATCCTGGCACGGTTATCTTTTCCGGTTGGCTTAAAGGGTTTGGCTTGCTTATGATCATTGATCATGGCGATGGTTATTTGTCTCTCTATGCCCGCAATCGCACCTTGTACCAACAGGTGGGCGCTAAGGTGAGTGCCGGCGATGCCATTGCGCAGGTGGGTGAAAGCGGCGGTTACGAACAAAGCGGTCTATACTTTGAAATTAGACACGATGGTGAGCCCGTGGATCCCGAAAGTTGGTGTTCGAATCGCGCAAGCCAGACATCTTGAGTCATCCTGAGGGGAGCTATATGCGTCAATTACCTTACCTAGCGGCTATGATTTGTTGCTTTTGTGCATTTACTGTTTTTGCAAAAGCAGAGCCTTCGGCAAACCCATTACCCACCTCAGCACCAGCCACCCAAACAAGTAATCGGGATGCAGCACAGACCATTTTGCCGCAAGGGGATGTATCGCGTTTTACCCAAGCCTTGGCCGATATTAAACAGTATTATGTCAAAGATGTCGGTGATGACGCCTTATTTGACAATGCGATCCGTGGCATGCTCACCAACTTAGATCCGCACTCCGATTATCTTGACCCAAGTGATCTGGCGGCATTACAAACACAAACAACCGGCGAATTTGCAGGGATAGGTCTTGAGCTTAGTACGGACAATGGTTATATCATTGTTGTCAGTCCTATTGATGGTAGTCCCGCTGCAAAAGCAGGGATTGTTTCTGGCGATTATATCGTTAAAGTCAATAATAAACCCGTCATGGCCGACGACCTACATAATGCTGTCAATACCATGCGTGGTCCTGCAAACAGTACCGTTAAAGTAATGACTTATCATAAACAAAATAATACACTACGCGAAATCACTCTAACCCGTCAGATGATTAAAGTACAAAGTGTCAAAAGTGAATTATTAGCACCAGGCTACGGCTATATTCGTATCGCTGAATTTCAAGATCCTACGGCAAAGGATTTACAACTTGATTTAGCCGCACTTGTCAAAAAAAATCAAGATAAACCGCTCAAAGGCTTGGTCCTTGATTTACGTAATGACCCAGGCGGATTGCTTGAATCAGCTATCAGTGTCGCTGATGTATTTCTTGATAGCACAAAACTTGGCAATAATCCGCTGATCGTTTACACCGTTGGTCGTGTTCCTGATGCCCACTTTGAGGCAAGGGCAACGCCTGGTGATATGCTTAAAGGTGCACCCATTGTTGTGCTTATCAATGAAGGTACAGCGTCTGCTGCTGAAATTGTTGCCGGTGCATTGCAAGATCAACACCGCGCTATTTTATTAGGCACGAAAACTTTCGGTAAAGGCTCAGTACAAACAGTGATTCCACTCGATAGTACCCATGCTATCAAAATAACAACAGCGCTTTATTACACCCCCAGCGGCCGTTCGATTCAAGCTGAAGGTATTCGTCCTGATGTTAGCGTGCCTATGATGCAAGTTAAAGCACTGAAAGATGCGAATATGCTCAATATGGCTATGATCCGGGAAGCTGACCTCACGAATCATCTTGCAAATGCGAAGGCTATCAACAGCAAGACCAACCAAGCACCAGCCGATTTGCTAGGCGATTATCAGCTACAAGAGGCGCTTAATCTCTTAAAGGGTCTGGTGGTCGCCCAACAACATCAGCCGCCAGCCCTACAAGCAGCGATACCGACAACCACTGCGGATACACATCTTTAGGATAATACCATGCCCTTAGGGATATCTGCGAATGACTCGATATCTAGTCGCGGTAGACGACCTAGTGCAAGACGACTTCCACCAAATACCCCGTGTCGTTCAAGGTTTAGTGTTACGCATACCTCTACCGATGCAGAGGAAGATGTCATTGAACTGACCTGGCTTTGCACTTCGCTCTCATGAGAGCTGTCTGAATTAAAATAAGATGGATTTTTGCGTTTACACAACCTGATAAAGTCACCATAATAATTTTCTTTTAAAGTACGTCCAATGTTAAAAACCTCGAGACAGCGCTCTATCAAGGCTTGCTTTTCTTCTTTTAAGCCGTCATGTTCAACAGCATCTGCATTTGAAAAAAGAAAAATCATATCTTGTTTTATTTTTTCTTCAATAGTTAAAATTGCTTGATCAAATTCAGATTTAATTGAAGATGAAATATCATTGTAATTTTCAATAACCATATTATCAATGACTTTATTAAAAAAATCTATTATTTCCATCTTGTTTTTATCAATCGATTTTTTTATTTGATCCGGCGTATGCAACAAAACAAAAATCACTATTTTTTGTATTTCTTCTTTATTCATGATTGATACCCATGCATTATAGTTATTATGATAAAATTAATTAAATTTTTATTTACTTTATAGCTTACTTCCATAAGTGTGAACATTATTAGCATCTCTGCTTTCCATAGTACCCTGAGATCCACATAGCGTAACAAAGAAAGCTTAAGACAACATTAAGACGTGCTTCATTTTGCAACATTGTCTCTGTGGAGACAAAAAGCATCCACGATAAGAGGGAAAGCGGACATCATGTTAATTAAGTACTCCGTTGAAATATGTTAGGCATACCCACGCGTCATCTGATACAATGTGCGCTTGTTAAATGATTAAGTAAAGGTAACTCAGATATGGGCGCACACCATCACCACGGTTCACATGACCACGAACACAAGCATGACGATAAAGGCCACAATCATAGTCACAGCCATGGGCACGGTCACCACCATGATGGTCATGGCCATCATCACCATGTTGATATCAGTGGCCAAGGCTTTAACAAAGCATTCGCTATTGCCACCATGGCCAATCTAGTATTTACGCTGATTGAGGCAGGTTATGCCATCGCTGCACACTCGACCAGCTTGTTGGCTGACGCCGGACACAATCTAGGCGATGTCATGGGATTATTATTCGCATGGATTGCCAGTTATTTACTGACTAAACCTTCATCTGATCGCTACAGTTATGGCTTTAAACGTACTTCTATTTTGGCAGCACTTGTTAATGCACTCATGCTGGTGGCTACTTGTTCTATTATCGTCTACGAAGCCATTGTGCATATCGTTCACCCAGAACACGTCAATACAATGACTGTCATGATTGTGGCTGTCATTGGTATTCTCGTCAATGGCGGTACCGCCATGCTATTTATGAAAGGACAAGATGATTTAAATATCCGCGGTGCTTTTTTACACCTAGCCGGTGATGCGCTCGTGTCTTTTGGCGTTGTCGTTGCTGCGATTGTTATTCATTATAGCGGTTGGTATATTGTTGATCCAATCGCGGGTCTTGTCATCGTTGCTATCATTTTGATAAGCACCTGGCGTCTGCTGCGTCATTCGCTTGATATGATCTTAGATGCCGTACCTTATCATGTTGATCGCAATGCCGTGCTTGATTACTTAAAAATTCAACCCGGCGTTAACATGGTGCACGATCTGCATATTTGGAGCTTAAGCACCAATGAGACAGCCATGACTGCGCATCTTATCATGCCAGGTGGCACTCCCTCCGATAACGAATATGCTCGAATAAGTACTGATTTACGCAAACAATTTCGCATCAACCATGTGACCTTACAGGTAGAATTGGGCGATACAGAGGTTGACTGCGCTCATGAGCAAGAATGCTAGCACCTGTACCTGTCGTCTTTGACTTCAGGCTATCCTGATCCTTTTGCCAACTTGCAATGCGGTGTCTAAGGGCTAGCTAGAAATTGAAAGGCGACAGGTACATCTCCTTTGCCTTTCAGTCATTGTGCTATGCAATTACCCTAGTTTGGGCAAGGTTAATTCGATCATTGAGAGCGCTTGCTTACCACTGCGAGAAGAAAAGAGTGCACCAAAAGCACACGATGGTCGTCCCTCTGTCGCAGCTGAGGAAAGAACGTCGACTTTCACTGCTACTTCATCTGTATGTGTATTGGCATCGTTGTTAAGTGGTGTATTTTTAAGGCTAAAAAGCGCATCATCAGGACCAACAGCCTCGTCATCAAGACCAAATCTAAGTGATGCATTTTCAGGGCTAAGCGGTATATCCTCAAGACTAAAAGGCTCATTATCAAGCCCCGAAGACATAGAGTCAAAACCCAATCCCCGATCTTCAATAGCTTCGAAGCTAAAAGGCATATCATCAAAACCGGACGGCGCCACATCACAGACTTGTGTTTTGACGCTCTGATTCTCTTTATAACCCATATGAGAAAAATCTAATACTCTTACTGTCTTGCTTTTCTCGACAGCGCCCTCACTAGAATAAACATCTTGATTTGTCACTAAAGCAGGCATACTTTCTTTATCACAATGCGTATCTATCCATGATTGATCTGCCAATACATGTGGACAGAACTTCTTACAAAGCGCTTCATAACAGTTTTTTTCAAAGTCCAAAACTGGCGTGCTGGTAAGTCTTAGCTTAAAAGTAATATGATAGTAGGGAATATCATTTAAAGGTAGTGCATCTTGATCAAGCTCACCCGGACTGACTTGACTGACAAAAAGAGTCAATGACTTACCTAACCCATCTTGATTCACAATTAGCTTAGACCAAATATAAGGACTAATACTTTGCTTTTGGGTAAATGCTTGCAATGCACGCTCAAATGAGATCATGCTTGAATTAGCATGTTTTGTACCAACAAATAAATTATCGTCTGCATCTGGATCTCTATCTGCAGCAATCATTAACTGTCTTGAAACGATATGTAAAATCTCTAACTGGATATCGGATGAAACATATGACTTTATCTGTTCTTTTGCCTGGCTCCAAAAATCCGAGAGCTTACGATGTTTGGTTTGACCATACTTGGAAGCCAGAACCTGGACTGGTTGCCCTATCCTTGTCATGCATATTTCACTTGGCACTCGAATGACTGATGTGTTTCCAGGTGTTATCGGTGTTTGGTGTTTTTTTGTCGATGCTGGCTTTTGGGGAGAATAACTTGTCGTTTTAAACTCTGTATAATGTGTTTTTAACACATCGCTTGAGACATCTGACTGAAGTATGCCTTCTTGTCTATCTGTTTCAGACATTGAAGAAGAACTTGTGGGCACCTCACCAAAGGGCTTTTCCTCAATCCTACCCTTTTTATTATGTGACCGCCGTCTAAAAATGTTGATTGGCGTATATTCAGAATCCCCAGACCCCTTTGACGCACGGCGTTGTGTTCGCCCAACGCTTTTTTTTGCCATATGCTTTATTCTAGTAGACGCAAACTACCTCATACATGGTAAGCAAAGCAATATTCAGATAGGGTTTTCAGACGCAGGAACGCCTTTGTTAAATAACCGCGGTTAGATCTTATTGTTATACTTATTCATGAGAGCGAGATACTATGCGTTTTAATTGTTGCGCCTGCATTAACCGTACCGTGGCTAGCAAGTGCTGTTCTTATAATAATTAGAAATCCTATTGTTATTATAACCATACTGTAAGTAACTATCGTTCATATTATATTTATGGCTCTGTCACTCACCAGGCAATCATACATGACTTTCTTATTCACCACAATAATATTTATGAATTTATATCTTTTATTCTTATGCTAATAAGGCCAAAGCTTCACTAAGCTGATTGACTGCATGAATTTCCATACCTGGGATCGGCTTTTTAGGTGCATTTGCAGCGGGCACAATAGCGTGCGTAAACCCGTGTTTAGCAGCTTCTCGCAGTCTTTCCTGACCATTTTGCACGGGGCGGATTTCGCCTGCTAATCCAACTTCACCAAAAATGACTTGATGCATAGGCAATGCGCGATTACGCTGACTTGATAAAATAGCGGCAAGTAAGGCTAAATCGACAGCCGTTTCTGTGAGACGTACGCCGCCCACCACATTGACAAATACATCCTGGTTGTAACTCGCGATGCGGCCATGACGATGCAATACAGCAAGTAATATTGCCAAGCGGTTTTGTTCGAGACCCACACTGACACGTCTAGGATTCGCAAGCGAGGTATCGTCAACCAAGGCCTGAACTTCAACAAGTAATGGCCGCGAACCTTCCCAAGTGACCATCACACAACTACCTGGCAACGGTTGACCCGCACGCGAGAGAAAAATAGCCGACGGATTCGTGACGGGACGCAAGCCCCGTTCCGTCATTGCAAATACACCTAATTCATTGACTGCACCAAAACGATTCTTAATCGCGCGAACCATGCGAAAACGGTTATCGGATTCACCCTCAAAATAAAGTACAGCATCCACCATGTGCTCAAGCACACGTGGACCTGCCAAGGCACCCTCTTTGGTCACATGTCCAACTAAAAATAATGCCGTGCCCGTTTGTTTTGCAAAACGCACCAGCTGCGCAGCACTTTCACGCACCTGGCCAATACCACCCGGCGCAGACGATAAGGCTTCGGTATACATTGTTTGAATAGAATCAATAACCATTACCGAGGGTTGCTGTTGTTTAGCAATAGCAATGATGCGCTCAACCGATGTCTCGGTCAGTAATTGTAATGGCGCAATAGGTAATTCAAGACGCTTAGCGCGAAGACTCACCTGCTGTAGTGATTCTTCGCCAGTAATATAAAGCACAGGCATATTCTGCGCTAATGTTGCAACTGTTTGTAATAAAAGCGTTGATTTGCCAATACCTGGATCACCGCCTAATAATACCACCGAGCCTGGCACAATACCGCCGCCTAAGACTCTATCAAGTTCATCTAAATCGGTAGGAATTCTTGAAACTTCAATGTGCGGAACATCTGCTAATAATGTGACTTGAGCATCGCTGTTGCCTGCATAACCGCCGTAGCGTTGACTCATGGCTGATGTCGTTGGCACTTGCTCTTCAACTAGGGTATTCCAAGCCTGACAATGTGGACACATGCCAACCCATTTGCTAGTCATGCCACCGCAAGCTTGACAAAGATAGCTAGTTTTAATTTTGACGGCCAAGGGTATCACTCCAATATCATTTGTCATCACTGTGCGATGGCTTTATTACCCTTCATCTGGCTTTCGGTCACCCTCCCCCAAGAGAGGAAGGGTATCGCTTACACTTGGGCAAAACCAAAAACTAGCAGGTTAAAAGACGACGAGTATTGATGGAGAACCTCTAGTTACTTACAATGCGCCACTGTCCACTGCTATCACGGCATGCGGTACCATTAACAGCTTGATTTTGTCCGCCGATGGTTGCATTCGTGCTAAAGTCACGGCATGGCTGACCATTAGCACCCGTAAAGGTTCTTGTTGGCGTTACCGCATACGTATTGTTATTATCTGGGTTAGTCCAAGTTGATGTCTGATTGCTACGGTTGCTTTCTAAGGCTTGGTTTGCTTTCATTTGATCAACAGTATCCATGGATTTACCAATAGAACCACCAATCAAAGCGCCGCCCAAAGTACCTGCAATAATTGCAGCGGTTCGACCATTGCCTTGGCCTACTTGACTACCCAAAACGCCACCCAGAGCGCCGCCAGTGACTGCACCCACACCTTGCTTGTTGATACCGCCTTCGCAGCCCACTAATACGACACTCAGGCCTACCAAAGCAACAGACTGCCAAAATCGACGCGTTACGTTCATATGGACCTCTTTAACCTCATTGAAAAGTTTGTGTAAAACCACACTATCTATAAGCCACTCAAACTTGCATGTTGAAGGGGCTTGGATGTAAATCCTAACGGGCAAAGCCTCATTTGTCAATGAGATATGTTATCCGTGCTTCATTACTGTTAACTGATGCGTATAGAGTGCCATCAATATATTGAGCAATGATGTAGCTAATAGCACTTGTAGTACGTTATAGCCCAAGCTAAGCGCGAGCGTTGTTAATAATGCGGCAATCACCATAAACAATGCATTCATAATATTATTGCTGGCAATCACCCGTGCTCGATGCGCAACCTCGCTTCGATGTTGCAAAATAGCGTACAAAGGTACTGTATAGATCCCACCCGCTAAGGCAATAAAAAATAAATCGATAGTGACACGCACGCCATGAACCGTTGATAACAAATTAGCAACACCTAATAAAGGCGTGCTTTGATTTTGTATTAGGTTATGGCTTGCAAAAAACAAATCGACGGTAAACAGCATCATACCTATAGCACCTAAGGGAACGTAAGTTGCATGCACATTACCCTTGAGAAGACGATTACATAATAACGACCCTAACGCAATGCCGACGGAAAAAATACTAATAAAAAATGTAAAAACATGCTCATTTGCATGTAAAATAACCTTTGAAAATATAGGCATTTGCGTTATAAAAACAGAGCCAAAAAGCCAAAACCACGATATGGCTATTATTACTATAAAAATTTCTTTATGTGCTTTGGCATACGCCATAATATTGACTGTTTCTTTTAAAAAATTGACTCTGACTTTTAAATTTGGATTGTCTGTTTTTGCTTGAGGAATATACCAACTACTGATCCAACCGATAACAGCCGCCATCATCAATACACTACAAATAATAAATTCACCTAATTTATAGATAATAAGAATACCACCCATAATCGTACCTAATAAAATAGCAAGAAATGTGCCTGCTTCTATGAGGCCATTGCCAGCAATAAGTTCTTTTGTTTTTAAGTGATCAGGCAAAATAGCATATTTAAGTGGACCAAAAAAACTCGAATGTGTTCCTAGCAAAAATAATGTTACCATCAGTAGCGTAATTTGCTCTTTATAAAAGCCAATGGTTGCTAATGCCATGATACCTATTTCAACAAGCTTAATAGTCGATATCAATCTGGATTTTTCATATTTATCAGCAACTTGGCCCGCTGTCGCAGAAAACAGGAAAAAAGGTAAAACAAATAATGCGGCTATCATATTAATTAATAAGGCTGAATTAATGGTAGTGTCATTTAAAGCTTCATAGGTGATTAAAATAATCAGTGCATTTTTAAAGACATTATCATTAAATGCACTAAGAAACTGTGTAATAAACAACGGCAAAAATCGCTGTGTTTTTAAAAGATTAAATTGTTTAATGGCCATCTATTGTTATCCATATGCCTAAAATTTACACGGAGTCTAGCATGCCTACACCACAGCGTCTATACGCGTAATCACTGAAAATGCATTTCAATTTGCAACTTATACCCCACTCTGAGACAATATCGACCATCTAATATGCATTCATGAGGTTTTCCTATGTTATCTCGTCGTGAGCTTGCCAATGCCATTCGTTTTTTGAGTATAGACGCAGTTGAAGCTGCAAATTCAGGGCACCCTGGCATGCCTATGGGTATGGCCGATATTGCCGAAGTATTATGGCGAGATCATTTACACCATAATCCTGCTAATCCTACATGGCCAAATCGTGATCGATTCGTGATCTCTAATGGTCATGGCTCGATGCTATTGTATTCGCTACTCCATTTAACGGGATATGACTTGTCGTTAGATGAGTTAAAACACTTTCGACAACTGCATTCGAAAACCCCAGGTCACCCTGAACACGGACTAACCCCTGGCGTTGAAACAACAACTGGACCGTTAGGACAGGGGCTTGCTAATGCTGTCGGTATGGCGCTGGCCGCAACACATATGGCCTCAGAATTTAATCGTCCTGATTTTCCCGTCATTGATCACGATATTTATGTGTTTTTAGGCGACGGTTGCTTAATGGAAGGTATCTCTCACGAAGCATGCTCGCTTGCTGGTACCTGGAAATTAGGTCGTCTCATTGCTTTTTGGGATGATAATGGTATTTCTATCGATGGCAAAGTGGATGCATGGTTTACAGATAATACACCCGAACGTTTTCAAGCCTATGGTTGGCACGTGATTACCGATGTAGATGGCCATGATAGCGCTGCCATTCAACAAGCCATTCAACAAGCCAAAGTAGTCACCGATAAACCCACACTTATTTGTTGCAAAACAACTATTGGTTTTGGCGCACCTACGGCAGCAGGCCATGCAAAATGTCATGGTGCTGCCCTTGGTAGTGCTGAAATTGCTGCCACGCGTGAAGCACTAGCTTGGAAACACGCCCCATTCACCGTCCCTGAAAATATCTATCAAGCATGGGACGCTCGCGCGCAAGGTAAGGACTTAGAACATCGCTGGCAAACAATGATGCAAGCGTATGCTAAAGCGCATCCCGCACTTGCCGATACATTTTGGCGAAGAGAAAAGCGGCAATTACCTGCTAATTGGAAGGAAACCATCAGTAAGCTTCATCAAACATTGGCCGCTCAAACTAAACCCATCGCCACACGCAAAGCTTCACAATTATGTATTGCTAACATTGCGCCTCATTTACCCGAGCTTATGGGCGGATCTGCTGATTTAACCGAGTCCAATTTAACGCATTGGGACAATGAAACCAGCTTTAGTGCACAAACACCGATGGGACGTTATTTACATTTTGGTGTACGTGAATTTGGCATGTGTGCTATTGCCAACGGCATGGCTGTTTATGGTGGCCTTATCCCTTATGTGGCGACTTTTTTAACGTTTGTTGATTATGCTCGCAATGCCGTGCGTATGGCAGCACTCATGCGTCAACGTGTTATTTTTGTGTTTACCCATGATTCCATTGGTTTAGGTGAAGATGGTCCAACGCATCAACCAATTGAACATGCCGCTATGTTAAGGCTAACACCGCATTTACAAGTCTGGCGTCCAGCAGATGTAGAAGAAACAGCTCAGGCTTGGCAAGCCGCCATTGAAAATCAAGATGAACCCACCGCTTTATTACTGTCACGTCAAGCTTTGCCACTGCTTAACAAATCCGCGACAGCCAAAAACGACATTGCACGCGGTGCTTATATTCTTCGCCATTGTGACGGTGAACCCGAACTCATTTTAATAGCAACAGGCTCAGAAGTATCCATTGCGTTGGATGCGTGGGAACAATTAGCCCAGAGAGGTATGCAAGTACGTCTGGTATCAATGCCATCAACAACAACATTTGACAAGCAACCTGCAGATTATCGTGAGTATGTTTTACCTAAGACCGTGCGCCATCGCATTGCGGTAGAAGCGGCTGCTAGCGATTTTTGGTATAAATATACTGGACTTGATGGTAAAATAATCGGATTAAATCGTTATGGTGAATCGGCGCCTGCATCTGCAATTTATCAGGCTTTAGGCATAAGCACAGAAGCTATTGTCAATGAAGTCAGCTGTTTAATGACGCCCGCTTAAAAATATACTTTAAAGAGGTAACTATCTTATGACTATTCGTGTTGCAATTAATGGTTATGGACGTATCGGCCGCAATATTTTACGCGCGTTATACGAAGGCCCCCATAAGCATGCGATTAAAATCGTGGCCATCAACGATATGGCTAATATCAATACCAATGCACATCTTACTAAATATGACAGCACACATGGTATTTTTGCCGGCGATGTTAGCAGCACGGGTGATCAAATTATTGTGAATGGTGATTCAATTGCAGTATTTGCTGAACGTGATCCCAGTAAATTACCTTGGGCTGCGCTAGACGTTGATATTGTTTATGAATGCACCGGCTTATTCACAGAACGTGCAAAAGCAGCATTACACTTACAAGCCGGCGCTAAAAAAGTATTAATTTCAGCGCCTGGTGGCAAAGATGTAGATGCAACCATCGTCTATGGCGTCAATGACAAGATTTTAAAAGCAAGCGACACTATCGTATCGAATGCCTCTTGCACCACCAACTGCTTAGCACCATTAGTTAAACCGTTAGCAGACACCGTTGGTGTCGTACAAGGTTTAATGGTAACTATCCACGCTTTCACCAATGATCAAGTCTTACAAGATAGTAATCACAGTGACTTACGTCGCGCGCGCAGCGCTACTGTTTCGATGATCCCGACCAAGACAGGTGCCGCTGCTGCAGTTGGTTTAGTCTTACCTGAACTTGCAGGTAAGCTTGACGGTTACGCCGTACGCGTACCCACTCAAAACGTGTCCTTGGTTGATTTAACGTTTACAGCAGCCAAACCCACGGATGTTGCCGAAGTTAATCGCATTCTGCGCGAAGCCTCAGAAGGCTCACTCAAGGGTATCTTGGCTTATAACGAGCTACCTTTAGTATCCATTGATTTTAACCACAACCCTGCATCTTCGATCGTTGATGCCAGCGAAACGCGCGTTATTGGCTCTTTAGTCAAGGTAGTTTCTTGGTATGATAATGAATGGGGTTTCTCTAACCGCATGTTAGACACAAGTTTAGCCATGATGCGCGCGTAATTTTACATTACGGCAACTGCGCCGCCTCCGTTGCATGGGGGCGGGCATCTTGAATAAAATAACATAAAATCCAAGCAATAAGCATACCTGCAGGCAAGACCAGCAATGCCATACGATAAGAAAAGGCAGAAGCATGAACGGCCCCTCCCATATGTTGAAGGATAATACCAATCAACGTTTGCAATACAGGCGCACCTGCCATGATAGTCATGTTAGCAAAAGCCAAGCTCGTAGCTTGAATAGCTGAGGGGGCATTGTCCTTAATCACAGTGAAACAGGGGATATATGCGGCACAAAACATACCCATCACTGTATAACCCGTATATAAAACCCATAGGGGTAATACAGGCATCCATAGCAAATAACTCATCAATATGGTCGATAACAGCGCGCAGCAGGACATAGCTTGGCGATGGCTTACCCAACGATGCGTTAATAAACCCAGTATAGGTCCGCCAATAGCTATGCCAATGAAAATCATTGACATCACATTCGCCGCACTTTGTCTATTTAAGGCTTGTGTATGCTCGAGAAAATCAACGCCCCAAAGTGAAGTAAATACATTAACCATCGCAAAAATAAAAAATCCATACAAACTGCCTAGCCAAATTTGCTTATTTTTGGCGGTTAATATCAATTTTTTCCATACATGCCCCCAAGCAAATGGATGCTGTTTCGGTGCAGATAGATCGCCTCGCTGTAAACGAACAATAATAAACGCGACCGTGCTTCCCGTGAGCGCCATCAAGCCGCAGACCATCATGTCGATACGCCAAGAGGAAAACGTAAGTACCCAAGCTAATAATACAACACCCAAGGTTACACCTGTCATGGTAAAAGACTCAGATACGCCCACCATGAAAGCAAAGCGCTTTGGTTGGAAGATAAGCGAGGTAATTTTTAACATGCCTACAAAACCAAAAGCACAACCCGCTCCAATAGCTAAACGCGCTAAAAAACCTAGCCAAAACCAATGTGTAAACGCTAAGACAAGACACCCTAAACCAACTGTAGCTGCCGCTTTGGCAATCAACTTTTCAGGTTGATAATGATCAAACAGCACCCCAACGGGTACTTGCATCAGGACATAAGTATAGAAAAAGGCCGACGACAAGATGCTAAGACCCACTGCGGAAATATGAAAATCTGCTTGCCAATACTGGCTTAGCACGCTCGTAGCCGATTGTAAGAAGAATTGAAATACCACAAAAAATGAGGCCAGCAACCAGCTGAGCGCCGCTACACGTGGATGTTTAAGATCGGTGCGTAATAACATCATGGGAGTCTAAATTAAAATCATATTGGTTATAAGGTGTACTATTATATCGGAAACACCGGAAAAATCCTAGCAAGAAATCGACACCTGCGATAGCTTAAAGTACCCGTTTATTGATTTTGTCCACGAGGGCCCTTCACGCCGCTAAGTACGACTGGCATCCTCACTTAACGACATGAGTGAAGCATTACCACCAGACGCCGTTGTATTGATAGATATCGATTTTTCACAGCAAAGCCTTCGTAAATAATTAGGGCCACCTGCTTTAGGGCCTGTACCAGACAAGCCTTCACCACCGAAAGGTTGTACACCAACGACAGCACCAATGATACTACGATTGACATAAACATTACCTACACGTACTTCATTTAGCAGATAATCAACGGTATTTTCAATGCGACTATGAATACCAAATGTTAAACCATAGCCTGTTGCATTGATAGCTTTCACAATTTGCGGTAGATCTTTAGCTGCATAACGAATCACATGTAAGCAAGGACCAAATACTTCGCGCGTCAACACGGATAAGTCCTGAATTTCATAAGCCATGGGCCCAAAGAAATGTCCTGCATGTCGCTGCTCTGGCGATAACTCACATTGATAAATTAACTTTGCCTCAGCTTGCATGCGTGCTTTATGATCATCTAACATGGCCAAAGCATCTGCATCGATGACCGGTCCCACATCTGTCAGAAGCAAACGTGGGTCCCCTACTGTTAATTCTGCCATCGCACCTTGCAACATCGTCAGTACTTTATCAGCAACATCATCTTGAATAAACAATATGCGCAGTGCTGAGCAACGCTGTCCCGCACTTCCAAAGGCAGAGGTAATGACATCGGACACGACTTGTTCGGGCAATGCAGATGAATCAACTATCATGGCATTTTGTCCACCCGTTTCAGCGATAAAAGGAATAATGCCGCCGCTTCGATTTGCCAAGCTTTGATTAATGGATTTAGCCGTGTCTGTTGAACCAGTGAACATTACACCCGCAACACGCGGATCTGCGACAAGTGCCGCACCCACGACTTCACCGCGCCCTGGCAATAGATGCAAAACATCCGCGGGAATACCCGCTTGATGCAACAAGGTGACTGCTAAAGCTGCAATCAGTGGTGTTTGCTCTGCCGGTTTTGCAATCACTGGATTACCTGCCACTAAAGCAGCCACGACCTGTCCCATAAAAATAGCTAAAGGAAAATTCCAAGGGCTGATGCAAACAATAACACCGCGACCATGATAACTTAACTGGTTAAGCTCACCCGTAGGTCCTGGCAACGCTTCAACTTGCAGAACTGTTTCTGCTTGCTCTGCATAATATCTACAGAAATCTATCGCTTCGCGTAGTTCAGCCACTGCATCTTGAACTGTTTTTCCTGCTTCTAATATTGCAAGTGCCGTAAAGTCATACGTATGTGCTATTAATAAATCCGCAGCGCGACGCAAACAATCCGCTCTTGTTTTGATGGACGCTTGTGCCCAATCGTGTTTTGCTTGATACGCTTTGGTCAATGCAACTTCAACATCATCTGCATTGGCTTGAATAACATGTCCGACCACTCGAGCCTTGTCAAAAGGCGCATAAACAATCTCTGTTTCTCCCGCAGAAACAACACCGCCGACAATGGGTGCTGCAGTCCATGAGATATCAGCGACACGGTCAAAGCCTTCTTTTAACGATCGCAGGACACTGATATCTGTTAAATCAACACCTGGCGAATTTTTACGTTCAGCACCAAATATATCAGCAGGTAAAGGAATTTTTGGATGCGGCTTCTCGGCTAACATAGCAATCTTCTCCACTGGATTTTGTATTAAGGCTTCAATAGGCTCATTTGCATCCACAATACGATTGACGAAAGAACTATTTGCACCATTTTCTAATAAGCGTCGCACCAAATAACTAAGCAAATCTTCATGTGTACCGACTGGTGCATACACTCGGCAAGGAATATTTAATTTGTCACGGCCAACTATTTCATCGTATAAAGTATCACCCATACCATGTAAACACTGAAATTCAAAATCACGTCTATCTTCAACCAACTCTAAAATAGCCGAAGCACTATAGGCATTATGGGTAGCAAACTGTGGATAAAAACGTGAACCATAGCTTAATATTTTCCGCGCGCATGCAAGATAAGATACGTCGGTCGATGCACGGCGCGTAAATACGGGATAATTGACAAGTCCACGCTCTTGACTAGCTTTAATTTCAGCGTCCCAATAAGCACCTTTGACTAAACGTACCATGATCGGACGCTTATACTCATCGACTAGCGCTGCTAACCAATCAATCACATAGAAAGCACGCTTTTGATAAGCTTGGATGGCCAAACCAAAGCCAGACCAACCATCCAACATGGGCTGTTGATACACTGCTGCGAAGACATCCAACCATATATCAAATCGCTCGGCTTCTTCAGCATCGATAGCGATATGAATTTGATACTGTTTGGCGAGGAGGACAAGTTCCGTCAATCGCGGTACTAAGCTCGACATCACTAAAGCATGTTTAGCCCATTCATAACGCGGATATAACGCAGATAATTTGATAGAGATACCAGGCCCCTGAATCACACCTTGTTGATTGGCGGCTTTCCCAATTGCATGAATAGCCTGCTTATACGCTTCAAAATACCGCTCTGCATCTTTCGCAGTTTTAGCAGATTCACCTAACATATCATAGGAAAACCGATATCCTTGGGCTTCTTGATTCTCAGCACGCTTTAAAGCCTCTTGGATTGTTTGTCCCATGACAAACTGTTTGCCCAAAATCTTCATAGCATAAGCTACAGCTTGACGAATAACTGGCTCGCCTTGTTTGACTGCAAATTTTTTTAAGGCGCTCATCAAGGTTTTTTTTGAAGCATGCTCGTGCCATTTATAGACTTTACCTGTGAGCATCAATCCCCAAGTCGCTGCATTCACAAAAAATGACTCGCTTTTGCCAGCATAACTTTGCCAATCAGCTATCGTTAATTTATCGCGAATCAATTTATCTTGTGTTGCAATATCTGGAATTCGTAATAAAGCTTCAGCTAAACACATCAACGCAATGCCTTCATCACTTGACAAATGATACTGATGCATAAATGCGTCAATGCCACCTTTCTGTAAGCGTTTAGCACGTACTTTTTCAACGAACGCGTGAGCACGCTTCTCAATACGCTTAGCACTTTCTTGAGGAAAATGCGCATAGCTTAACAATGGTGCTAAAACTTCCGCTTCATCGGCTCGATACATTGCGGTTAATTTAGCACGCAGCGGCGATTCAACTGGGATTTCTCCAAGAAATGTCATGGAATACCTCTTTTTTGATTACGTGTCACTGCGGAAACTTTGAGTCTCCTTGACTTTGCTATAGCCGAGGTCCTTTGCAACAAAGCCGGGCGCAAAAAGGCGAGGAGTATAATTATCGCTCACGTAATGCGCTTTGCTTTGCTTTGATAATGGGTTTGAGCAAATAACTTAATACTGAACGTTTACCCGTCAATACATCCACCGTACACACCATACCAGGAATAATCGGCAACGGCTTGCCCGTTGCATCCTTCAAATGGTTGGTCTGTGTCTGCACTAAAATACGATAGAACGTTTGGCTTTGTCCTGGTGGTGCTGTGCTGTCTGCCGAACCCGGCGCCTCGGTGATCGTATCTGCACTGATGTATTTCACCGTACCATGAAGTCCGCCATAGATAGAAGAATCATACGCCGTAAATTTCACCAAAGCACCTTGGCCTGGATGGATAAATGCGATGTCTTGTGGTCTGATTTTAGCTTCAATTAATAATTTATCGCCAATAGGAACAACCGTCATCACACTCTCGCCAGGCTTAACAACGCCACCGATGGTTGAAATCGTAATATTATTCACAATACCATTTACGGGTGAGCGCAACGTGGTTCGCTTCAGTTTATCATGCAAGGCCACCATGGTATCTCGCACCTGATCTAACTGCGCTTCTTGCGTATTATATAAATCGTGTGCTTTTGACTGAAAGTCTTCATATGCTTGATTGATTTTACCTTTCGCATCATTCATACCACTTTCTGTACGCAATAAGTCTAACGTAGACATCAGCCCTTCAGCCACCATAGGCTTGGTAATGTTATATTGTTGCTTAGCAAGCACATAATTTTGTTTGGCGGTATCAAGTGTTGCCGCTAACTGTTGCTGGTGCTGTATAAATAAATTTTCTTCAATCGCAACAAGCCCAGGTGCTTCTTTTTTAACATCTTCAGGGAATACAACAACATTTGCACCAGACTGTTCTGCAAGTAATCTTGCATTACTTGCCAACAGGCTATAGTATTTAATCCTCGCCGTTTGATAATCAGCCAGGAATTGACTGCTATCCATCTTGGCTAACACTTGATTCTTTTTAACAACATCGCCTTCCTTAACGTAAATTGCAGTTAAAATACCACCTTCAAGATTTTGAATTTCTTGAATCTTCATAGAAGGAATGACTTTACCCTGGCCTGTTGCCACTTCATCTAAAATAGCAAATTTAGCCCAAATAAGTGCGAGAACAATTAAGCCAAAAAAAGCATACAAAAATGCTTTTGTTGACAATGATACTTCAATAAAATGTGCACGCTTAGACTCTTCCAATAAATGGACATCTTGCTTTTCAATACGTTCTTGTGAATCTTTTTTAGGTAACATCAACGACCCTCTTGCGCAGTAGCTTTACCTGCATCCTTATTTAAATGGCGTAGTGCATCCAATACTTGCTCTTTAGGCCCATCTGCAACTATTTTACCATTTTGTAACACGATTAATCTATCCACTAACGACAGCATTGTCATTTTATGGGTAACTAATATAACTGTTTTATCTTTTGCATAACCCTGCATATTCGATAGAAATATATTTTCAGCACTATTGTCCATACAACTGGTTGGCTCATCAAATAACAATAATGAAGGATTATTCAACAAGGCCCGGGCGACTGTAATTGCTTGCGCTTGACCACCAGAAATACCTTTGGCACTTTCACCGATTGGCATATCATATCCTGCTGGATGTTTATGCACAAACCTATCGGTGCCGGAAAGTTTGGCGCAACGTAAAATTTCAGCATCATCCGCCCACGGGGCTTTCATTGCAATATTCTCACGCACCGTACCAAAAAATAATTTAGGTTCCTGACCGACATAACCAATGTAACGCCTTAAATCGGCCGGATCAATTTGACTGATATCAGTGCCATCTAAACGAATAGCACCTGAAGTTGGCTGGAAGAAACCTAAAAGTAGCTTAACTAGTGTGGTTTTACCTGCACCCATGCTACCAATAATGCCTACTTTTTCACCTGCCTTAATTTTAAAACTCAAGTTTTGATAGAGTGCAATTGGCTGCCCCGGATAGCGGAAGCTCACATCTTCAAATTCAATATCACCTTCAAATTTATTGCGGTGTAAGAATTGCTGGTTTTTAGGTCTATCTAACGGTGATTCCATCACATCATTCAAGGCCTTAAGTGAACATTTGGTCAGCTGAAACCTTGTCAAAAGCCCTGTCACTTGGCTTAATGGCGCCATCACGCGGCCCACCAAAAGTGTACAGGCAACCAACGCACCTACCGTTAAATATTTAGCCTCAATTTCATAAACACCCAAAATAACCATGACAACGGTCACAAGATAGGTCACCGTTGCACAAAAGTTAAGTGCCAAGGTTGAATAAAAACGTGAAGCCATACCGGCCTTGGCCGTAATACCGACATATTGTTCCCAACGTTTTAATAAAGAACCCTCAGCAATAGAGCTCTTAACAACCTCAAGATTGTGCAAGGCCTCTATCACAATAGCATTCTTTTGCGCACCGCCCACAAATGAACGAGCAACTTCACGATTCATAGGAATGCTTAATAACCATGCCGCACCAACCACGATAGGGATCGCTATCAGTGGCACAAGCACTAATATACCACCGATAAGACCAATGACAACCAAAAAGAGTAGCACAAAAGGTAAATCCACCAGTGCAGTCATACTGGCGGAGGTAAAGAAATCTCGAATATTTTCAAAATCTCGAATATGACTTGCACGAACACCTGCTGATTGCGCTTGGGAACTCATACGAATACCCAATACTTGCTCGAATAAGGTGCTTGCAAGAATAGCATCGACCTTCTTACCCGCTAAATCAATGAGAAAGCCTCTCAGCGTTCGCATGATAAAATCAAAACCAATGATAACAAGGATACCGATAGCTAATACCCACAATGTTTCTGTTGCATTATTCGGCACAACCCTATCATACACTGCCATGATAAAAAATGGCGACGCTAATGCAAACAAGTTAACCAGCATAGAAGCCATGATCACTTGTGTATAATATTGCTTAAACGCCCAAAGTGTACCCCAAAACCAGTTGTGTTTACGCGTAACGACTTGCTCTTCTTCGGCACGTTTTTCGAAATCAAATTCTCTTTGCACAAATAACGCATAGCCAGAATAATCTTGAATCAAGTCTTCTTCGCTGATTTCTTGCTCGCCGATACCTGCTTCTGGTACAACAATTAGATAACGCTTATCTGGTAATCTTCGAAGTAAAATGACTGCCTGACCTTCACGTAAAATCAGTACGGCAGGTAATAATGCATTAGCCATTGTCGGGATATCGCGTTTTAGCAATTTAGCATTTAAGCCAGCACGCGAGGCGGCGCGAATAAATAGCTCTGGCGTGAGTTTATCAGCGATTGGCAGACCTGCCGACAGCGATTCAGCTGAGAATGGACGGTTTTTAATCTGAGTAAGCATGACAAGACATTCGAGCAACGGATCAAAGTGACGTTGTTCTAGCGTTGTTGTAAATGGCAACGCCACATCAGGATCAACAATATCACCCTGGGCAGATGCGGTTGAAGTACTTCCTGTCTGCGGCGCCTCGCCCGTCGCAGAAGAAGTCGCATGCGTTGCGTCGGCTGGCGCTTTTCCAGCGTTAGGCCCGTGAGCGCTAGCTTCGCTAGCCTCACGCTTGTCATCAGGTGGCAAATCCATCAATACACTATCCTCTTAACAAAACGACGAGTCATAATGACAAGTTTAGTTGATATTAGGCAGATGAACAGTCGGTGCCGGCACATTACTACCGATTTGTGGGACTGTCTGTGCATGCACCTCACCTGGCATAATGGGCGGTGTAAGCGGCCTTCTTGCAAACACATTCTGCTCTGGATCCATGATAGTACCAGCCAATGCGCCTATGCTTGCTAACAGTTGATAACGGGCACTCATAGCATCATAAGTCCCATTAACCACGGCAACCTGGGCATCGTAATATTCAGACTGTGCGTTTAACATATCCCACAAGGTTCGTTGTCCTAATTGAAACTGCTTAATATAAGCTTGCCACACATTATAGCTTTGTTTTTCATGTATGGTTAAATTGCGGATTTGATCTAGCTTAGAAAGGAGTGTATTCCAAGCCTGCGCAATGGCAAATCCAACATCACGTTGCGTCACACGTGCTTGATCAATGGCTGCAGTCACGCGATAGTTAGCGGCTGCAACCGCAGCGCGATCGCTTCCCCCTTTAAAGACATTATAATTAGCACGAACCATGGCAGATGATTCTTGGTCAGCCCCAGGCACTCCGGCTAAATTATCATCATAATGCTTAGTCAAATTAAGGGTAACAGTAGGATAGAAATTTGATTTTGCGACGCCAACCGCAGCTTGTGCAGCCGCTACTTGGGCTAAACTGCCTTGAATATTGGGACTCATAGCCATCCCCAAGGTCTGTGCTTGTACCAATGATCCCGGCAAGTGCAACGGCACTAATGGCTTTTGCATATTCACAGTAGGATAGACACCCACGATCTTCATATAGGTATCATTGGCTGTTGCCAAATCCCCTTCACTTTGAGTAACCTGGGCTTGGGCCTGTGCCAATCGTCCCTGTGCTAGCTCTACATCTGATTTCGTACCCGCGCCTGCTTGAAAACGTCTGACAATTTTACTTAAAAGTATCGCATGGGCTTGAGCATCATAAGTATAAACTTCAACAAGCTGGCGCTGCCTTAATACACTTAAATAAGCATCTGCTGCATCAAAGCTCAAGAGTTCCTTGGCTTGTGCTAATTGATACGCGCTAACCTCGTAATTCGCACTGGCTTGACGGATAGTATTAGTGACATTGCCTCCATCAAATAAAAGCTGCTGCATCAATGCTTGGCTTTCTTTACGTGTCAGATTGATATCGCCCAGACCTGCCGCGCGCGTACCTGGGTTGTTACTGTTTTCAGGTCCAATACCTGCATTCACATCCAGTGAAGGTAAAAGACCGCCTTTGGCTTGTTCAATATCTTCTTGCGCCGCCAATTGTTCGGCAAAATTTTGTAAAATTTGGGGGTGCGTTTCCAAGGTCTGTCTGATCGCTGCAGAGATATTTGTACGGCCTGGATCAGGGTTTGACAGCATAAGCGGAATCGATGACGAACCCGCAGACGGATTAGGCTGATCGATGCGCCATGCAAGCTCTTGAGCCGAAACTGCATTCGTTTTTATCGCATCGATAGCTTTTTTTGACACGACCGGTACCGTTGTACCGGGTAGCAAACCCGTTGATGCTGATGCTGGCACAGCGATGACGGCACCACCGACTGCGGCTGTATCCGTTGTATCGACTGGCGTCGCCGAACTGACGGCTGTATTGGTTGGGCTTAGCAGTGCATTATCGTTGTTCGGTGTAAGTGTTGCCTTCGATACGGGTGTTGTTGTGTTATCCAGCAAAGGCAGAGAGCTTGTGGGCTTAGGCGCTTCTTTGATAGGCGCAATCGGTGTTGAACTCACTGGCGCGATGGGCTCAGATCCAGGTGCCTGTCCCGTACGGACCTCTGCCGGCGGTAATACGTTGACGGTAGGTTTGCTTGTAGGTAACGGTGTTGTTTCAGTCGTATTAGTTGCAGGGATTGTCGCTGTTGTTGGTGGCGCCGATGTCTTTGGCTGAATGGCCGGCGTCGTTGACTTAGGCGCTTTTGATGTCGGGGAAGCCAGGGCTTTCGACGATGGCGTTACCTTAGCTTGGTCTGCGGTTTTACCTGCACCGGATGACTCAGGGAGTGGTGCGACCGATGAACCAACAGATGCAGGCGACACTGCGCTTGCCGCTGTTTCAGGTGTAAACTCAGGTGGTAAGGGAATATCATGAATATTTGTCTCGAGCGTTGTTGTACCCGCCGGACTGTGACTGGGTGGCGGTGTTTCGCTCTGGGTTGACGCTGACGGTTCTACCGTTGAAGAAACCTGATTGCTGCTTGGCATCACACTCGTTGTCGCTGCAGATGCAAGTATTGGGCCATTTGCTGGCGTTGAAACCGTAGCAGCTTGAGCTTGCTGTGGCAGACTTAAAGCTATCGTTTGCGTTGTTAGCGCAGGCGCTGCAATAGCCACAAGACCAAAACTCAGTCCTGCAAATCCTATGACCGTAGTCCAACGATTTGTCCCCAAGAGTCAACTCCTTAACACAGGCTTAACACAATTCGCGATTATACGATGCTTTTTTCTCAATGCCAAGGCATATACTCAACGATTTAAGGGTATACTTGTGCAATATCACGCGTCACTGTATGACAAGGTTTGCAGAAACACCGAAGAGGTATGATAATGTTAAGCAGCTCCAAAGATAGTCTAAGCAAAGCAGGCACAGAACTAAGCCCAGACTCACCAAAATACGGCAGCGCCCGCAGCCAAAGAGCTAAAGATTCTTTTTTTACTGAACTAAGAATACCCCCTACGAATACACCTAAGAAAAAAATAACAGCAGCAGGCGAGCAGAACATCCCAGACTTACCGACTGTGTCACATTTACCTGGTGCGACATCGCCAATTAAACCAGAGACAATTGCTAAGGCGAAAACCTTATCGAGCCAGTCTGATGGAAAAGGCTCAGACACTGAGCCCTCTACATCGATCCATACTTCTTGTCGTTAGCATGATCTATGTTGTGTTTGTTCTGTCTTAACGCACAGCATACTTGACAAGTTTTATACATTATCATATGCTGCCAAGCTATCGATTGCTTTTGGGGCGAGGTGAAACTCCTCACCGGCGGTGTGTATGAATAGCCACTCGGATATAGACATTTGAGTTGTCGTACAAGCCCGCAAGCGCTTAATATCGTAGCATTTATGAAACGCCGATATTAAGGTCAGCAGATCTGGTAAAAAGCCAGAGCCGACGGTTATAGTCCGGATGAAAAAAGGCAATAGCATACTGTGTTCATGTTGCTTGAAAATACACGTCTTGCTTCGTTCGCTATCACGCAACGGCGTGATCTTTTTTCCTTGCTGGCAATCATGTCGCCAAACGGCAGGTGCGCGAGGGATAAAGCCGTTGCACCGCAATGACAGGCATGTACTTTTAAAGTAATACGAGAGGCTTTCATCAAATGAGTGACCCTCTCTATCATACACTTTTCGCCCCAATCGCATCATCTTACTTAACGAGCATGATGAGAGCTAGCGTGGCGATAACACCTCAAAAGACAGCTTCCAATCAACGCGAGTACATGACACTTGCGTTGCACTTAGCCGCACAAGGCGAGCTGACTTGCGCACCCAATCCCCAGGTAGGCTGTGTGATTGTTCGCCAAGGACACATCGTAGGCCAAGGTTATCATCATCGCGCCGGCGAACCACACGCGGAAGTGCATGCACTCCAGGAAGCGCAGCATATGGCAGAAGGGGCCGACGTTTATGTAACGCTAGAACCTTGCAGTCATCAAGGCCGCACACCACCTTGCGTAGATGCGCTGATCAAAGCCCGTGTTGCCCGCGTCATTATCCCCTTCGCCGATCCCCATCCGCGGGTTTCAGGCCAAGGTATCGCCAAACTCAAGCAAGCCGGCATCGACGTCATCACTGGCGTATTAGCAACGGAAGCCGCTTGGCAAAACCGTTTGTTTTTAACTGCGCAGCTGGATAACAAACCTTATATCATTGCTAAATGGGCCATGACCACCGCGGGCGAACTGACGCATCCATCCAGGCGATGGATAAGCAATGAGGCATCAAGACAACATGCGCATCTGTGGCGACAACGTGTCGACGCCGTGATGGTAGGTAAAGGCACAGTCCTATCAGATAATCCAGCACTCACCAATCGCGCAGCCGGTCTTAGCACCCTACAACGACGCCATCCACTTCGCTTGATCATAAGCCGCAGTAACGTCATACCCGCTCTCTGTGGTGATAAGCCATGTCAATTAAGCCATCCTGGATTACCTGGCGAAACCTGGTGGATAAGTCCAGGTACCCACACTGAACCTTTATCTCAGCCACATCAACCTGGGATTACACAATGGCAATTACCCAGTTCAGGACAGCTATTGTTATTACCCACATTATTCAGCTTTTTGGCAACTCAACATGTCGCATCCGTACTCGTCGAAGGTGGACCTCAGGTACTGGCTCAGTGCTTTGAAGCAGGTTTAGTCGACGAGGCACATATCTATATCGATGCTATTCATGCTGCATTGCCTAAGTCCCATGAGTACTTTTGGCATCCACTTGCATACTTTCAAAAGCGAGATGAAGTACACCTTGACGACAATATTTGGTTACAATATGCAAAATCTTCTGATTTAGCATCACGATTACTTGAAAAAACAGAAAATAACTAGGAGGCTACAGAATGTTTAGTGGTTTAGTAGAAGAAATTGGCTATGTTAAAAGCTTAAGATCAACACCTGCTTATTTAAGCCTAGAAATAACCGCAACAACTACACTAGAAGATGTTCGTTTAGGTGATAGTATTGCTGTTAATGGTGTTTGTTTAACGGTTACTGAATTTTCTGATACGCATTTTTCTATCAATGCCATTCCTGAAACGCTTGAAAAAACAAATCTAGGCAAACTTGAGGTCGGAAGTCCCGTGAATTTGGAACGATCCTTAACCTTGTCTGGACGTATCGGTGGACATTATGTTCAAGGCCATGTTGACGGTGTTTGCCAGCTTATTCGTCTCGATAAACAAGATGCTGTTACAGCTTACTTCTCCATACCCTCGGGTTTTCAGCAGTACTTTATTCCTAAAGGTTATGTTGCACTTGATGGCATGAGTTTAACAGTGGTTGATGTATTTGATGATAGCTTTACTGTTGCTTTTATTCCACACACCATTGCTCACACTATTGTACAATTTTATCAACCTAAACAAACTATCAATGTTGAAGTTGATGTGATTGCTAAGTATGTTGAGCGTATTTTAAGCCAACGAGAACTACAACATGCCTAATCATGCTAACGTACTAAAGGCCATAGAAGCTATACGTAATGGCCAAATGATATTAGTCACTGATGCGAGTCATCGTGAAAATGAAGCAGATTTAATTATTGCTGCAGACAAAGTCACACCTGATGTCATGAATTTTATGGTCACACATGGACGCGGACTTGTGTGCTTGGCCTTAACCGAGGAACGAGCTGATGCGCTTGCACTACCGCTGCAGTTACGCCCCCATACCCACGCCCTCCATCATCACACAGCATTTACTGTTTCTATTGATGCACGTTACGGCATTAAAACTGGTATTTCTGCCCATGATAGAGCAAAAACTGTTGCTATTGCCTTAGATCCCCAGAGTACGCCATATGATCTTATCGTGCCAGGGCACATTTTTCCTCTACGCGCACAAGACGGCGGTGTTCTAGTGAGACCGGGGCATACGGAAGCTGCTGTCGATTTAGCAAGATTAGCGAATCTTCCGCCAGCTGCTGTGATTTGCGAAGTCATGGCTGATAGTGGCGATATGCTACAAGGGCCTGCCTTACTCGCGTTCGCTAAACAGCATCAATTACCCATATTAAGTATTGAAGAGCTTATCAGCTATTTACAAGTACATCCTTTGCATCCCCTGATATCATCGCCCCAAAATACCAAGATTACGATAGCAGCTGAAGCTGATATTCATACACGTTTTGGGCCCTTCACCTGTTTAAGCTTTTTTGCAAATCCCGACCCGCATGAACATGTGGCTTTAATCACAGGAGATTTAAATCAACTTGAAAAGCCTTATGTACGAATTCATTCTGAATGCTTAACTGGCGATGTTTTTGGTTCAGAGCAATGTGATTGTGGTGAACAGCGTGATATGGCTATGCGTACCATTGCTGAAAAGGGTGGTATTTTTATCTACTTACGCCAAGAAGGTCGTGGCATTGGCTTAACTAATAAATTACGTGCATATGCCAAGCAAAAGCATCAGCAGCTAGATACCGTTGAGGCTAATGAAGCACTTAAGTTGCCTATCGATAGTCGCGAGTACCATTCTGCAGGTCTACTATTACAGCATTTTCAAATAACACACTGCACACTACTCACAAATAATCCAGAGAAAATAAAGGCTTTAACGCCTTATGTTGAAATAGTTGAGCGAGAGCCTATTATCACAACAGAAAATGTACACAATAAAAAATATTTGCAAACAAAGGCAACTAAACTTGGACATTGGCTAAAACCTTGACCACATTTACTTACGATATTAAGGAGCAAACGATGAAACAAAATATAACGCGCACATGGCGCATTGCCATTGCGACAAGTCAATTTAATGAAACTGTTACGCAAGGGCTCTACGATGGTGCCTTGGCTGGCTTTGAATCTCACACTGAAAAGCTACAGCTCGATAGCTTTTGGGTACCTGGCGCCGTTGAATTACCGCTCACTGCGCAACGTCTTGCTTTAAGTGGTCGTTACGATGCCATTCTTTGTTTAGGTGCTGTCATTCGCGGTGAAACCGATCACTATGATTATGTCTGCCAGCAAGTAAGTTATGGCTGCCAAAAAGTTGCCTTAGATTATAATATACCCGTGATATTTGGCATATTGACTGCGCAAACGGATGAACTTGCTATCGCAAGATCTAGCGCTGATAGCCATAATAAAGGGACCGCATGCGCCAATGCGGCACTAAGCTTCTTAGAAACGCTTATTCAAATCGATGGTCTTGCTTAAGTCATGGCATTTGCTAAACAGCGTTTGCTATTAAGACATTGGTTGACTCAAGTTGATCCTGGCTTATTACATACCAGGCATGCAAGTCGCACCGTACTTAGTGTTATCATCACTGCATTATTACTGCAGCATGCCTCGTTTACGGCTCTCTTCTTAGCTTGTTTTGCTAGTGCTTCGGTACAACAAGGTCTTGTGGGATATCGTCGAGACGAAATCATCACATCCATGCTAATATCAAGTTTTGCAATGCTTGCTTATGTTTGCTTGATTTTGATAGTCATAACACCACCATGGCTAAGCAATCTTAGTATCGTTGCTGCAGCATTTCTTGCTTTTTATGTGCGTCGCTTTGGACAGCGCTATAACTTATTTCCCATATTTGTTTGGTTACTTGGTTTTGTGACTACCATTTTTGTCAAATCATTCACATGGTCATTATTTATCCCTATGATGATCGCGATCAGCATCGGCTTGATAGTCGCCATGATTATTCGTTTTTGGATTATTCCTGATATTCGCGCACAACAGTTTGCATCAACACTACACAGCTTTTTTATGGAAACAAGACGCACACTTGTAAAAATAAATCAGCAATTAAAGAACATTGATAGAAATTATGATCTAGATAGCTATCTCGCTGATTTAAAGATACATCTTCGTCAATTATTTTTACAAAATGAAACCATACTCACACTCAGTTATGGTAGAAATAATATATGTGAGCAGCAGTTATTTTTCTACATTAACCACCAATATAATGCCGGCAAGGCACTCATCATGACAGTTCAAAGTCTCATTGATCTCCGTAAAATGCCACAAACTAAGCATGTTGGCTCCACTACATTTTTGAAAAATCTCATACAAAGCAACCGACATAATTTGACTTATCTTTGCAGAAGCTTACATCCTGTTATCCAATATAAGCATAACTTTTCTGTGACTATTTCACTTGATGCACAATTAGATATGATGAAAAACATAGGTGTTGATATCAAAAATGATTATTTACACTTTGATGATCTGACTATTGCTGTATTTAAATATCAGTTTAGCCTACAGCATCTTATCCACAACTTAGCTGCATTTGGTCAAGCGCATGAATAAATTAGAACCATCTACACGCCTTGCCATTCAAGCTGTTGTCGCGGTCTCTTTAGCAACCTTGCTCGCACCCTTGTTCCACTGGGAGCGATCGTATTGGTCCGTGCTTACCGCTATGTTAATGATCTCTCAAACGCTGGGTGATAGTATTAAGAAATCCATTGAACGTGTAAGCATGACAATCATTGGTGGTATTGTCGGTACACTTTTATTTTTCTTGACCTTGCATTTTCCTGATTTACAAAAAATACTGTTATTTATTTCTTTATTTTTCTGTATTTTTTTCTTAACATCTTTTTATTTATGGAGTGTGTTTTTTGTATCCATGCTGGTTGTATTTTTATTTGCATCGATTCAAAGCTGGACTGTCGACCTATTGACATGGCGGATTATTGAAACACTCTTTGGTGCCTCCATGGCCATATTAGCCTCTGCCTTTATCTTTCCTATCAAGACGAATGAAAAGCTAAGCCAGGAATTAGCGTCTTTTATTGAACATTTATCCAGCTTGACCATCATGGGCATTGACTGTCTCATTCAAAAACGTGTAGACCCTGCATTGCTTGGGCAACAACAGCGTAGTTTACTCAACGAACTCAATATATTACAACAACGTTTAGTTACCATGCGCTTTGAATTGGTGTTCCACCCCCTACAGCGGCGTCATTTACGTCACCAACTACGAAGCCTTATCCAATGGTATGATTTGTTAACCAGCTGGTTAGAGAATTTAAAACACGAGCCTTTTACGATTCATCTTTATCATCGACACTACGTACTTCTGCGTATGAAAACCATGTTCATCAATAATATTGCTTGTATTGATGATAAGCAAAAAATACCGGTTGACCTATCGCCCATAGTGGCATTTATTAGAAAGTTATGCAAATTTTCACTGAAACAAAAACGTATTCACTTTGCTGATGCTTATCGTATTTACAATCATGTACATATACTCAGAGAGATTAATGCACTTTTACCACAGTTGCATAAACACCAATAAAAAAGGCTGTCATTAAGACAGCCCTTCATCCTAATATGTGTTAAGTGTACGACGCTTAACACATTTAACTTATCCCTGTCGCTAGCATCCCTGCCAGCGTGTACATCCTTTTAGTATCATCCGTGGTATGCAGTCACGCATATCTTTCCTCTAAATAAGAACGTCCTTGTGTCCTTTTATCCTACAGCACCCGTTATCACGGTTAACCTCCCGTTAACCCACACGTTCATCCTCGATCCTTATGCTTATCTCCGTAACCCTATTCGCTTCGTGCAAATTCATAAGTGTATTGTAGCTAAAAAATAAACTGTTTTAAATATGCCCAAACCTTATACTATTTGCATTCTTTCCGCACCCATTAAAGTAAATTAAACTTAATAAGTTAGTTATTTTTATAGTATCATCTTATATCTTACGTATATGTAAGACATATCTCTCATTACGTACCGAAAAATCATGCGCATACCCTCTACATTTATACGCAAATTACTTCAAAAACCCTACAAAGCCCGGACGCATAACAACACTTTTCTCATGGAATTCGGACTATACTTGATTTGTGTCATAGCTACATATCCAGGTAAGCCCAATAAGTGAGTTGCTTGGCCTTACTCGTGGTAGAAGAGGTATCTTCTTCTCTCGTGGGAGACGCTAGCCGAAGGCAGAATGAGGGACAATAATATCATCGCGTAGCCATGACAAAATATGCATTTTGAAGAGGCTTGACATGCAATAAATGCTTGACTGGTTTCTTAATTAATGCAAAAATGAATTATACTTAAATCAGATATAGCATTGACGACATGACTTCACTAAAAGGAACCCAAATGATGAGCACACAGACACCCCATGTATCCGAGATTCTCCAAGACGCAGCCAAGCGATTGTCCGATTTGGTGCCTGAGGGTCTACATAGCGCCAAACACGAGCTTGAAAAGAACATTCATACCGTACTACAAAGCATGCTACATAAATTAGACCTAGTGACCCGCGAAGAATTCGACGCCCAAGTCGCCGTACTTGCGCGTACCCGCCAAAAACTTGCCTTCTTAGAAGCTGAGCTTGCGGAACTATCGAATCACATCCATAAGGAACATCCACAGGATACGGAATAAGCAAAGTGTCGTCGTCGCTTGCAGTGTTATATAGTCGAGGCGCTGCAGGTATGCAAGCACCACTGGTTACCGTTGAAGTTCATATTGCAAGCGGCCTACCCCACTTTGCCATGGTGGGTTTACCCGAGACGGTTGTTCGCGAGAGCAAAGATAGAGTACGCAGCGCCATCCAAAACGCACAGTTTGACTTTCCCGCAAGGCGAATTACCGTCAATTTGGCCCCCGCTGATTTGCCTAAACAGGGTAGTCGTCTTGATTTGGCCATTGCCCTTGGTATTTTAATTGCCTCACATCAACTCAAAACCAATGATCTATCACAATACGAGTTTGTGGGCGAGCTTGCACTTACAGGTGAACTTCGTCCAATCTCAGCGATATTACCACTGGCCATGCAAACACAAATTGCTTCACGCACACTTATTTTTCCTGCCCAAAACACCGACGATTTACATTTACTTGAAGATCTCTGTGCCCTACCTGCAAAACACTTGTTAGATGTCTGCGCTCATCTTAGCGAGCGCACACCACTCAAACCAGCAGAACTCATTGCGCCTAAAATCGAAAGCCATTATCTTATGGATTTAAATGAAGTAATTGGGCAAGAAAGCGCTAAGCGCGCATTAGAAATTGCAGCTGCTGGTGGGCATAACATGCTCATGTGTGGACCACCAGGTACTGGCAAAACTTTACTTGCAAGTCGTTTACCCACACTTTTGCCTGCACTGCAGTTTCAGCAGGCACTTGAAGTTGCCACGATTCATTCACTATCACAACATAAAAGGCTGACACATCTGTCATTGCTACCGCCGTTTCGCTCGCCGCATCATAGTGCTTCAAGCGTTGCCTTGGTAGGCGGCGGGCGTCCACCGAAACCTGGAGAAATATCCCTAGCCCATCTTGGCGTTTTATTTTTAGATGAATTACCCGAATTTGATAGAAAAACATTAGAAACGTTGCGAGAGCCCTTGGAGTCTGGTCAAGTTACCATTTCTCGTGCTGGCTTTCAGGCAGAATATCCTGCTCAATTTCAGCTTGTTGCGGCTATGAATCCCTGTCCTTGTGGTCATGCAGGCGATCCGCGTAAAGCTTGTCGCTGTACACCACAAGCTTTGGCCAATTATCAGCAAAGACTTTCAGGGCCCTTGCTCGATCGCATTGATTTGCATGTTGCTATCATGCCGCAAACACTCGATTTATTTGGTGAACATGGCCAAGCACAAGAAGATAGCTCGGCAGTTCGCGAACGCGTAACACAAGCACAAACGATACAGTATGCGCGACAACAAAAGCTTAACCAACGCTTGATACCTCAAGAGCTCCATGAGTTATGTCCGCTTAGCTTGCCCTGTCGGCAATTGCTCACACAGGCAAGTGCTCGCATGCAATTATCCGCCCGCAGTCAGCACCGCAGCGTACGCGTGGCTCGCACAATTGCGGATTTACAAGCACATACATCGATTGAAATATCCGATCTGGCGGAAGCTCTAAGCTATCGCCAGCGGTTGTGGGATCAAGACGCTATCTAACTTAGTGCTTAACTTCAACATGCCCTTCCCCCTCAAGAGGGAAGGCGGCCAAAACCGGATTTGCGGTAATCAAAGTCATGACACCACGACGATAAAACACGCACTTTGAACGATCACAAGTATATATCTTAAGCATAAACCTTATAGATGCTCATCAAGAAATGCGGTCAGTTGCAGCTTACTCAGTGCACCCACTTTCGTTGCCGCCGCTACGCCGTCTTTGAATAAAATAAGGGTAGGAATACCGCGAATGCCGTATTTAGGAGGGGTTTGTTGATTATCGTCAATGTTTAACTTAACAATTTCAAGCTTGCCTTGATATTCAGCAGCAACTTCCGCCAAGATTGGCGCAATCATTTTACAAGGACCGCACCACTCCGCCCAGAAATCAACGAGGACAGGCGTCGTTGCAGCCAAGACCAATTGGTCAAAATTTGCATCGGTCACATGTTGTATTGTCGTACTCATTCAGTTATTAACCTCAATTATCGCAATGAACATAGCCGCTTAAGATCCTAGCAACAACTGTTGCAAAAAAAGCGCCTGAGGCCATGTTAATTGCCACTTTATTGACAGTCGGTAAGTGCATGAAAAGCACCAAGCTCGACGTCAACGCCATATACTTTGGATCTTAACCAATATCCATTAAAATAGAAACTACTTATTGCAAAAATTGAGCAATTTTTATGCCATCATCCCCTACATGTCAACATCAACGCAAACCTCAGATCGCCATTGTTGACCAAGGCCCGCTCTCAGAAAAGCTTGCAGCGCAAACAAATTTAACATTTGCGCCGTCTGAAACGCCCGATTATTGGTTGGGTTACGGTCCGCTCGAAGGGCCTTTGGTAACAAAACCTATCGATGCCTTAAGCGAAACGCACTATTTACAATTAAAACCGGTTAATAAAAACCAAGGGGCCCTGCTTATCGATGGTTTACAAGGCACCTTAGGCTTTCGACGCCATCCGGCAAGGCTGCTTCATGAGCCGCTGATAAGCGCGATTGGTGCTCATACGCACTATCAACCCAGTGTTATTGATGCTACGGCAGGATGGGGTACTGATGCTTTTTTATTAGCAAGCTTTGGCTGTCAAGTTAAACTTATCGAGGCCGATCCACTGATTGGCGCATTACTCAGTGACGCACTTCGACGTTGGCACAACGCTGGTCAACATACGATACCTTTAACAATAGGCCACGCGACCTTACTCATGCCAACATTAGCAACCGCCGATTTCCCTGATATTATTTATTTAGATCCGATGTTCCCTCCCCGACAAAAAACCGCTGCCGTCAAAAAAAATATGGCGTTTTTGCAACAATGGTTAGATAAAACCGAAAATATTGATGAAGAAATGCAATTATTAGATACCGCAAGGCAATATGCTAAAAAACGTGTTGTCGTAAAAAGACCTCAATCTGCACCCTATTTAGCACAACAAAAACCTAGTGGCGCTATTACCACCCGTCATCATCGTTATGATATATACGCAAGTTTTATTAAACTCAGATCATAGAAACTGCGGGAGCCTTTACATATCGCTATTGAATAAGAAATGCGCTACAATAGCGCACCCTTACTGGCTAACGAAGATCTTTCATGAATCCATATACACTATTTATCACATGCCCTAAGGCAATTGAACGCCTCTTAGTTGAAGAATTAAAGAGCCTACATATCACTGTTGGCAAAACAACCTTGGCTGGTGTTTATGCAACAACCGATTTAGAAGGCATTTATCGAATCCATTTATGGTCACGGCTTGCCAACCGTGTATTATTGATTTTGGCAGAAACACCGGTCACAAGCCCAGAAGAATTATATCACGCGGTCCATGCTATTGATTGGCAGCAACACATGTTACCCAGTCATAGCCTTTGGATTGAAGCAACCGGCCATTGTCCTGGCATTCATCATAATCAATTTGCTGCGCAGAAAATCAAAGATGCCATTGTTGATAAGCTAAGAACAGATACTGGTTTAAGGCCCAATGTCATGAAAGATAAACCTGATATTGCTGTCAATGTTCATGTACATCAAAGTATTGCTACCATTTGCTTAGATTTAAGTGGTATGAGTCTACATAGGCGAGGCTATCGTCAAGAAACAACTGAAGCACCCTTAAAAGAAAATCTAGCAGCAGCACTACTGATTCAAGCAGACTGGCCAAACATATCCTTAGCTGATGCTGCATTTGTCGATCCTATGTGTGGTTCAGGTACCTTACTTATCGAAGCTGCATTGATAGCTGGAAAGATAGCACCAGGTTTATATCGACATTATTATGGGTTTTTAGCTTGGCTTAAGCATGATGATGGCCTGTGGCAAGCATTACGGCAAGCAGCACTTGCAACACGAGAGCACGCTTTGGCCGATGATGCATGGCCACTTATCTGTGGCTATGATGCTGAGCCCAAAGCCATTAGCATCGCGCGTGCCAATATCACCCGTGCAGGTCTTGATGATAAGATCCGAGTTACTGTCAAAGAGCTAGGCAAGCTTAGTAAACCCACACATCGCATTACCGCATGCGGGCTTATCATGACTAATCCGCCTTATGGACATAGGCTTAGCGATGAGCTTACACTGACCGCGCTTTATCAATCCTTGGGGCAAAAATTACGCGAGCATTTTATTGGATGGCAAGCGGCTGTTTTTACAGGCAATCCTGAGCTTGGCAAAAACATGGGTATTCGAGCACGTAAGAAATATGCTTTTCATAATGGCAGCATTGCCTGCGACTTACTGTTATTTACACTGTCAGAAGATGCCTGGGTATTAACACCCTACACCAAAAAAGAAGCCAAACCTGCCTCAACACCGATAACCGAAGAAAAACCTTTACTTGATGAAGCCGGACTCATGCTCGCGAATCGTTTACGTAAAAACATCGCTAGATTAAAGTCTTGGATTAAGCAGCAACATATTAACTGCTATCGTGTTTATGATGCTGATTTACCTGAATATGCTGCGGCCATTGACTATTATCCAAGTGGTATTCATATTCAAGAATATAAAGCCCCTAAAACGATCCCAGATGACATCGCAGCAGCAAGACTTAAGACAATTATACAAGCTTGCCAAGTGGTCTTTGACAGACCTTTATCTGAGTTAGTTGTTAAAGAAAGACGAAGACAAAAAGGCACCTCGCAATATAACAAACAAGACAGCACTGGTTTTTTTTATCATGTAAATGAGTATAACTGTGAATTATTAGTCAATCTTCATGATTATTTAGATACGGGTTTGTTTTTAGACCATCGACCCGTGCGTCATTATATTCAAAAAAACGCTAAACATAAGACTTTTTTGAATTTATTTTGCTATACAGCTGCGGCAAGTGTGCACGCTGCAAAAGGCGGTGCTAAAAATACACTGAGTATTGATTTATCTAATGTTTACACGGCATGGGCCAAACGTAATTTAGCTTTGAATGGGTTTAGTGAAAGTCTACATCCTGTGCTAACAGCTAATTGTCTTAGCTGGTTAGAGGAACAAGCTACATCACATAGGCCTAAATGTTATGACCTTATTTTATTAGACCCTCCTACTTTTTCAAATTCTAAAAAAATGGATGGTGTTTTAGTCATTGAGCGTGATCACGTGCAATTGATTGATCAAACAATGCGTTTACTTGCACCTGGTGGTACCTTAATTTTCTCGACCAATTTTCGTCAAATGAAATTAGACCTAAGCTTGCGCGAACGTTATCATATTAATGATTTCACTGAAAAAAGCTTTGACCCAGACTTTCATCGTGATAAACGCCTGCATCATTGTTGGTTAATTCAACATGCCCCTGCCTCATAAAACAGCAGCTCATGGAGAACACCTATGTCAAAAAAGAAAATATTTGAAATCATCGAAGAGTATCAACTATTTTTAAGCTCAAATTAGATTTTAAAGAATTACTAGGTAATTTAGCGCATGAGTTAACACATTTAGTTATACAAATATTGTATAACAATGCATGTAAACCCTATCAAGATGCCCAGGCTGCACTAAAGCAAAGATACCAAACGATTGTTCTCGATTATTCGCAACGAGATCCCCGCGGTATTGATAAAATCATTCAGTTAGCGTTTAGTGCATATGACGCGTCTGATTGGGATGCTGAGCTCATTGTAAGAGTTTCACATATCTTAGCCAAATATGGTCGCACTGAAGGTATGAGTCTATTGCAAACACAAGCAGGCTCGCTTCTAGACTATTATCAAACGAGCATTTTACCTGCGTGTCGCGAGTATATCCGCACCCATCAAAGTGCCCATATCGACGGTCAAGTCGTCGATTCACGTAGCTCTGCTGCAAGCGCATCTAGCTCAAGTGTCTCCTCATTGTGGAAACCCGCGCCCGCACTTGACAGACAGGCAGCTGGTTCGTTATTACAAGCCCAAAAACGGGGATAAAACCGCGGTCTCTTTACAGCGTTGCAGATTGAAAGACGCCGAGTATCCCTATAAAATGGCAGCAAGATTAGCGCTCATTTAGGGGAAATACGATATGGAATACCGTCGTTTAGGCCATTCAGGATTACAAGTACCTGTGCTTAGCTTTGGCACAGCCACGTTTGGCGGCACCACTTCTTTTTTTGAGGCTTGGGGAACCACGCAACTGGCAGAAGCTAGACGCTTGATTGATATTTGTTTAGAGGCCGAAGTCACGCTATTTGATACAGCGGATGGCTATTCTGAGGGGCAATCCGAAATAATTCTAGGGAAAGCCCTAGGCAGCAGACGACAACAAGTCCTCATCGCTACTAAAGCAGCTTTTAGAACCGAACCTGGCCCTAATGGCATAGGAACCTCACGCCATCATCTGATGCGTGCCTGTGAAGCCAGCTTAAAACGCCTCAATACCGATTACATTGACCTGTATCAAATGCATGCTTTCGACGGCTTAACGCCAATAGAGGAAACCATGCGAGCACTCGAGGATTTAATACAAGCAGGTAAAATTCGCTACATCGGTTGTTCTAACTTTTCTGGTTGGCAACTGATGAAAGCACTTGCCGTTTCTAAAGCGTATGGTTTATCACGTTACATTGCCCATCAAGTCAGCTATTCATTGATTGGCCGTGAGTTTGAATGGGAATTAATGCCGCTCGCAGTTGAGGAGGGCGTAGGCAGCTTAATTTGGGGGCCACTCGCAGGTGGGCTCTTATCTGGCAAAGTAAGTCGTCATCACCCAGCCCCCGCAACGTCTCGTATAGGCACTCAAGGTCCACTGATGCCAAGCTATCCTGAGGCCCAATTGTTTGATATTGTTGACACCCTACAAGCAATAGCAACAGAACGGGCATTAACCGTTGCACAGATAGCCCTCAATTGGCTGTTACAACGTCCTACAGTTGCCTCTGTTATCGTCGGGGCGAGAAATGAAGCACAACTTCGGGCAAATCTCGAAGCCTCACGTTTTTCACTCAATCAAGATGAGGTAGCGCGCCTTGATGCTGTGAGTACTGTTCAACGGACTTATCCCTACTGGCATCAAGCATCGAGCTATGCTGAGCGATTACAACCGTTGATTTAACCATTAAGATGGCAGGGCTTACAAAAAAGCGCGATCCTTATCATGTATCATCTGAATAAAACACCTACCTCGCTTCATAGGATGCTTGCACATTTTCCCCAAGTCTGGCATATGATGCAGCACTTTGATATGAAATTGCCGATAATTCAAGCACCGATGGCAGGTGTTGATAATCAGGCGTTAGCTATTAAGATAGCAGCTTTGGGTGGTATGGGCGCAAGGGCGATGGGATATACTGCACCTGTAGCGATGCAACACGTTATCGCCACATTAAAATCAATAACGAATCACTTTCAAATTAATTTATTTTTGCCGGATCCTGCGCTTGCTGACATACATGCATCTGATCTAGATGCAAGCATCCAGCATTTGCAGCAGTATCTAGCACCCTATTATGCGCATATTGGGCTAACAATGCCGACATTTAAATATACGGATATTCATATTCTATTTAAACAGCAGCTAGATCTCGCTATCGAACAAAAAGTACCTTGTCTTAGCTTTGCATTTGGACTGCCAGATGCCGCTATTATCACACGATGCCATAACGCTGACATAAAAGTGATTGCAACAGCTACAACAATTCATGAAGCAAAAGCCTTAGCTCATATAGGCTGCGATGCTATTGTTGTTCAAGGGTTAGAAGCTGGTGGACATCGTGGTGGATTCGTAGCGGGTGATTTAACGGGACAATTACCCTTATTAACTTTATTGCAAGCATTAAAACCTGTCATAAAGATACCTATGATAGCTGCTGGTGGTATTCGGGATGCTAAAAAAGCTTATGCTTGTTTTGAAGCTGGTGCAAGTGCACTACAAATTGGAACTGCATTGTTAGCATGCAGTGACTGTGATGCTATAAGCGGCAGTTATCGACAATTACTCCTCGATACACCTGAGTCCGACATTTTAATAACACCTGCTATCTCTGGCCGGTGTGCACGTGGAATCCACAATACCTTATTTAAGATCATGCAAACATTTTATGAGATGCCCCCTCATGCGCGATTACCCTATCCGTTTCCGCACTTATTAACAGCGCCCTTGAGAGCACATTCAGCTAGTATAAATGAAGCAGCATGGATTGCTGCTTGGTCTGGTGTGGATGAAGTCAAACTAAAATCTACGACAATTCAACATTTTTTAGATGCATTATTAGGAATCCATTAAACCGCGACCGGTGCCTTAATGGCTGGATGCGATTGATAATCGACTAAAACAATATCTTCAAATTGATAGTCATTAATGCTATCTGGTTTTCTTGTCAATTGTAATCGTGGTAATGGCAATGGTTTTCTTGATAACTGCAAGGCAATTTGCTCATGATGATTATCATAAATATGACAATCACCACCAGTCCATATAAACTCACCTACATCCAAATCACATTGTGCTGCAATCATATGCGTTAATAATGCATAACTGGCAATATTAAAAGGCACACCTAAAAATGAATCTGCTGATCGTTGATATAATTGGCATGATAATCGGCCGTTAGCCACGTAAAATTGGAATAATAAATGACAAGGCGGCAGCGCCATATGAGGCAATTCACTGACATTCCATGCACTGACTAGCAACCGTCTTGAATCTGGATTTTCACGAATATCTTGGATGACTCTCGCTAATTGATCGATAGTATCCCCGGCTTGCGTTGGCCATGAACGCCACTGAGCACCGTAAACAGGTCCTAAATCACCCTTTTCATCGGCCCACTCATTCCATATACGCACATCGTGCTCTTGCAAATAACGTACGTTAGTATTACCACTAATAATCCATAGTAATTCATAAACAATACTTTTAAAATGTACTTTTTTTGTGGTGACTAAAGGAAAACCTTGTTGTAAATCAAAACGCATTTGATAGCCAAATACACTGCGTATACCGGTACCTGTTCTATCCATTTTATCAACACCATGCGCAACAATGTGGCGCAAATAATCAAGATATTGTTGCATACGTTTGCTCTATTTAGTGGAATGACGCGACCAGATAAGTAAACCGATACCTAATAATAATAAAGGCAAGCTCAGCAGTTGTCCCATGGTCAACCATCCAAAGGCTAAATAACCATATTGCGGATCGGGCACTCTAAAAAGTTCACAGAAAATTCTAGCGACGCTGTACCCTATCGCAAACCAGCCAGAAACACGACCTAAGGCACGCGGTTTCGATGAATAACACCATAAACCGATGAATAAGGCGACACCTTCTAATAAAAACTCGTATAACTGCGACGGATGCCGCGCTAAGGGACCACCGGTTGGAAACACCATGGCCCAAGGCACATCACTCACCCGTCCCCATAATTCGCTATTGATAAAATTACCAATACGTCCCGCGGCTAAACCTACGGGGACAACTGGCACAATAAAATCTGCTAATGCCAGAAAAGCCACTTGATGACGTCGGCCAAATAGCCACAAAGCTAGTACCACACCTAAAAAGCCACCATGAAACGACATACCGCCTTGCCATATCATCAATAAGGATAATGGCGAATGCAACAACATCGGCAAATCATAAAATAGCATATACCCTAGGCGGCCGCCCACAATAACGCCAAGTGCCGCATATGTAACCAAATCACCTACTTGAGAAACCGTCATGCCTGGTGACATGGCTCTCTTTGCTCGTAGACAAAGTAAGCCCCAACCGATAAGAAATCCCAGTAAATACATGATGCCATACCAATGAATGGCAACTTTACCCAGTTGTAAAGCAACGGGATCAATTTGAGGATATGTCCAAGCCATAAAAATAACCTTGAAATCTCATAAAAAATAGTTAATGAAGAATACTCTCTAACGCACTATAGAACATTTGAGCACCTACAAGCACTAAAAATCCCGCAAAGATACGCTGCAAAATTTGTGTTGGTAAGCGAACGGTAATGAAAGCACCTAAAAAAGTGCCTAAAATACTGGGTACAAGCATCATCAACATTGCAGGTAAAAAGACAAAACCAACAACACCTGGATAATTTGCTACCGTAGGTAAAGTAAACTCACTTAATATGAGTCCCATAACACCTGACAATGCAATAATAAAACTACACACTGCTGCTGTACCAACTGCATTTCGCATGGGCATTTCATACATTGACAGGAAAGGTACCATCAAACTGCCGCCGCCCATACCTAGCAAAGTACTAAAACCACCAATACCAAAAGACCAGCCACTTAGCGACCAACGTGGCTCAATAGGACGACTTGGGCCATACTTGCCTTTGAGAAAAGCTAAATAGAATGCTATCCACAGTACAAAAACCGCAAAAACGCCCTTAAGCACATTCGCAGGTAATAAACCGGCAATAAAAGCCCCGCCCAGAGCACCCAATAACGCACCTGGCAATAGATAACGCACCAACCACCACCAAACTGTGCCCTGTCGGGCGTGGGCATAACTTGCTGCGATTGAATTTACTAAAATGATACACAATGAGGTTGCTACAGCAATATGCATCACCCAAACGCTAGGAATACCGACAAGCGGTAAATAAAAAGCAAGAAAGGGTACGATAACTAAACCACCGCCGATACCAAACATACCGGCACACAAACCCGAAATGGCACCAGCGATCCCATAACTTGCAAATGCTAATGATGTTACCAATGTTAAATTCCTCTGCACACTAAAATAGACTTAAATGCTTTAAAAATGCATGCTAAAGTCATTTGGATATTGAACGCCAGAGCATCCTGAGCCTCCCCTGCAGATGCGACTAAGGCAGCGAAATCCTTTGAGTATAAAGTCCGCGCTGCGCTAACCACCGCTCAAGGCACAAGCGAACCTGTTTGGCATCGACACAGGTTAAAGCTTCAGCCAATAATTGCTGCGCTTCCAGCCATTGAATTTGACATAATACATGCTTAATTCGCAATAAACTACTCGCATTCATACTTAAACTATCAAAGCCCATCGCAAGCAACAAAGGCAATGCCAATGGATCCGCTGCTAGTTCACCGCAAAGGCTAATCGGACGTTTTGCTTGATGTGCAAGCTCAACCATACGCTTTAATGCCAGCAACACTGCCGGATGAAGACCATCGTAGTAATTAGCCACCTTAGGATTATCTCTGTCAACTGCAAGGATATATTGCGTTAAATCGTTGCTACCGACAGAGAAAAAATCTGCATACTGTGCCATGGCGGGAATAAGCTCGACCGTCGCCGGAATCTCCAACATCGCTCCCAGTTTTGGCGGTGTCATGGATAGCCCTTCCTCGCTAAGCCGCTGTTGAATGTCCGATAAATGCTGTCTTACTGCGGCAAGTTCCCAACAATCCGTGACCATGGGTACCATGATAGATAAATTGGGGTAACCCACACTTGCACGCAACATGGCTTCGATTTGCGTCGTCAGAATATGAGTCTGTTCAAGCAATAAACGAATACCGCGCCACCCCAGTGCAGGATTATTTTCCTCTACTGGAAAATACGGTAACGGTTTATCTGCACCAATATCGACTAATCGCATCACAACGGGTTGTGGCGCAAATGCCGCCAATAATTGTGCATATGTTTCACATTGCTCTTTTACCGTTGGAAACTGTTTGCGCGTACTAAAGGGTACTTCTGTACGAAATAAGCCGATACCTTTAGCACCCATACTGAGTGGTAATCCTGCGTCAATGGCAAGACCTGCATTGACATACAAGTCAAGTTCAACACCATCTTGGGTTTGTGGCAAGCGATGGCGAAATGCTTGTAAGTCCGCAGCAAAGGCCTGTTCTTGTTGCTGTAAGTCGCGATAGGCCTGCAAATCTTCATGATTGGGCTCTAAGATCACATGCCCGGTAGCCCCATCCATAATGAGCCACTTACCATCGCAATCGGGCAGGGGTAAGTCTTTGACACCTAAAATGGCAGGAATACCCATGGCGCGCGCTAAAATGGCTAAATGCGAATTTTGAGAACCGGTCGTTGCAACAACACCAACGAGTTGTCCTTGTGGAACCTCTGTCAGATGTACAGCAGCAAGCACATGCCCGACCAAGATCGTTGCAGCCGGATAAACCATGGCCTCGCGCTCTTTAGGTAATATATAATGAAGGACGCGCATGCCTAGATCGTAGATATCTGTTGCACGCTCGCGCAAATAAATATCCTCCATCTCGGCAAAATGAGCCATATGCGCTAAAACAACGCGACTTAATGCACCTGCTGCCCATTGCCCCTCTGCGATAAGTGCTAATACCTCACCACCTAAATTACTCTCGTCCAGCATATGGAGGTAGACATCAAAAAGTGAGAGCTCATCTTGACTTACTTGTGGTGCAAGTGCTTCACGGGCTTGTTCAAGGTCAGTTTTGGCTTTAGCGAAGGCTTGTTTTGCTAACTGTTGTTCACTGTTAATATCTGCGCACATCCGCATAGGGATTGCCGAAAGCGACATCGTAGGCGCAGCTACAACAACTGTCCCAATAGCAATACCGGGCACAGCCGCAATACCACGCAAACTATGTGCATGTGTTGAGGTATGAGAGATCATGCATTATCCTTTTTGCGTATATACCCGTGATAGTTCAAAACGTTTATTTTGTTATCGCTACGCGATGGTGTAATCACCCCTCATCCGGCCTTTGGCCACCTTCTCCCGCAAGGGGAGAAGGGTATTTTTTTGTACGCGGGTGAATAAAACCAAAAAACTCACATGTTGAAAAAACTTTGGTGTCATTGCGGAACCACACAAACAAGTCGCGAGCATGGACAGGAAAAAAGTGATTGACAAACACGAGTGCTTTCAAAATGCATCAAGAAAAGGAACAACTGCCAATATTTACTGATAAGCAAGCAATGCTGCTTTAAGCTTCTTCATGGCATTTTTTTCTATTTGCCGAACGCGCTCCGGTGATACTGACAATTCATCTGCCAATTCGTGTAATGTGCGCTTATCATCAGCAAGCCAGCGTGCAGTCAACACATGTCGACTACGTTCATCCAACGCGGCTAAGGCAAGATGTAAATCATCGCCACCTTGTTCGCTCCACTGGGCCATTTCGACTTGTTTCGCGGGGTCGGCATACGGATCAGCCAAGGTTAAAACCATGGCACCGCCACCTTGTTCATCGTCACTGGGTAAATCTAAACTGAGATCTGCAGCTTGTAAACGGGCATCCATGTGCAAGACGTCTGATTTTGTCACACCTAACTCTTCAGCAATTTGCTGCGCTTCATCACCATTGAAGGTTAATCGTTGTTTCATACTACGCAAGTTAAAAAACAATTTACGTTGCGCTTTTGTCGTTGCAATTTTAACAATACGCCAGTTACGAATAATAAATTCGTGAATTTCAGCCTTAATCCAATGGACGGCAAAAGACACTAAACGCACACCAACACTCGGGTCAAAACGTTTAACCGCTTTCATCAAACCGACATTGCCTTCCTGGATTAAATCCATCAGTGCCAGGCCGTAGCCACTATAGCCTTGCGCAATGCGCACGACAAAACGCAAATGCGCCATGACCAATTGGCGAGCAGCATCTAAATCACCTTCTTCAAAAAATCGACGGGATAAGGCTTGTTCTTCTTCTAATGTAAGTACTGAAATTTGATTAACTGTAGCTAAATAGGCTTCTTGACTACCGCCTGGTAGTGTAGGTACGAATCGTTGCAGTGCTGTCGCCATGGTGGACCTCACATATATTGAAATAGCGGATATATTGGCCTGAATTGTAACATAGCCCCCCTGCCAAATCAAGAGAGCGCACGGGCAATTTGTTCATTTATTGGTCTTGATAATGCACCCGTAACGCACGTTTAATTTTCTTATCGGTTTTATACTGACTCAAAGCATACGTTGCCCAAATGGCCGCCGGAATCCAACCAAGGATGGTCAGCTGCAGTATCAAACAACACAGACCTGCTAGCGGCCGCCCAATCGTAAAGAATGTCACAAACGGCAAGAAAATCGCAAAGAATAAACGCATAAGCACCCCTATTTCGTAAATATACCCGTCGTCTTTCAGGCCGCGTCACAGCTTGAAAGACGACGGGTATAATGTTAATCTTCGAACAATATTTCATATTAGAAGGATATGAGGATTGAGTCAATTAACTTATTTCGGCACCGACGGCATTCGCGGCCGCGTTGGACAATCGCCCATGCGACCCGACTTCTTAGTGCAATTAGGTTGGGCTATCGGCCAAATATTAAATCACGGTAAACGCAGCCGTGTGCTTATCGGGAAAGATACACGTATTTCTGGCTATTTATTAGAGTCTTCATTAGAAGCGGGGCTCGCTGCTGCTGGCGTGGATGCTTATCTTGTTGGTCCAATACCTACGCCAGCTATTGCATTTCTCACACGTTCCATGGCTTTTGATGCCGGTATTATGCTAAGCGCTTCACATAATCCTTTTGAAGATAACGGAGTAAAGCTATTTAATACCCATGGCTTTAAATTAGATGATGCGCTTGAAGCAGCACTCGAACGCGCCATTCATTTACCTATGAGTATGGTTGAGCCTTCACAGTTAGGTAAAGCTTACCGCGTTGATGATGCATTATCACGTTATCTTGGATTTTGCCAACAAACATTGTCAAAACCTGTCAGTATGCATGGTCTTCGTATCGTGATAGATTGTGCCAACGGTTCTAACTATTACTTAGGCCCACGATTATTCAAAGAATTAGGCGCTGATGTCATCACAATGGCTGACCATCCTGATGGTATTAATATCAACGCCAATTGTGGCTCCACCCATCCCCAAGGTCTACAACAGCGTGTCATCGCGGAACAAGCGCATCTGGGTATCGCATTTGATGGCGATGGTGACAGACTTATCATGGTTGATCACACAGGCAAATTACTTGATGGGGATCAACTACTGTATATCTTAGCATTGCACGCCAAGCAGCAAGGTACGTTAAAAGGCGGGGTTGTCGGCACATTGATGACTAATTTAGGCTTAGAGCTTGCTTTGGCTAAAGAAAACATCCCGTTTAAACGAAGTAAGGTTGGCGATCGTTACGTACTTGAACAGCTACAAGCACATGATTGGGAATTAGGCGGTGAAAGTTCAGGGCATTTGCTCAACTTAGCTTGGTCAACAACTGGCGATGCACTCATTGCAGCTATTCAAGTAGTCGCTATCATGGTAGAAACAAAGAAAACATTGGCTGCTTTAGCAGAGGGCATGCATAAATTACCACAACATATGATTAATGTTCGTCGTGAATGCGCACTTAATGAAGCTATTAATCAAGGATTGGCTGATTTGGTGACACAGTACGAACAAAAGCTTGGAAGCCAAGGACGCATACTACTACGACCTTCTGGCACGGAACCGCTCATTCGCGTTATGGCTGAAGGAGAGGATATGACAGAAATAAAAGCGGTGACTGAAGCACTTGCTAAAGATGTCTCTTCTTTGCTACAAAAACATGCACATGAATGAATTATCTTCTCAATGGCATGCTTTTCCTTGTCAACAACAGCCCACGTATCAAAACAAAGCTTTGTTAGATGAAACACTTGCGACCTTAAAACAAGCAGCACCACTCATTTGTTCAAATGAGCTAGTTACGCTTCAACGTTTATTAGCAAAAGCCTCATCTGGCGAAGCTTTTGTATTACAAGGCGGTAATTGCGCTGAGTTATTTAGTGATTGTCAACAACAGCTGATCATACAAAAGCTTATGATGTTACGTTGTTTATCGCTTTTTCTTGAATCAAAGCTTAATAAACCGGTTATCCCTATTGGACGTATTGCTGGGCAATATGCTAAGCCTAGAACCGTATTACATGAGATTCGGGGTGAAATCTCCTTACCGAGCTATCGAGGTGATCTGATTAATCAGGCTGAATTTAACGCCGCAGCAAGAGAGCCTGATCCAAAACGATTGCTTTTAGGGTATCAAGCTGCAGCGAAAACCATGCAATATATCTGTGATTATTTAGCACATGAAACCACTTTACTAAAAGATCATTATGGTTGGCAGCGATTGCTCACAGAGGCAAAGCCGCTTGAACTTGAATTACCTTTAACATGGCAAGAAATAATAAAATCTACATACGAAAATAGCAACATGTTAGCGCCTATTTATACTAGTCATGAGGCTTTATTACTTGCCTATGAAGCAGCACTAACACGCAACGACAAGCAAAAACATTATAATGCCGGTACACATTTTCCCTGGATAGGCATGCGAACCTCAAGCCCCGATAAAGATCATATTCTTTATGCTGCCGGCATTGATAACCCTATTGCAGTTAAAATAGGCACACAAGTGAATGCTGATTATCTTATCGAATTAGTCAAAGCGCTTAACCCTAAAAATCAAGCTGGTCGATTAACCTTGATTCATCGTTTTGGCCGTGAATATATTACAGAGTTATTACCGCCCCTCATTAAAGCAGCCAACCATGCCAAATACCATGTTACTTGGATCTGTGATCCTATGCATGGTAACATTCATTACACCACAAGTGGCATTAAAACAAGGCATTTGCATGACATTATTGATGAGATGTGTCAAGCTATTGAGATTCATCGTAAACATGGGTCTGTGCTCGCGGGACTTCACATTGAAATGACAGAAGAGCACGTCACCGAATGTCTGGGTGGCCAACAACAACTGACTGAGGTTGACTTAAGCTATGGCTACAAAAGCCTAGTCGATCCTAGACTTAATTACGGCCAAGCACTTGAATTACTGGCCCATTTTGCTGGAAACTATTAAGTATTAAACGCGAATAAAGGACTATGCCCGTGCAATTACTATCAGCAAAGGATACGCTTGAGAAACCGCCCAATGATGCATCGCTTTGTCACGAGTTGGAACAATATATTCATACCGAGCAGTTTGAGCTGGGTTTTAATCGTGCCCAAGCTCTCCTTAACCAATATCCTACGTTTGAACCATTTCGCTTAGCGCTTGGACTATGTGCCAAAAAATTAGGCAAATTGGATATTGCCATAGCTGCTTTTCTCACCATTTTAAAAAACAACCCCAAACAAGCCATCGTGCTTTTTCAATTAGGCATGACCTATTATCATTTAAACCAATTTGAAGAAGCTCTTTCTTATCTTGAGCAAACCTTTGAGATAAATCATCAAGACCCTGCCATCGCAAAAAACTTATCCGTTATTTATTATGAGTACGGCCTATTTGATAAAGCAATGTATTATTGTGAACAGGCTATCGCCTTAGATAAAGATCATACCTTACAATACGGACCTGCGTTAATTCAATTGGCACAAGGTAATTATAAGCAAGGATGGGCTTCGTATGAATATCGCTTACAAAAACAAGGGACACATTTAATAACACTGATGCTTCCAACGCCACGATGGCAGCATCAACACGATCTTCAAGGAAAAATTTTATTATTAACATGGGAACAAGGCTTTGGCGATAATATTCAATTCATACGTTTTGTGCCGCAATTATTTGTGTATCATCCCGCAACTATTTACTTATTATGCCCACACGCAATCGCTCCCTTATTTTCACAAATATCCGGTATCCACGTGCTTGGCGCTGATTTTGCTAAATCTTTTGACATTCCTGCCCATGATTATCAAATAAGCTTACCCAGCTTGCCTTATGTGCTGCAGATCACAGATGAATCGCAATTATTTACACGACCTTATCTTCATGCTGATCCTGAAAAAATAGCCCTTATCAATCAAAAAAATCGTGTTGCCAATGCATTGCAAGTAGGTTTTTGTTGGAGCGGCAATACGCAACACACTTTTAATGATTATCGCAGTTGCGGTCTTGATTTTTTTATCCCGCTGCTTGCTTATGAGCATGTACAATGGCACAGCTTACAACAGCAAATCACGGATGAGGAGCGAGAAACCCTAACCTTATGTGGTATATCTGATCTTGGTAGCCTTTGCCATGACTTTGCTGATACTGCCGCAGCCATTGCCTCGTTGGATCTGATTATTTCTATTGATACCGCGATCGCGCACTTGGCTGGTGCTATGGGTAAGCCAGTATGGGCATTATTGCGGTATCAAACGGAATGGCGCCACCCACGCGACCGTGAGATATCGCCATGGTATCCATCCATGCGTCTTATCCGTCAAACAACACCGGGGGATTGGGATAGTGTGCGTCAACAAATCGAAACCACGTTCGAATCACAGTGCCAATTGAGAAAATTAGAAGACCTTTAGCATATATGCTAGCAAATCACAGATGTTTGTGTATAATTGTTGCATGATGAATGCACCTGCTAACACCAAAACTATCGCGCAAAACAAAAAAGCGCGCTTTGATTATGATATTCTCGAACACTTTGAAGCTGGTTTACAACTTGAAGGTTGGGAAGTTAAAAGCCTGCGCGACGGAAAAGTACAGTTAGTCGATAGTTATGTGCTGTTAAAAAATAATGAAGCCTGGCTAATTGGATGTTTAATTACGCCGCTTATCACCGCATCAACGCACATACATCCTGATCCTACGCGTACACGTAAAATGCTACTCAATCGTAAAGAAATTGATAAGCTTACAGGTTCCGTACAACAAAAAGGTTACACCGTTGTACCTTTATCTTTATACTGGAAACACAATCGCGTGAAAGCTGACCTGGCTTTAGTTGTTGGTAAAAAGCAACACGATAAACGTGAAACGTTAAAGACGCGTGACTGGCAACGCGAGAAACAGCGCGTTATGAAAACCAAACTACGCTAAATCGTAATCAACAATAACGGGCGCATGATCGGAAAACTTAAGCGATTTATCGATGAAAGCGTGTTGAATCTTATCCGCTAATCCAGGTGTTACGATTTGATAATCAATCCGCCAACCCACATTTTTCTCATAAGCCCGCCCGCGGAACGACCACCAGGTATATTCATCTGGATCAGCGTTAACAACACGAAAAGCATCAACATAGCCAAGCTCATCGAATACCTGATCTAACCAAGCTCGCTCTTCAGGTAAAAAACCTGAGTTTTTCTGATTTGTACGCCAATTTTTAATATCGATGATCTTATGAGCGATATTCCAGTCACCACAGAGGATATATTCTCGCGCCTCTTGGCGCTGTGTGGTCAATATCGGCAAATACGCTTCAAGAAATTTTATTTTTTGTACTTGCCTTAGCTCACTGCTCGAACCTGAAGGTAGGTAGATTGACGCAACCGAATAACGGTCAAAATCGATTTGTAAATAGCGTCCCTCACTATCCGCCCAAGGGATCCCTACTTGATTGTGAATACGCTGGGGTAATTGTTTCGTGTAAATACCCACGCCGCTATAGCCTGGCTTTTCAGCTGGGTGATAATAGCAATGATATCCCAGTGGGGAAAACACAGGATCGGCTAACTGAGAGGGATGGGCTTTGATTTCTTGTAAACAGATAACATCGGCTTGCATGGTGGTTAACCAATCAAAAAAGCCTTTTTGTGCTGCTGAACGGACGCCGTTTACATTAGCCGTGATAACACGCATAGGTATAGCCTTTCAAAGTTCAGCATAGTCATCGCTATGCGATGGTATTTACCTCTCATCCAGCCTTAGGCCACCTTCTCTCCAAGGAGAGAAGGTCATTTTATCAGCATAAATGAAGAATCAAAGCGCAGTACTTTGAAAGATAGAGGTAGATTAACGTTTGGAGAATTGTTTACCGCGTCTAGCCTTAGGCCGACCCACTTTCTTTCGCTCGACAATTCGCGCATCACGTGTCAAATGGCCACCATCTGCACGTAATTTACGACGAAAGGCCTGAGGTGAGGTACTGTCAGTACCGGTTTGCTCATCGTAGTTAACAAGCGCTCTTGCAATTGCAAGCTTAACTGCACCTGCCTGACCACTGATACCACCACCGCGAACAACAACTAAGATATCAAATTTCTTCATCATATCGACAACTTCTAACGGTTGTACTAATACCATGCGTGCTGTTTCGATAGGGAAGTAATCCGCTAATTCACGACGATTCACTGTCACTGTGCCTTTACCTGGTCTTAGAAAGACACTTGCAATGGCGCTTTTACGGCGACCCGTACCTATATATTGCGTTAGTTTTTTCGTTGCCATTATGATAATTCCGTTGCCAAATCAAGGGGTTGTGGTTGCTGCGCAGCATGATCATGTGTATCACCCGCATAGACTTTTAATTTGCGAAACATTGCTCTGCCCAATGGATTCTTAGGCAACATACCTTTCACTGCAATCTCGATAGCTCGACCGGGTGCTCTATCTTGCAATTTGTCGAAAGGAATGCCTTTAATACCGCCTGGGTAACCTGTATGGTGATAATAAACCTTATCCGAGGTTTTCTTACCTGTCACCTTCACTTCTGCAGCGTTAATGACAATGATGTAATCACCGGTATCCACATGGGGTGTGTAGGTAGGCTTATGTTTGCCTCTTAGACGAAGAGCAATCTGACTCGCCAACCGACCCAGCGTCTTACCCTTAGCATCTACAACATACCAAGCTCGCTCAACTTGCGTTGGATTCGCGCTAAATGTTTTCATAACTCGTATTCCAAAGTAATCTTAAATCGTTATCAAAAATAAAACGAGCTTGTAATTGCTTCATTACAACTCATAGGATGGCGGATTGTACTAGACTCTGGCCAAAGATACAAGAGGCCTGACGCAAATTGTGCAAATTGTACAAATTTGCTCACAGCCCGCTACGAATCCTTGTTGAGTAACAAACCATCTGGCAAAGCCTGCCCCGTCAATTCATGTGCCAAAATAGTATCCGCAGCCGCAATATCAGGACAACGATACCAAGTACCTGCAGGATAAACCACTAAAACGGGGCCGTCCTGGCATCGGCCCATGCATCCACTGGAGCTCACACGCCATTGTTGGGGCCCAGATAGGTTCTTTTCCTTAATTTTTTGTTTCAGATATTTACAAACAGCATCACCACCAGCATTTCCGCATGAAGCCTTGCCGTTACTGCGTTCATTGGTGCATATAAACCAGTGTTTTTGATAATATGTCATCTATTTATCCCTATAATTTGGGGGTTTTGAAAAAAAATTTTCACTAAAGACTGGAAATCTTGTGAAATAGTTACTACAATCAACCTCGGATGAATATCCTAACGTTCAAAATGAGGAAAAACACTATGGTTACCACAACCAAAACTGCTACCAAGGCTAAATCGTCAACGAAAACTGCTGGTGCTAAGCGTACCGTTAAGGCTCGCAAAGTCAGCTTACCTAAAAACGTAAGCTTTCGCAAAGCTGCTAGCACCCAAGAAATGGTTCGTTTGATCAGCGAAGCAACTGAGCTAACCCGTACAGATGTTAGCAATGTTCTTGACTGTTTGGAACAGATCATTGCTGGTCACTTGAAACGCGGCGCTGCTGGTGTATTTAAATTAGCTGGCTTATTGAAAGTTGAATTGAAGCGCAAACCTGCTACAAAAGCACGTAAAGGTCGTAACCCCTTTACTGGCGCTGAAATCATGATCAAAGCTAAGCCTGCACGTAACGTTGTTAAAGTACGTGCGCTCAAAAAATTGGCAGAAATGGCTGAATAGGTCGTCTTGCGCTAGTTTAAAAGAGCGAACTATGTTCGCTCTTTTTTTATGTATATGTAACAGCCCTGACATATGTGTACATGACTCTAATGAAACCTTAAGCATTCTTGTGTAGAATAAAAAGACTGAACCGATAGCGACGAAAGAGGTCAATCATTATGCCAGCTCCCATGCCACCTTTTGGTATGCCGCCCGCACCTGCAGCAAATCCCAAAATCACACGAATGACATCTGAACAATTTGCAACCGATCTCTCCGAACGCATGGATCATCTTTGTACTCATGCCGAGCAAACGGCAACTCAAGCCAGTACTGCAACTGGATTCGCAGTTGCTCGTCGGGATATACTTAACGATACCCGCGCACACCTCACCCATTGGCAAAACACACAAAACCGCGAAGCCAAAGCGCTACAAAATCATTATGGCCAATCTGTCCTCGATGCCAGCCTTGCCATGCAAAAGACAGCTGATGGCGCTTGTCCCATAGAGACTGACGAAGAACGCGAAGTCAAGCGTGAAGTTACACTTCGAGACGCTGCGGTGCATCCGCTCAATACCGCCGCGAAAGTATTGATTGACCGTCCTGAACGCCGTTTCTTTACTGAGCCTGACATCGAAAAACAACGACTTCAGTTTAACCAAGAAAAAACAACTCGCGATGGCGGCATTGTCGAAGATCTTCGCAATGACTTTAGCACGCAGTATGAAAGACAAACAACACAACTGAAAGATAGCCTTGCAGCCATTCAACAAACCATTCGTGCAAATCCTCATTTATCTCAAGATGAAAAAGATAGATTAGACAATGAGGCCACCAACCTTTTTAACGAAGTCCAAGATAACTACTCACGATTACATCAAGACCGTGTTGCAAATGCCGAAGCACTCTTTAACAGTCCAAGAACGCAAACAAACACAGCTGCCGGCGCTAGACCAACATTTAGCCGTCATGGCGATTTTCTCGTTGATATTAATCGGTCGCAGCACACGCCTATCAAAGATGGTGATAGCCTTATCGTGCCTCACACCAAGTTTCTTGTCAAAGACGGCGACAATAGACGACCACAGTCGCCGAAAGCCACAATGCATCAAACATCCAGCGGCTTTTATCCCACCATAGACAATATAAGCCAATATAAGATTCAACAAGGCTCCTATAAAGGCGTAACATTTCATACCAGTCAGCCTACTGGTACACGGTATCTGACTACGCTCGTTGATGCCATTCAAGGGGCTAGAGCTCGCGATCCGATGATGCCCATCGATATCAAACCCATACTTAACGGACTTAGCAGCGATGCCGATGCGAAAGAATTTATTGAACGCATGGTAAAACGCTTTGGTAATGTCCCCATGGGCATTGAAGGCGACGACACGCTCGATAAATATAAACAATGGAAACAAGATTATGTGCAACAACGTGGACTTAACGTTGACTTGGGCGGCGGCACAGCACTGGCACCTAGACTAAGCTCAGGTGCATCAGCTGATGACAGCGTCAATATCGATACGCCCAACAGAAGGCCAACGTTGACCATTACAGCTGCCTCAGATTCAACTGATCCGTTACTTTCGGCAAGTGCTCATAGCATTTTAAACTCGGACACAGTTGCTCGTCGGAGGTCTCCCGAGGATTTGAGTCAGCCCTCAGACCCTGATTTAAATCCACCTTCAGATGGATTTGGCCCCTCTTAAATAGAAGAGAGCTTAATATTGAAACACTGATTTTCGATTCTGCATTCATCATGATAAAATACCATCCCCTTGCTTGTGAGTGAGATAAGAAGGGAGAAAAACCATCGCTGAGCGATGATAAACGTGTATTTTGAAACCAGCAAGGACTTCTATCCTCACATGAAACAGCAAACGACATTCTCTATCGTGGGGCCCGCTGGCAATATTGAAACCATAAGCTATACGCCAGTCACGCCACCCTGTGGTATCGCCATCATCGCCCACCCGCATCCGCTACATGGCGGTACTATGCATAATAAAGTTATCACAACGCTTGCAAGACTGTGTCGCGATCTTGGTTTCATCGCTTATACCTTTAATTTCCGCGGTGTCGGTTTAAGTGAAGGGCAATATGGTCACGCTATCGGCGAGCAAGATGATCTCAACGCCGTCATTGCCTTTGCCAAACACCACCACCCTGATAGACCGATTTGGCTCGCTGGTTTCTCTTTTGGTGCCTATGTAAGCACCCAAGTGGCTCAAAAACATCCGCCCGATTGTCTTATCAGCATTTGCCCTCCCGTGTATACCCTTGACGTCCCTGCACTCACTGAGCGCAGCTACCAGCTCGATTACGCGCATATACAGCCGCCAGCCTGTCCCTGGATCATTGTTCAAACCGATGATGATGAAATTGTCGATGCGCCCCAAGTCAAGGCTTGGGCCCATACCTTAAACCCGCAACCCACACTCATCGAGATTGCCACAGGCGGTCATTTTTTTCATGGTCAACTATTAACCTTACGTGATAAACTAGGCGCCGCACTCACAGCCAAGTTTCCGAATTTATGCCTAACACCCTAACTCAACGCTATCAACAAGCGCTTACCACGGGCACACTATCGCCTGATTTAGCACAGGCTGAAGCCATTCGCGAACTTGAATCTTGCATGCAGGCATTGCTACGCCCTCTAACCCTGAGCGAACGTTTTAAACTTAAAACACCACCACCTGTACGAGGCTTATACTTATGGGGCAATGTTGGGCGCGGTAAAACCCAATTGATGGATTTATTTTTTGAGTGTTTACCAATAGCCCAAAAACGTCGCGAACATTTTCATGCATTTATGCGGGACATTCATCAGGCGCTTGCATTACATCAAGGTAAAACCGAGCCTTTAAAAACAGTTGCTGCGATGCTGGCAAAAACAACTCGCGTGTTGTGTTTAGATGAATTCTTTGTCGAAGATATTGGCGATGCCATGATCCTTGGTAACCTGTTAGCTGCCTTATTTGAACAAGATATAACGCTGATTGTCACCAGCAACACGCCACCGGAAAATCTTTATGCCAACGGCCTACAACGCGGGCGCTTTTTACCGGCTATTACGCTACTCCAGCATCATTGTGTTGTTCATGAACTTCTAGCAGGGCCAGACTATCGTCATCGTCCGCTTACCCTGCACGAGCTTTGGCTGCCCTGCCCACACGAAGGCAGCGCCGATCCTGCTTTACGACAATTTTGGTTGCATCAAACCGCAACTGCCGTAAGTGAACCTTTGTTCTTGGATATCAACCATCGACGCATACTCGCCGTTGCAGCCAAGCAAGCGATCGTCTGGTTTCGGTTTTCCAGCCTTTGCAGTTCGCCACGCAGCCAACAAGACTATTTAGTGATTGCAGAAAACTATCGTACCGTGATCTTAAGCGATATCCCCATCATGACGGCAACAGAAAACAACGCTATCACCTATTTCATTTATTTAATTGATATCCTTTATGACGCAAAAGTTCGTCTTATTGTGGCAGCAGCAGCGCCACCCGAGGCACTTTATACCAAGGGACGCTTAGAGACAACTTATCAGCGTACCTTAAGCCGCTTGGCTGAAATGCAATCCCTTGAATATCAGCAGCAAGTGGTACAGCGTCAGAATGCTCTCTTAAGGTAAACTCGCACGGATTATTCAGATGTCGAAGTTGTTACAGTCGCGATGGCTACGGATGCTAAATTGTCACAAATGACTTATAATGAAGGGAATTGTAGCTATAAAGATCGGATATGAGAGAACACGAAAATATTTTAATCGACCAAGTACAAAGAGCCTCCCAGCATATCTTTGAACGTGAATTACTTGATGCAGAAAAGCAATACCTGCGCAGTCGCTATCCGTATACACTCATCAAAAATATCGAGGCGCCCTCCAACCAGCCATCTGCATTGATTTCAACGCGGGAAGCGAAAAATCATTGGCCTATTTTAGATTTTGGCGATTACCTTTTAAGCGGCAGTAATGAATTAATGGCCTATCTTTTACAAAGACAAGCCTTAGGACCTCAAAACGATGATGATGACCGACGTGGTGGTGGGCCTGGTGGTTTTGGCACAATTGTCCAGCAATTCACAGATGTTGCATTCGAGTTAGCACAGATGGCACTCGACCGAGGCTGGCAAGGTGTTGATATTATTGATGGTTATTATTCTATGTCACGTATGGTTTGGATAGCCTGTGAAATTAAACAAATACATTGCAGCTTTAAACCCACACTCGAAGACATGGTTGTTCGCAACTGGTTGATGCACATGCATGATCAGACTTTTTACCCTCACTCTCATTATCCTAAAATGAAAGGTAAAAAATAATATCCTTCCTCTCTTGCGGGGAAAATTGGCCGAAAACCGGATGAGGGGTAATCAATCCATCGCGTAGCGATGACAAAACGTAGACTTGCTTGGCTTTACTCATTGAAGCACAAAAAATGACCTTCTCCCCTTGCGGGAGAAGGTGGCCGAAGGCCGGATGAGGGGTGATAAAATCCATCGCGTAGCCATGACAAAACGTAGACTTGCTTGGCTTTACTCATTGAAGCACAAAAAATGACCTT
>CAMFJL010000009.1 GCA_945957175.1 uncultured Legionellales bacterium
TGCTACTGCTACTGCTACTGCTACTGCTACTGCTACTGCTACTGCTACTGCTACTGCTACTCGACGATGGTAGCCCAGGCATTTGAGGTAATCCAGCTAGTGGCGTAAAGAGTGCCTGTGGTATGGATGACACCGGCGGCTGAGCCGGTGGTGGCGGAGTGTGAATCACTAAAGGTATGGTAGATGAACCTTTTAACTTCGCCTCAATATGCGTTAGTCGCTTATGAATATCAGAAATTGACAAGCGTATTGTACCCACATCTGAAATCAATTGAGGCAATTCAACAAATTGTGTGTCCTCTAACCGCTCTTTCAATACATTGAGTAAGCGAGCTTCTTCGCGATAAAAGTTTTTAATCTTATCTTTATGCATTAAACTTTTTGACCATAAATCAATCGCAAGTCGATAGAACGCAATAGCATGTGTTATATTGCCTATATTAGCATGGCTCGACGCAAAAATTTCAATAAGCATGGGTGAAAATATATGAATCTTTTCACCTAAAAAAGCGTATTGAACAATCTTATGAAAAGTGGATGTTTTTTCTTTATTTAACTTAGATTTAGCATACTTTAACATAATATAAGCCATGTTTTGATTAGCATCCATTAGCCAAGACTGGCGAAAATCTTGACACGCCAACTCCCATGACTCTTCAAATAAATAGAGTAAGCCTCTTAAATTCAGTGCATCTATGTTACGGTGATCGTGCACAATCAGATCATTTAGTATGATAAAAGCATTATCTTCATCAGAAAGTGGTGGTGCTGAAGAAGCTGCTGCTGAAGAACTTGACTCAGTTCTTGATTCCTCAATAATCACTTGTCTCACCGGTATATTATATTTTCCTATATATACTAATGCTAATGCACGTTGATACTGTAGATCATTTAGTTTTTTTTCTAATAATAGCGAGGGTTCTTGCTTATAACAGTAATGATATGCTGTAAAAGCTTGTAATGCATGATTGCTTGCTGAGGCATAGTTTTGATTATGCATATCTTGCTCGAATTCAGCAAAAAAATTTTCAGCCTCTACCGATTTTTTCGCCCATTGCTGCTGACGAGCCTCTACTTTTTCACGTGAATGATGGATGCTAAACGTAACGCCGGCAGAAATGGCTGATGGAATAATTGCTTGCATTGCCGCATTCACGATAACAGGATCACCTGCACGCTCTGCCCATGTCTCTGGTAGCTTAGGTAAGTCTGGTAGGCCTATACTTCGACGATACGCCTCAGGCATGACCAAGATAGCAAAAAAAGCAGTAATACCTAAACAAGCGGTACCATAAAATATCGTTGAAACCCTGAAAGTACTTGGCTCATCGTTAATGACTATTCTTACATATTTCATATGCATCTCATCCATTAAAGTGAATTGTTGGATATTTTTGTGAGATATGCATGCTAGGTGCTCTCACTGTTGTTCTTGAAGGTGTAAAAAATGACGGTGTGCTACTCGTCGCATTCATATAATATTGTGTAGCATAATTAATACCCGCAGCCACTGTATGGCCTACAGCCATTGCTATTGTTCTATTTTGTAATGATTGAATTTGCGTCTCTAATGACTGATGAAACTTCTCATAACTTGTACGTAACTCATGATCATCTGATTCTAAAGGTAAGCAGCTGATAGCGGTTTTAACTCGCTTTAGTGGGATCCCCAAATAACCACGCCTTGCATCAATAATGCTCTGCTGAAACCAAGCATCGTGATCTTGCTGATTAAAAGACAATAATAGCTTTATATCAGATTCTGCAGCAGACAATTGATTTAATGCCATATAGGCACGTGAGCGATAGCGCAATGCTTGTGAGTCTGCAATATGCTCAGTGAGTATTGCGTCACAATGATGAATAGTACCCTGAAAATCTCCGCTAGTGAAAGCCGCATGATAACGCAGACGTTGCCATCGCTCTTGCACTACTAAGTCATCTGGATAATTTGCCATATGCGATGCAAAAGCATCAAAAGCGGTCTGGTAAAGATGCGTTTGATTGGCTTGTTGCGTCGCTTGTTCAATTAATAGGAGTGATAATGCCTGGCGTTTTTCAAGTAATAGTGCATTATCGTGAGGGTTTTGCGATAAACAATTATCGATTATAGCTATTGCATGCTGATACGTTCCGTCATTCATGGATTGCACTAACTGCATTCGGGTATGAATAAATTGAGCAGTCTCCACATTACCATATAACTTCATAAAATTCTCACATTCACCTATGGCTTTGCCAACCTTCTGTTTTTCAACAAGCAACTCCCAGCGTTTAGCATATAAGCTTAATAAATAATCTTTAACGGAATCATCATCCGGATTGTTAAGTATATATTCAATAACATTATAAACCGCATGCTTATAGCGGCCGTGCTCAGCATGGTCTTGTGCATTGATCATTAATTTTGTACTATGCAGATACTTGTGTACATGAGAGTCTTTAGGTTCATCTGGAAAAAGACGTAAGAAATTTTGATGCAATTCTACAACTTGATGTAAATTTTCAGCCTTGTGTGCTGCCAGTGTTTGTTGCCTTAACAAATTTCTGTGCATATTGTATCTATTTAATTTAATATCCGCATCTGTTGGATTTAACTGATAACATAAGTCTAAATCACTTGCCGCATCATGATAATTACCACTGGCCCCATTGGCTTCCGCGCTCATACTGTGAATATAAGTTATTAATTGAGTGTTCTCAGTCTTCATGGATTTACATTCATTTATTTTTTGAAGTGCACCTGAAAGATCTTTCTTATCTAACCGAGCTCTGGCATTTTCGACCATCGCTGTTAATTGTGAATCTGCGTAATAATAGTATGTTTGATAAGCACCTGCACTCAAAGCGGCTGTACCTACAGCACCTACAATAATGTAAGGATTACAAGAAACAGCAGATTTTGCCAGTGCTGCAAGGGCAGCTTTACCAACTAATGCCCCGAATCCGGCAACTGTTGCTGTCGTTTGGAGGCCGATTTTACTGGCATGATAGACACCATTCTCCCATCGCTCATTGCCACATTGCTTATTAAAATACTCAGCCAGATCAAATGAGCGTGCTACTAAGAATAAAGTACCTTCAACACATACAATATTGCTAGCTAGGTCAGCACCAATAAAATCTTGTATTGAGCTTAACATATGCGCACCACCACTTAGTTGCTCTATTTTACTAGCAATGGCAATAACTGATGTGACAGCAGCCATGTGTTCACGTCGCTCACCTAAATAGTATCCCTTATGATAACTATCAAGAATAAGTATGGACGACAAGGCAAAAGAAGTGCATTGCATCGTAGTATAACCACTGTTGCCTATCGCACCACGCACATAACCTTTAGTTGCATCAACAAATAACGCCGGTACTTGGTATCTAAGTACCAGCTCGCCCAAATGAACCGTTTTTGCAACTGCGTGTGTTTGTCCTAAAAGATCTGTGAATAAAGGTATATAAGGCACAGCTGCCACCGCGAGCTTACCCGCCAAACAAACGGCGCGACCAAGTGATGGATCCTCAGGCATCAAATAACTAAAGCCAAAATCTAATGCCGCCATGCCCAGCTCAGATACACTATCAGATAAACATTTCGATAAGATCTGGTCATTAATCGCATCTATATTCGATTGTGCCATCGCATGTTCGGGTTGATGCAAAAGCACTTGTTCAAAGGCTGCTTTAGCACCGCTAAGATCGTTATTATGTAATTTAGCTAAACCATATTGTGTAAGTAATGCTGGATCATTGGGTGTTATCAATAAAGCTAAAGCAAAATGACCTTGTGCAGCTTCGGGATTTTTCATATTGAGTTGTATCTCACCGAGTAATTGATTTAACTCAACAAAATTTTTACTTTTTTCTCTACCTAAATAATCCATATCATTGTACATTGTCTTAGCTAAATCAAGTGCATCCTGTAGCTGACCAGCACATGCTATAAATCGGATTTGCTCCAACCGCTGTTCAGTAGATGTTGTTGATGAACCAGCAATAACTTTAGCTTGCTCTGCAGCCTTATTTAATAAGGATATATCTTGTGTTTTTGCATATTCATCCATAAAAATATGCTTTAATATATGACTACTACAAAGTAATTGATTTTCGTGTTTTGAATCTTTTATTTTACCACTTAAATTTTGATAGTCTTGAAGATATAATCTTGCCTCTTCTGCTTGATCATTTTGGTAAAGCAACAATCCAAGATTAAATTTTACATCGGGTAAATTTTTATGTGATTTATCTATATCTGTGTACAAATGAATCGCTTCTTCTGTTTTATTTTGAAGCAAATAAATATCAACAAGACCGCGCTTTGCGTCATAAGAGTGCGGATTATGCGAGACATGCTCACATGCAGCATGCTCCCATTGCCTTAATATATGTTGTTGTTGGTCTTCTTGGGTATTTTGATATGCATGATGATAAGAAGCTAGCAGCATTTTCTCTATATCTGAGACAGAGGCCTTAGCTGTATTAATCTTTTCATGGTGCTGCATCCCGCTGTGCATGTATCGTTGCTGCTCTGATATATATCCTGTTGCATCATGAGGAACCATGACGACAGGTGACTCTTGTAGCTTTTGAAGCTCAGCTGTTGCCATATGGAGTGCCTTCGCAAACGCTGCCTCGCCATCACTGTATTGTTTTTTCTCAAAAAGTAATGCACCACGCGTGGCATGCGTTAACGGTTCATGAGGAAACATGGATGTTAACTTGACTATTTCACGTTCTGCACGTTTAAGCTGATGATCATTTAATGCATTGATCACAATACCCGTTTGTTTTATCAGGGTTTGTGTATATAAATCTGTATATTTATTGAAATCGCTCTCATGACTGTCAGTGCCAGCAAAAAGTTTTAAACCATCATAATTATCTGTTGCATTAAGAAAATGCATCACTTTAACTGCGCTGATAATTTCTTGACTCTTTGGATTTAATCCTGCATATTCTGTCAGCGAAGCTGCAAGTCTTTGCTTATGAATGCTCTGTATATCGCTCTGACTATTTTGTCGAAATTTTAGCCATGTATTATAACTTAGCCATGTATTTTGCTGTAATTCATCAAAATGTCTTATATGTGTTTGGATATCATGCTTACATTTGTCACTTTCGGATAACCGCAGCCATTGAAACGCATGCTTAATTAAATGTAATGCAAATAATCCACCTGCAATTTTTGGATGTTTAATTGGGTCGACACTGGCTTGCCAGCGCAATGAACCCCCATCATTATTTATTGAAAAACTAAAGCTTGGTTGCTGCGCTCTATACGTGTGTGAAGGATTCTCAGTGCTAATGAGCCTATTGGGATCAAACCATAATAGGTCTTGTGGTGAGGTATGGAAGCTAGTGGGATTTTTATAATCAAACTCACGACGCAAAGCACTCTGTACTTTTAACTGCTTATCTACCAGGCTAACTGGAGACGTGTGAGTGTTTGAACGATCAAATGTCGTATATATCGTTGAGCTTAGTCTATCCGAGCCAAACCAACTTGACGATGCCACGCTAGACGCCGAAGGCAAAGGTGCAAACGCGGTGTGACTAGAGGGTATAGCGAGGTGATCAGGCGTCTCTGTTTGTCCCAGTGGTTGGCTTAATTGCGGTATATACGGTGTTTCATGATCGCTTAAATCGATACCATGACGTATCAGCTCTGGTGGCGCTACCAAACGTAACGGAGCGATATTCGCGTCGTTTTTTAGCCATTCAATGCTAGGACTCCATACATATTCTACAAAAAAATATTCGCCACCTTCACTGATAATGAACGGTATCATAACAGCTAAGCCACCGGTTAAGTTAATACCCAACGCTGCGGTAGCAGCGGAGATAACGTATCGACTGGCTGCTTTAAGACCACCTTTAACTGAAATATAATTTTCTTGAAAACTATCTACAGCAAAATCAAAACTTGCATGCGCCAAAGCACCTAAATAGCCATAATCCTCATTATGAGAATAGTCATAACAGCTCGCAGCAAATTTTAATGGTGTTAAATATTTTGTATATTTTTCTATATGTGCTATATGATGATCAATGAAATCTACCGTTTTTTTGCTTGCACTTCGCAATCGTACTTGACGCCCAAAAACTTTATTGGATGTGCCATAGCCTGGTAACTTATGCACAGGTGTATTGTTGATACCATACGCGATGCTTTCAGAAATAGACTGACCGAAACCAACGAGATAACTGGATGCATCATCAAAGCTACCAACTACATCAGCAACAGGGACTGGTTCTTGCGCGTTCATTAAATAAGTAGGCGTTATTGTCATAATGCGCGCCCTATCGTCAGGGCTACTGGCTCTAATCTCAGCTATGTTAGGCTGCGGTAGTATGGGTAATAGCTGTGCGACAAATTTTGCTCTTTCTTCTTGGCTCATCATAAAATCATAGTTTTCTGGATAATTTGAGGCTTCTTGAAGCATTGCTTGTACGTGCGTGGATGATACTTTTTCACCATTCACATATAAGTCAAATGGAAACGGATGATTACCCATGTCACTGACGACCACATGAACCTTATGTTTCATAGTAATTCACTCTACGCTGAACGTTATCAAATACCGTTGGGAAGTATACAATGCTGATAAAACGATAACCATTCGTAAAATTACGCATTTTAAGTTACCATAGATGTGTATATACTTATCTACCATGTACATGGATAAATAACATGAGCCTATATTATCAATCTACTGATGTGGCATATTCTCTATCACATATAACAATGTTAAAAAAATATATTGCCTGTTTTAAAAATACACCCATCGATACGTTTTGTTATCTTCGATGTTATCTTGATGGCACATTGCTTTATTTAAGTAATAATGACAACTGGCTTAAAAATTACATTCATGGAAAATATTATAATTATCTTGAACATACCTATTGCTATACAGCAAACGATTATGGTGGTTTTTATACTTGGTGTGCAAATGACAGCGATTATGTACTAAGTAAAGCGAAAGATTTTGGCATATATACGGGGATTAATCTATGTCTGAGAACATCAGACTTTTGCGAAGTTTTTGCCATTTGCTCTTCTAGTAATGACAATAATATTGTCAATTATTACATGAATAATAAACATAGTATAACAGAAAAAATAAGCAGCTTTCGTAATCATTATTTGATAGATTTAAATATCAAAAAAAATGCACTGCAACAAGTTGATACAAAAATTTTGAATAAACTCAAGATCTATTGCGAAAACTATAATAGGGTTACTATTCACGGTAACATCAAGCTGAGTTATAAAGCACTATCTTGTCTATACTGGCTGTGCCAAGGTAAATCGGCCTATGAAACCGGCTTAATACTTGGCATTTCTAATAGAACCGTTGAAGCCCACATTGATGCTATGAGAATAAAAATGAACTGTAATAATAAGACACAACTTGTCTATAAAATATTATCTATGTGCCCAGATATCCTGCATGCCTACCATACTATCGATGCAAGTATTCATTAATACTTTACTATCATGATTAGGCATTTCACGTTGCGACGCAGCGCAAGAGAGGGCGTGTCTAGCATGACCCATGCCCATAGCGCCTATCGCGGCTTGGAGGGCAAGGGCGTAGTAACATTATTGCTTTTTTCGGTGTTATGTTAAGATGAGCATGACGTATATACCGCAGTTTCTTCAATATGCCGGTTTTGTCATCACTTTGCAGCAGCTGCTCCTGCAAGGAGAAAAGAGCATTTTGAAATTACTTTGGCACCTGCCTTTCGCACCCTGAAGAGGCGAGAGTATCGTTATTCATCATAGTTAGGAGATCTGTGTTATGAACAAACCTATCGTTGCCGTATTAGCATTCGCGTTACTGAGTGGTGCCTCTGCTGTTTATGCGGATAGTTGCTCGAGCTTTATGGGCGGTACATCATGTACTAATAGCACACTGCCAACCTTACAAACGACCGGCAATACTAAAATTAACCGAACAACCATACAAAATAATGTGACCATTGGCGGTAATTTCAGCGCGACAGAATCCGGTATCGGCACTTTGCAAGTGAAAGGTAATGCTGAGCTCATGCGCACCACCGTATTTGGTAATGCAACGATCAGTGGTGATTTTCGCGCCAACAATAGTTCTATTGCTTCGCTAGATGTTCAAGGCAGAACCGCGCTAAACAGCAGCAGCGTACAAAAACCGTCGATATTTTTAGGCGATTTTATGGCAACTGAATCTAATTTAACAAGCGCAGAAATTGGCGCACTCAAAATCAGCTTGAGCAAGTCTTCTATCAATACTGTTACTTTAAAAGCTGCCAACGCTGTTATTTGTTTAAATCAAAGCTCAGTCAACCATTTAAGCTTTGCCCAAAGTGGCACGGTTTACAAAGACAGTAGCAGTCATCTAACACATTTAACCGGTGGAAAAGTGATGTCTGGCCCTTGTCCATTTTAAGGGCTATCATCAACTGCCATTCTGCTAGGGAGACACGATGAAAAATACATATCTTATTGCTTTAGCCCTTGCATGCTCAGCCGCTTTGCTATCTCCCAATAGTTATGCCTATTATGTGAATAATCAGGCCGCGCTTTCCTCTTGCACAACAGCCATTCAAGCCTCACAAATGCTTATCACTGGATGGCAAATGCATAATCGCCAGGTTGCGGGCACCTGCGCTTATCCTAATGTTGTTAATAATCTTTTTATGACACAACCTTCGACGAATCCAGAAGCCAGATGGCAGTCCAATGGCTGCCGCTGGACTGGCATCAGTACCGCACAATGTAGTTATAGTTTTGAGGGTGGCATCGCAAACTTAGCATTAGTCCGTTTAAATACAACGCTCTGGCGAGTCACGGCGATACAGTTTGTTGCCGACTAAAAAATGTAGGGGTATGTGCCCGTGGTAGTTCAAATAAGACAGAATGATGAAATGATTAAGCCAGCCCTTATACCCTTTTTACAAACATTCTGGACAATAGTAAGCTTTATTCAATGGAATATCGGTCATTCGAGTCAGGGTAAATAGAGCAGCGCCCCGAAAGTCCAATGATCACCACAAAATTGGTGGCAGCATTTTAGTGAACAACTGTGATCTCCGATTTTTAATTTCGAGTCGACCAAATTTTACTCTATTAGGGGTTCTAAGCTGGAAATCCCGAAATTTTTGAGCCTATATTTTAGGCAGGAAAGAATTTAGGCGAAACAACTTTTATATCTCACGTATTTGGTACCAAGGGTGAGTAGGACAGCTCCCATTAATCTATTTTTGGATGGGACAATGGTGCTGACTGAGCAAAGAACACTTCCGCACGATGCAATTGACTTTGAGGGATACCGATAGTTGCTGCTTCTTGAAGGTCGCCTGCAAATTGACTGATGAGCTCAACACGGTGGCTATCCATTTCGGAAGTGTTAAGAAGCGTGCGGATAATCCCCGGTGTACCTGTCGCGCTGTCAGCTTTGAAACAGCCAAAATTAAAAGATAAGCATAAAAAGATTTGTGTACCTGGAAGCTGAATAATAGGCAAACCATCAGGTGAGATGGTAATGGAGTCAGGCATATGAAGAATACACCCATTTTCTAGTAATATTGATAATATAGCTAGTATATTGAGTTCATTGCTATTTGATATTAAATAGATGGGTGAGCCTTCTTGAGATATGTTTCTTAAAAATTGCCATTTCTCTATATCTGATGCAGTAAAATCAATAATGCTATTCCAGGCATCTTCTAGTAGTGCTTTTGCTATCATTGATTTATTGTCGGCTATTGAGGATACAAAATTTTCATAACTTATGTTATTTATATTAGGAATATTTCTTAGGCTAAATAAAGAATTTTTCTTGTCATAAATTCTTCTTATATCATCATCTATAAAATCTGCATCATTAAGGAAGCTAAATATATGAAGCATTTCTTCAAGAAACACATCAGTTGTTACCTTTATTAATTCACCGCGTATTCTTGTAGACTCTCCTGTTTTATAGGCGTTAATAAGTGCACCATGTCGCATAAACGTGGCAATCACCCAGCTCAAATGAGATAATGTGGCAAAAAATCGACTGTGACAGCAGAATAAACTGATTTCTGAGTAGTTGCGAGACAATGCTACAAATGAACGTAATGCAGGATGATTTGTTCCTTGACTTAAAAAAGTTGGGAGACTTGCCAAGTGTAAAGTGTGTAACGAAGATAAATTGATAATATATACTTTAGAAGAGTTTGACATAATATTATACCTCGCGCCTAAAAATTATTTAATTACTAAAAATAGCCATGCTTGAGTATGATAAATTAATTTACAGCATTTCTACATTAAAATATATTCAGGATAGACAACCACAAAAAAATATCTATCGCTCTCAAAACCGTGTTGATTCTTATCACCAATTACGAGCTACAATCGCTACAGCTTACCGAAAAAAACATTTAATTGGTAAGAATGAAAAAGAAATTGCTATTAGCAATCAATCACGACTTCTAGAATTGTGTGACTTTAATGTTATTTAAATTTATGCAAATGCTGTTTTAAGAATCGCTAAAGGCTTGAGCTTTAATTGACTACGATATTGATGTGCGAGATATAGATCATATTTCGCTTGTAAATTAATCCACATTTCATCAGAGGTATTAAACACAATAGATAAGCGTTCAACCATTTCTGGGCTAATGCCAATACGGCCATTCACTAACTTTGATAGTGTAGGGCGAGATATACCCAATGCTATTGCTGCATCTGTCACAGATAGCTTAAGGGGCTCAAGACAAAGGCTCTTAACCATAAGTCCAGGATGTTTGGGTTTGTGTATCATAAAAACCTCGTTGTTATCATTAATGATAGTCCACATAATCAGCCAAGATGACGTCTTGTCCATCAAAGCTAAATATAATGCACCAATTGGCATTCACCTTCGACAGGTTCTATAGTGTAGCTATATCTGAATTTATGAGTTTACTGTCACAGATTCGTAGTTATACACGCTAGGCCAAGTGGTAAGTTTTGACACGAATAGGGCCAACTTCACTAGAAGGGCAATTTTTCCACTACGACAAACGCATGCATGTTGACGTTGGTAGGCAATATCAGTTAAACAGACAGCGTCAGGCCGTCTTTAAAGCTCTGATATGCAAGCTCGGGTTCTTTAAGGGTTTCAAATAATAAACCTTGCTCTGCAAAAGCCTTAGCACTTGGCTCTATCGCAAGACTTTGTGCTAAATATTTTTGAGCCTGTCCGAAGAGCAATTGTTTGCGACACAACTTGCCTAAGCATAAGGTTAAGCTCGCGCTAGGACCATATATTTTTAACCATTGCTCTGCTGTCTCGATTTGCAAAACAGGGTTGCTGCTATCAATATCTGCATAACGCAAAGCTAATTCATTATCCCACTGCTGCTTAAGCGTTTCACGAAGCAATTTCTCAGCCGCGTCCATATCCGACGTTTGTATTAATAACGATGCATAAATTGCAACTAATTTGGGGCTTTTACGCAAATGTTTAGGGCATGCCTGCCAGGTTTCAGATAACAGCTCTAATCGTTGCTGTTTTGCCAATTGTTGCAATAGATTTTGGTAAGCTTGCAACTCTAAGTCAAACAAAGCATCTTCTGTTAATACCTTATGCTTTTTAATGTCCGGTAATAATGCGACAAGCGCACCCCAATCTGCGAGTCGCACATATAAGTCTTTTAACAACTTAATGACTTCGCTATTATCCGGTGCAATTTGCTGTAATTGTTTGAGAGTTGCCAAGCTTTGCTCTAATTGTTGATGGCCTAATTGCAACTGTGCTTGCGTGATTCCTACTGCTATTTTTTCAGAAGGTGCAACTTGATGAGCGAGTTGCAAATAATGATCGCGCCTATCATCGGCGCCTTGTTCTTGCGCTGCTCTTGCTGCAGCTAAATAATTTACAAGTGGATACTGATTATTTTTGACACCCTGAAGTAACCATTTCTCTGCCTGTGTCCAGCGGCCTTCTGTCAGTGCGGTGAGTCCGCGCTTTGTATAACGACTTGATTGCTCACGTTGCCGCCGTTGTGAAAACAACTTGATTCGATTAGCAAGACCGCGTGTACCGCGCCATAATAATAAAAACTGATGAATCAACCAAACACCCAGAATAAGCAATACACAAGCGATCCATAAAGGCATTTCAACGGTCCAGTGTTGATATGCCAATAATGCATAACCCGGATCTTTCGCAACATGGATACCAACCCAAACGGCAAATAAAAAAATGAGTACGATACCGAGTAGTCGCTTCATATTAAGGTTTCTCCACTGCCGTATTGGCTGGTGTGATAAGAATGACTTTTGCAGAATGAATCGCTTCGATGGCTGCATTTAAATCAGGCATCGGTGGACTTATATTAATCTGACTTAACTGTTGCAATGTATTAAGGAAAGATACAGTAGCCGGTGCATCCACAATATAATAATTATGAATCCAGCTCGTTGCCGCTTGTAAGCTTTGCTGATAAACCTCAGTTTGTTGATGCAAGGCAGCCCAAGAGGCTTGGCCAAGTAACATTTGTAAATGAATATCAAGGTAACTACGGTTAACTGGTAAAATCAGCTGATTTACCATTTGTGGATGATATTGCACAACAATGACTTGACGTAGCTGCTGCCAGCTCGCTTCTAAACTATGCCTCCAGCCCGATACAGGCTTCTTATTGGCTTTCGTTTTAGTCGGCGCTTTTGTTTGTTTATCACTCACAATCGGCAGCGATGCAATTTGCTGCCCTAACGCATTGATATTTAAAATAATAGAATCCATGTGCACCCTTGGCACCGCTTTTAATGCCTGGATATGATCAGCTAATGCCTGACGCACGGGCATCAATGTTGGATTATTTAATGACGCAATACGACGGTCAGCGGCTACAAGTAATTGCTCCGCCAAATCGGGATTATGATCAAAAATAAGAATAAATTGTGCCTGTCTCACTAAGTAATTAGCTTCACTTAACACCCAGGCATAATCATTCTGGTAGTTTTTAACAACTACATTTTGTAAATGCCGTTGCTGCTCTGCAATAAGTGCTGATTGTGTTGCACTTTGTCGACTAAGCTTCGCAACCTCTCTCGTTAAATTGGCTAAGTTGCTCTTATCAACATGTTGACGCTGACTGAGAGTGTGCAAATGATTAAACCCAGCAAGCAGAGCAACGGCACCGATAGCCAGTGCTATGATAGCAATAATGATACCAATCCAGCCAAGTTTAAATGCAGAAGATTTGATGGTTTGGGCTTTAGGCTCATTCATGGGGTGCTTCCTTAAAACTGAGAATTGCAGCAACAATCGCTTCATTACCCACTTGATTAGTCACAAGAATACGCTGTTCGCGATGCTTTTTCCAAATAGTTTCGGCAATGCGTTTACTAACCACCACAAATACCGCCTGGCTCAGCGATACTTGATGCTGCGTAGCTAACTGATCGAGTGTCTGCCAGGCCTCAACACTGGTTAATACCACGATAACAGGGCTTTTGGCAAGCAAATTCAATGTGGCACCACTGATCTGTTGCAGCGCTCGACGCTCGTAACCATCAACTTGCAAAACTTTAGCGCCTCTTTCAGATAACGCAGGCGTTAATAGATTACGTCCATGAGCACCTGTTAAAATAACAATGGTTTTATGGCGTACGTGTGACGTCATACGCATATCGAGGATCCCTTCACTATTAAAAACCTTAGGATATGATACGTCACGCCAGCCTTGTTCATGCAATGCGCCAGCAGTTGCCGGCCCTATACCAATAATAGGTACTTTCGCTAGCCACGACTTATGATGCTTACTTATATAAGTACCCGCTGTCTTGACTGCAAAAACACTGGTCACAATCATTAAATCAGGCTTTATATGTGTCAGTTGCTTCGCATAGGTATCGGACGATGCGGACTCAATATGAAACATAGATTCATGAATGACGGTAGCACCGAGCTCAGTTAGCGTATGCGTAAGCGCAGTACCGGCATCTTCCGGGCGCGTCACCAAAACAGATATGTCTGTTAAAGATAAGTTAGTAATTCGGTACCACCTTGGGATAGAAGTTGCTCGGCAAGCTGTCGACCTAGCATAGGTGCATCCTGCACAGCGGCTGTTGCACAAGCAGATATCATGATTTTACCATCAGGCGAGCCTAACTTTGCCTGCAAATATAGACCTTGTTCAGTCAAGCTTGCAAAACCAGCTAATGGCGTTTGACAATTGGCACTCAAACGCTGACTCAATGCTCGTTCTGCAAGTAAACATTGCCAAGTGTGCTCACAATTCAAAGGTTTAAGCCTATTTGCAAGCGTAACATTATTTTTTAGAATCTGTAAACCTAAAATACCTTGGCCAATCGCTGGAAGCATTTCATCCAAACTAAAGTAATATTGTATTTGTTTTTTTAATCCCATACGAATAAGACCCGCCGCAGCTAAGATAATGGCATCGTATTCACCTGCATGGAGCTTATCTAAGCGTGTGCCTATATTACCACGTAGTGATACAACCTCGATGTCAGGACGCAACGCCAGCAATTGCATTTGACGACGCAAACTTGATGTACCTATACGTGCGCCTTTTGGTATCGATTGCCATGTTGGATATTTTGCACTTATCCACACATCTCTCGGATCTTCGCGGCGGCATACTGCGGTAATCGTTAGATTATCGACCGCATCGACAGGTAAGTCTTTCATTGAGTGAACTGCCATATCGGCATGACCAAGAAGGAGGGCTTGCTCAAGCTCTTTCGTAAAAAGACCTTTTCCACCTATTTTATTTAGACTGGTATTAAGGATCTCATCCCCTTTTGTCGAAAAGCCCACAAGCTCTACTTGAATGTCCGGCAAGAATGTTTGGATTTGTTGCGCGACAAAGTTAGCTTGCCACATCGCCAAGGGACTTTTACGCGTCGCTATCACTAATTTTGAATTTGGATGCACAGTAAATTGATACTCGCAGTGGTAGGTTAAACATCTCAAACGAGGGCATGTTAGCATGATTTTTGTTAGTTAGCAGCTGTTAACCGGTCCAAAAACTCAAAAATCCATCAAAAAGTTGATTTTTTTTAAAAAATATCTTGCAGAATCCAAAAATGTCCGCCATTATTAGGAGGCATTGGTTTTTTTAACTTTATGGAGTCTTTATTTTTATGGCTAAACCTAAAAAACTTGCGGTTGCGGTCAAGACAAAACGTGGACGCAAACCGGGTAGTGCAGCTAAACGAGTTGTCTCAACCAAAACTGTGATTACGAAGGTTAATCGTGAGATTCATGATCTTATCGACATGATCTTACAAGCGCCTAAGCACATCAAGGCTAAGCAAACGTTGCTGCATGATCATTTACGTGATGATGTGCGCAAAGTCAAAGGCACATTGTCTGATGCAGTTGCTGAAGTGAGTCGCCTGAAACGTGATCTCGACAAAACGAAAACTGCTTTTCGTACTCATAAAACAACGGCTAATAAACGCCGCGTTGCTACAGCACAACACCTCGTTGAGGGTGCTAAAGAAGTTGCTAAGAAAATTGCATTGCAAGTTAAAGCAGCTCAAGCTGAAGCGGATGTTGTTAAGGCTAAAATTGCTAAAGCAGCATCATTGGAACGCCTGGTTTCACGGTTTGAAAAAGAACTGTCGAAAACCAAAGCATCACGTACATCAAGTGCAACGAAAACAGCTGGTAAAAAAGCTGGTTCTCGCCGTGGGCGTCCTAAGAAAGCAAAAACAACATCAGCTAGCGCTGCCTAGTTGATATTTTTGCTATCTTTTACGTGATGATACGATAAAACCCGGGGTTTATTTAATCTCGGGTTTTTTTGTCTTTGACATTGTCTACATAGAAAACTTATAATACTCGTTCGCCGAGGTGGTGAAACTGGTAGACACGCAAGTTTCAGGTACTTGTGGGAGCAATCCTGTGGAGGTTCGAGTCCTCTCCTCGGCACCATACATATACCTTGTACTTGCATGAGTATCGATGTTTCAGTACTAGCGCTTGCTCTTCTCCCTTGCAAGAGAAAATGACAAAAGTCTGGATAAGCGATAATCACACCATTGTGCAACGATAATAAAACGCGCGTTTTAGACATTTTGGTATATACAGATAATTGATAACTGAAAGTTGTAATATATATGGCCGCAATCCTTAGCTACCCAAATCCTCGTCTACATAAACCCGCACAATGGGTAACTGATATTCATGATAAAAGTGTACAAAGCATGATTGATGACATGCTTGCTACCTTAAAACAACATCCAACAGCCGCTGCCTTTGCTGCTAATCAATTAGATTATGCACATCCTTACCGTATCACGACTATCCATTATGGACGTGATAAGCATAGCCCACTTATACTGGTTAATCCCGAATTAAGTGAACATACCGGTGAGCGAACAGAATATGAGGCTTGTATGTCAGTTTATCCCAATGAATGCGGCGATGAAGTCAAAAGATTCTTCCGTGTCAGAGTTAAAGCACTTGATAGAGAAGGCAAACCTCTAGATTTTATTGCTGAAGATTACTTAGCTAAATGCATACAGCATGAAGTTGATCACCTTGAAGGTATTGTTTATCTGCAACGCTTAACGCCCATGCGTTTTAAGCGTATCAAACAAAAAATTGATAAAATGCAGAAAGCCATGTCGCGTAAGAAATAATCGTTAATGCTATAGAGGCATAAAGTGTCGTGCCTAAGTTCAGCACGCCGTACTGGCAAAACTAACTTCCGTGCAACCCAAAAGGGCACGACACGTTGTGCCCCTACAAATAGCTCTCGGGCGGTAAAAAGGCGTAAGCAATCACAATAGGCTGTGCTTTCTTGTTACTTGTCATCATGGGAAGCGTCATGGTACCTTGATAAATCATCTGTGGGAATCGCTTTTGAATCGATGCAGGAAAAGAAGTACCTTCATTCGGGTGCTTAATCTTCCAGATAAAAATGGCACCTTGTTGATGCATTCGCGCTTCATCAATCCACGCACTACGATGCTTATTCCAAGTAAAATAAGGCTCTGGTTTGTCTTTTGAATACCCAGCAAAGTTTCTCACCTCTGTTGCACTACCGGCCACATAAGCCACCGGCGTATGATAATCTTGATTCCATGCTTGCGTTAGCGTTGTAGTCATCAATTTCCCGGGATAAATCGCAGCAATTTCATGACCTGTTAGATAAGTGCTATAACGTAAATAAATACCGCGACTTACAATAATGAGGGCACATAAACTTAGCCATAGGATAATAAAATATTTCCATACTTTGGGTGTTATGATGGGTTGCAGATACGCTATGAATAATATACCCACAAATGAAAAAAAGGGATAAGCCCAAAGTGAATTTAGCCAAAAGCCTCCGGCGGCAGAAACAAACAAGGCCAGAACAAGTGGGCCTAAACCAACTATCCACAAAAATTGCTTATGAAATACACTGATGACCAGAGAGTCACGTCTATAAAAATATAGCGGCACCGCCATGATAAACAAAAGCGCTATCGCACCTACTTGCTCAATCAAAAAACGAATGGGCTGAAATACATGACGTATGAGTGCGTTGTGACTACCATGCGCTTCCCCGAGTCTATCCGCTGTGTAGGTGAACGGCGCAAAATGGTGCGTAAATAACCACCAAAGATTGGGCAAAAATACCAGAAGCGCACAAAGTAAGGCCGCATAAGGTCGGTACGTTTTTAAACTTTGTCGCGCTTGTGGATTGACACACAGAAAGACAAACATGGCACCTAATAATAGTGGCGCTTCGTATTTAGTTAATAAGGTAAGACCTGCAGTAACACCAAAAATTAACCATGACTGCGTATGATGACAAGTTACCGCCCGATAAAAAGCAAGGCTTGCGAGCGCCCAAGTTGCTAACATTAAGATATTGGGATTAAATTGAGGTGATGCAATATTATAATAATAAATACCTTCCAGCAGCAAAACACTGATTAAGGCAAGACGCGGTAATAATATCGATTGTGCAATGCGCCACATAGCCCAAAAACAGGTAATAACCGACAGCTGACTTAATAAGTAAATAGCTAAATCAGGATAATGCAACACATCATTCATCCCTGCCGTCAGCCAAGGTGCAAGAAAAGGATGTTTATCGTAACCTAATTGCCACTGATTTCCCCAAGCAATGCCCTCTAAACTATCAAAAGGTGCATTTTGGCATAACCATAGTGGCATGAAGACCCAAATAAATAAGTGTGCTGCGCAAAATAACCAAAACCAACGATGGCATCGCTCGGCTTCTGTGAGCGTGCTTATCTGTAAAGCGCTCAGGCTGGATGTGCGTGTTAAATTATCCATAGAAATGATTCATCGACGGGTCTATGCATGTTAAAGAAATGTCGGTATAAACCGCAATTATACCACGAACATAACTTACATACACAAGTGCAACTAAAAAATGTACTTATGAACGCCAAGTATCATTGGGACTTTTGATTTCGACAAGTCCATTGATTTCAGCTTTCACTTTATTAGGTAAACAAAGCATATTGACAGATACAACACTACCAAAAATATTTGTAGCGTTTTTAAAAAAATTATTGGGGTTATAAAGCGGTGGCAAATGCCAGTAAAGTTTATAGTCTAATTCCATGAGCAATGCAATTAAAGCTGATGATTTTTCTTCTCGGTCATTTTCTGCATAAATAATGGGGCTATGTTTTTCAATTGTATTTCTTGCACCCAATAAGACATCTTTTTCCATTCCTTCAACGTCAATCTTCATGAATTGACATTGAGGCAATTGCATACTATCAATTGTCATGACCTGAACTGACTCACCCTGTTGGAACTGCCCAAGTGATAAACCACCATAATTACCTTCGCGATGATAGTCAAGGCTTGGTATCATAATACTGCCATTGTCTTTACTGACCGCGGCATGAAAGCAAATTGCATGAGTGACATTATTAAGCGCCATATTTGCACACAAGGTTTGAAAGATAACACGCTGCGGTTCAAATGCAATCACTGCACCCGTTAGCCCGACTTTATTAGCAAAATATAGCGTATGGGCACCGATATTGGCACCAATATCAAGCACTATCATACCTGGCTGAATAATCTGATCAAAAAGCTCAATCTCTTTTTCTGAAAATTCACCATATTGTAAAAAGGACTGCCCGACATATTGATCATGCTTATTGTAAAGCATATAGCCATGGCGACATTGTTTTAATTCATTCATATCACTTTGCGTAAGCGGTGCTGGAATCATGTAAAGCGCATCCTACATTGGTCTTACTTCTAGTGTAGCAGCCGTTTTGATAAACGCCATAGACCTCGTTGAGCTTGTACAATGTGTATAAAATCGCTACAATACCGTCCTTACGATGGGTACACTGATAGGCGTTTATGATGAGTCAAAGTATACAAAAACAAGGCGGTCAAATCCGCATGCCGGAACAGGCGCGCATGTTGCATTGTGGCAATCATTAAAACAATGCAAATAAGCGAATCTGCCGCATCGGCACCACGATCGTCCATTCGTTCATTCGTTAAACGACAAAGCCGTTTGACCAATGGACAATCGCGCGCACTCTCTGAATTATTACCTGTTTATTCACTCATACTGCCTATGCCTCAAAGCACAACCTTTTGTGTGCTTGAAATCGGTTTTGGCATGGGGCAATCACTTGTAAAAACAGCAGCCCAATACCCTTCACATCATTTTGTAGGTGTTGAAGTCCATGCACCCGGTGTGGGTGCATTGTTATTAGAGGTAGAACGATTGCAGTTAACAAATCTTCGCGTATTTCATGGCGATATCGTTGCATTATTACCTCAGCTACCGCCTATGTCTTTTGATAAAATTCAAATCTTTTTCCCAGATCCTTGGCCCAAGGCAAGACATCATAAACGAAGACTCATTCAGCTTTCATTTATTCAAAGCTTATTACCACTATTAAAACCTCAAGGTATTCTACATTTAGCCACTGACTGGCAGCCTTATGCCGAACATATGTTAACTGTATTAAATCAAACTGCTGCGCTTTGCAATATGTCACCTGATAACAGCTTTTGCCCACGCCCGTCCGAGCGACCGCTAACTAAGTATGAAGCTAGAGGAGAACGTTTAGGGCATGGCGTATGGGATTTATTGTTTGTGAAAAGCTAAGAGAGATAGTATGGAACAAATGAAGCTTTTCCCACTTGCTCCATGCAATGCTAGGGCAATCACACAAGGCTATTGACTTGATGATGTTTTATAAACCTTCAACCAATGTTCAACATCATCAACAGCTTTAAATAAAGCATTCAATTGCGATACAAGATCCGTCAATGGTTTATCATTTCGTTCATACGTCTTGACTTCATCATGTAATAACATAGCAATTTTATTGAGCTCAGGCGCCATCACATAACTGATACCACCTCGAAATTTATGAAACAATGCTCTAGCTCTCGTATAATCATTATGTTGGAAAGCATCTTTAAATAAAATTTTCTCTTCTTTAAACGATGATAACAATTTTTTTATCATATCCAATGCCGTTAGCTCATCCCCACCAAACATATCACTCATGCCAACAATATCAATGATGGTATCTTCATTGGCTAGATGATCAGCAATTATTTTTTTAGCCATGTCTTCCGTCAATGGCTTATTGTAAAAGCCTAAAAAACCTACGCTTCTAGCCTGTTCTCTTCTTGCATCATCCGAGTGTGCTGTCAGTGCAATAAAGGGCGTTTTATAATTAGTATGACTATTATTTGCTTTGATTTCTGTAAGAATATCGAACCCGGTGCCATCAGGTAATCCCAAATCGCAAATCACAACATCGAATACACTGCGTTTAAGCACTTCTTTCGCTTCGGCAACGTTCACGGCTTTTTCAATATGACACGGATAATCAAGCCGCTTTAAGATATTCTCGGCGGCCATCATGGCGATAGAACTATCTTCAATTAAACAAACTCGAATAGTCTCTGCTGCTGATTCTGTCATCATAGCTTTGGAAGATAATAGTTGCACGCTTGGTTCAGTTGTTAGGGTTCGCTTTTCTCCATATTCTGTTTGTGCGATATCAATGATTAAAGAGCGTTTAAGTTCTTGATGCGACTTTTCTCCGGCGAGCTGTTGAACCAAAGGTAATTTAAATACAGTATCCACGGTAAACAGTGTACCCTCATTGATAACGCTTTTTACATCTAATTCTGCACCTATCTCGCTCACAAATTTTTTGACAATATGTAGCCCAAGACCACTGCCCTTGAATTTTCCTCGATTTGAGGGATTGAGTCTGGTAAATTTCTCAAAGATAGCGGGTAATTTGTCTTCCGATATACCAATACCTGTATCCTCAACAGCAAAGCGTATCGTCACTTGTTTATCTTTTCGATGAATAAGGCTCACATGAACCGTTACCTTGCCTTTTTCCGTGAACTTAATGGCATTACCAATCAAATTGATAAGAATTTTTTTAAGCCTATAGTCATCACCTTTGACAACATCTGGCACTTCGTTATCAACGTCTAATATCAATGTAGATTCATGGGCAATCGCAGCCGCGCTGTTAAGGTGAATGGTGCTATAAAGCAATGCTAACAATGAGAATTTTCTATCGTATATGGGCTTATCACCATATTCAATATCATCAAAATCAATGACAGCATTATGAATTTCAAGCAACTCTCTTGATGCCTTTAAAAGGTGTGGTAAGTATTTTTTAAATTCTTCCATATCATGACTTTTATAGGCGGCGTCAAGTAAAGCGTATATACCTGATATTGGTGTTCGAATATCATGCTGCATATTTTCTATAAATTCGGATTTTAATATATTTGCTTGCTCTGCAATTTCTTTTGCTTGTTTTAATTCGGTAATATCTAATGACATACCTAATATACCAACCACTTCACCGTATATATTTCTAAGTGGCGCTTTTCTCGTTAAATAAATAGCTTTTTCACTATTTAAACTGACACCTTCTTCTTCAAATACTAACTCTTTTCCAGCTTCAAGTACCTTACGATCATTTGCCTCTGATGCTTCAGCAAAATGCAGGGGCATGATATCAGCATTAGTTTTACCTATAATATCCTCTTGTGAATTCAATTGAAACAAGTCAAGAACATTTTTATTACATCCAAGAAACTTACCTTCTTTATTTTTCCAAAAGATATTGCCTGACATTGTTTCAATAATATGCATAAGATCAACAGATTTTACCTCATGCACAATATCTTCTTTCATTATTAAAATTTCCTTATATTTTTAAATTATCAGCTAAGTGTTGGTGTCATCGGCCGAACGGGTGAAAGCATCGCTGTAGAAGTCAGGGTAGATGGTGATCTGTCTGTCTCTAACGAGCAGGAGGATTCCAAAGGACCACCGCTGCTAGGAGATGAAGAATCTGCCGTCGATTGAAACATCGATGAAGAAGAACGCACGCCTGTCGGAATGAAGGGTGTTGCTTCAATTGCCTTAGTCTGCATGAGCCGTGCAAGTGTAGCTAAAATTGCGGGATATTCACTTGGTGGTAGTTCAGCTAGCAGACGACAAACAGCGGCAAACGACGGACTATACCCGCCAGAGGGGAAGGCAAGACCCTCGTAACTGGTGCTGTAGTCAGTGGAACTTGAAGCAGGATCATACTCTGTAACCGTAGCCTGAATAGATGATAGCAATTGTCTATGTTTTGATGAAAATATAGCTTTGTAATGCGTAGCAATAAAATTCATAGGTGAGCTCCTTCGACCCATATAAATTTCATGATCAGACTCAGCACAATCCATTCTGAATGCTAACATCGCGCATTCTTCTAAAATGTATTCACGCAGGTATGATCTAACAATATCTGGATCAATACCAACTTGTACATATTGACGAAAACGTGCTTGTTTATTTACAAGATCGTCAACTATTTCATGAAATTTTTGCCATTTATTCTCTGGCATATTCCAATAAAAATTGTATATTTCATCATAATATTTTTTAAAACCTTCATAATGATCAACTTTATAAGTTTCCCAAGTGATAATTTCAAAACCAATGCCCTTGTCTTTCATGATTTCACTATATTGATTTATAACCTTTTTGTTTTTTGAAAGCCAATCAGCATCCATCTCTGTAGATTCTTTTTTAGCAAGCTCCATGTTAAGATTATGTTTTAATACAAGCCAATGAAATTGCAGATTGCCAGTTAAAAATAGATAAACTTTTTTGAGTTTAGGCTGCTTCATTAAGGCTAGAAAAATAGCTTCAATATTTTTGCCATTTTGCTCTTCTGTTCCAATACTAATAGCTAATGTTACTGTAAATTCACCAGTCGCAAAACTTTGACCGAACTTAACTACCATAGTCTCCCCCTTTAATGCATCATTGTTAATTGTTAGCAGAGACGCTAACAAAAAGAAATCACCCATTATGGGTGTTTTTATTTTTTTAATGACCCTTTGAATTTTTTAAAAATTTACTTTACGTGATATTATTGTTCTAAATAACATGTTTGTCGCGATAATTAAGTCACGGCAAGGCTTCGAAAGCATACGTTCAAATTTTGAACGCCTAAGCCTCGATTGTAGCCTAATTTATCTACAAAATCAAATTTTTAGCCTTTCTAGCTGACGTAAACACCCCTTGGGGATTTATCATACGGACACTTGACGCTTGTGGTCCTATGCCCAGTAAAGACAGAGTATTTGCGCCATTGTGGACAATCCGGCTATAATACTGAACTATTAAAAGCCCCTATTGAGGTTACCTATGCTTCGTCGCCTATATCGCCGATTATTTCGCTCACCCAAACAAACCCGTTTTGTCAGTGAGCTCGATACGTTTATGGCACAGGTACGCGCAAAAACACCTTTGTCCGCAAGTCAAGCGCAAGAAATTGCAAAAAATGCAGCGATTGCTAACAAACGAGACCATGCATCAACAGCCGTTGATACAAAGCTTTGGTCCGAATTTTAAGTCTATGGCAGCACTCCCAACGCTTAAAAGCTTTATTGATGTAAGCAGCGACAGCGATTTTCCTATTCAAAATCTTCCCTATGGCGTGTTTAGTGATCCTAAAAATACGAAGCCCCGCATAGGTGTTGCCATTGGCGATTGGATTTTAGATTTAAGCGTGATCGCAGATGCCGGCTTTTTTGAAACGATTCATCCGCAGGTCACCTCTTGGTTTCATCAAGCAAGCTTGAATGTATTCATGGCTCAGGGCCCTTTACAATGGCAAGCCGTACGCAAACATCTACTTACACTGTTAAGTGAAGACTGTCCAAAACTTCGTGATGCATCGTCATTACGTCAAACAGCCTTTGTAGCACAGCAACAAGCACGTTATTACCTCCCATTTAATACAAAAAACTACACCGATTTTTATTCCGGCATTCATCATGCAGAAAATGTGGGGCGATTGTTTCGCGATAAAAATAACCCCTTATTACCTAACTATCGCCACATACCTGTTGCCTATCACGGCAGAGCAAGTTCTTTGGTCATTTCCGGTACCCCCATTCGACGGCCTATGGGACAGTTCATGCCGCAAGACCATGATATGCCTCAGTTTGGCCCGAGCCAACGCCTCGATTTTGAGCTCGAATTGGGTACGGTCATAGGTACAGGTAATCTATTAGGTGAACCTATTGCCATTGATGATGCAAATACCCATATCTTCGGTTTTGTGCTTGTGAATGATTGGAGTGCTCGCGATATCCAGCAATGGGAATATGTACCTTTAGGTCCGTTCCTCGGTAAATCCTTTGCAACAACCCTTTCGCCTTGGGTGGTAACACAAGAAGCATTGGCACCATTTCAAATACCTGCACCTCAAATGACGCCCCCCCCCTTACCGTATTTAGTTGCGAAACACGATTTTGCTTATGATATTCAATTACAGGTATCGCTCATCACAAGAGAATCCTCGAAAAAATACACCATTTCACATACAAATACTCAGGCTTTATATTGGACGCAGGCTCAGCAAATTGCACATCACACATCTAATGGCTGTAATTTAGAGACAGGTGATCTGTTAGCTTCGGGTACCATTAGCGGTGAAACCCCTGGCAGTGACGGTAGTTTATTGGAAATGACCGCCAACGGCAAAGAACCACTGGTGCTTAGCCAACACGAACAACGTTGTTTTTTAGAAGACGGCGATACTGTTATTTTTGAAGCCTTTTGTAAAAAGCCTGATTTCCCGCGTATGGGTTTTGGCGTTGCAGCAGGCACAGTGATCCCAGCAACAATAAGAGGTACACATGACAAATCCTAGTACCCCGCACCGTATGCGTCGTTTACGCCAATCACCCGCAATAAGACGCTTAGTGCAAGATACCCATATTCATGTAGCACAATTGATTTATCCTTTGTTTATTCGTGAAGGTCAAGGTATCAAAAAAGCTATTCAGAGTATGCCCGGCCAATATCAATTATCGCTAGATCATTTAACCGAAGAAATATTAAGCTTATGTGAGCTTGGTATCACCCAGGTATTATTATTTGGCATCCCTGATAATAAAGATGCAATAGGCAGCGCTGCTTGTCAACCTAACGGTGTAGTACAAAAAGCTATAAAATTAATTAAACAGATTGCACCAGAGATGCTTGTCATCGCCGATTTGTGTTTTTGTGAATATACAAGTCATGGTCATTGTGGTGTGCTGACAGAAAACGGCCGTGACGTTGATAATGATGCAACCTTGCCGCTTTTAGTTGAGCAAGCGCTCAGTTTGGCAGCAGCGGGTGTTGATATCATTGCACCAAGCGGCATGATGGATCATATGGTTCATGCATTACGTCAAGGTCTAGATCTTTGCGGTTATCAACATTTACCCATCATGAGTTATGCAGTTAAATTTGCTAGCCATTATTATGGACCGTTTCGAGAAGCTGCGGAAGGTACACCGCAATTTGGCGATAGGCGCAGCTATCAAATGGATATAGCCTGTGGTGCGAGTGCCCTACGCGAAGCCGAATTAGATATTCAAGAAGGCGCTGATTTATTGATTGTCAAACCTGCAGGGCATTATCTTGATATCATATACAAAGTAAAACAAACGTATCCCTTTATACCCGTCGTAGCTTATCAGGTAAGTGGTGAGTACGCTGCTATCAAAGCTGCCACCTTACAAGGTTGGTTAGACGAGCAGGGCGCTGTTATGGAAAGTTTAATCGCTATCAAACGTTCAGGTGCCGATCTTATCATTACTTATTTCGCAAAGACTGTCGCAAGTTGGCTCAAGGAGATTACGGCATGAAAAAAACGATGCATCATATGATTGTGTTAATTACCGGTGCTTCCAGTGGTATTGGTGAAGCCTGTGCGCATATTTTTGCAAAAGCGGGCGCGAAGCTCATTTTAGTTGCTAGAAGAGAAACCCGCTTATTTCATTTACAAACAGTTTTAGCTGATAGTTATCAAGCAGAATCGATTATTTTAAACGCTGATATCACAGATGAAGCAACCATATTAAATCATATTCAAGAATTACCTGAAGCATGGCAAGCTATTGATGTTCTTATTAATAATGCTGGCCTTGCTTTAGGTCTTGAAAAAGCGCAAGACGCCAGTCTTACTGATTGGCAGATGATGATAGATACCAACTTACGTGGCCTCATGACCATCACACATGCATTATTGCCAGGCATGATAGCAAGACAACGTGGTCATATTGTCAATATGGGCTCGATTGCTGGTCAGCAAAACTATCCTGGCGGCAGCGGTTATTGTGCAACTAAAGCAGCCGTACATGCATTTAATGCTTGTTTAAAGCTTGATTTAACAGGCACCCCCATACGTGTCTCTGAAATTGCACCCGGTATGGTTGAGACCGAATTTAGTCAAGTACGTTTTCGCGGTGATAAACATAAAGCTAAAGCCACTTATCAAGGCATGCAAGCGCTTACGGCCGAAGATATCGCTGATCTGGTATATTTCTGCGTTACGAGACCTGCACATGTTAACATTTTAAGCATGCTAGTCGTGCCAACCGCGCAATCTTCTGTCAGTGTCGTTCATCGACATGACGCAACATAGGGTAAATCATATGAATTTTGCAAAAAGACGTGGCATACAAATATTTGCTATCCTTGTCGTCGCGGCCTTAGTCGTGAATTTTGGTTATCAAATTTGGCGGAAAATGCATCCACAGGTGGGTGGGCATCCGTGTGATATTCAGGTCATGGCAACATGTACGACAAAAATGAATAATGGCCAGGCTATCAGTTTTAGTGTGAAGCCAAGACCCATTCAAACGGAAAAGGCCAGTACCGCTACCATTACTTTTGTGAATCTTGTACCTGATCAAGCACAGTTGAGAATTTATCCCGTTAATACGACATTGCAACCGCAGCAAGTGTTACCGTTAACCATTCAAAATGGTATCGCCACAGTGACGTTTACGGTGCCCAGTGGTATTACTGCACCAAGATGGGTCGCGCTAGTCACCTTTCAAGTAGGTACAACAGCAACGGCTGTACCCTTTCGATTTGTACCAAAATCGTAAGCACCCCTTTATAACAAAGGCACGTGTAAAAAATTGAAGCGCAAAGACGCCCTTCTGAGCTTACGGGGGAAGGTGGCACAAAGGTCGAATGAGAGGTAATCATACCATCGCATAGCGATAACACTTTTGCAACAAAGTCAGATGCGAAAAGGCGAAGCGTGGGGGGGAGGTGAGCACTCACACTCAGTACGTTATTATTCTATTTTTTAAACCGCCCGTGCACCGACGGTACTATGCTTGAGTGCTCATGGCCCATTATACATACAGTTCCTTAGGGAATTATTAAGGATTTATATATGTCAACCATAACGCTTGTTGCAGCCATGACCGAGGCTCGGGTCATTGGCGCCAATAACCGCCTGCCTTGGCGTCTACCGGCCGACTTGGCCTATTTCAAAGCTGTTACAATAGGCAAACCCGTTGTCATGGGAAGGCATACATTTGAATCCATTGGACGCGCATTACCAGGACGTGATAACTGGATTGTATCTCGTACGCTGAGCCACGCACCCGAAAGCACGCATCTTGCCCATGATTTAGCTAGCGCATTGGCAGCACTTGCTGATGCCTCAGAAATCATGATTATCGGTGGAGGGCAGCTTTATCAAACAGCATTACCTTTGGCACAAAAGATGTTGCTTACTGTGATTGAAACGAATATACCTGGCGATACCTATTTTCCTCTGTGGTCTAACGAGCACTGGCAGCTTGATACAGAAACAATTCGTGAAGCTGATGTAGAAAATCCCCATCGCTTGCGCTTTCAAACCTGGAGCGCTCATGATTAACTTCTCCTTGTCTTATGCATGGGAGCCCAATATCCATGACTGAAAATTCAAGCCATTCAAGCTGGTGTTTTGATCTCATCATATTAACACTTATCGGTATTGTGCTTTATAGCTTATTTTTAGGATCTTTTCCGCTGCATGTGCCTGATGAAGGTCGCTATGGCGAAGTTGCTAGAGAAATGTTAGTGAATCATAACTATGTAACACCAACGCTAAATGGCGTTATTTTTTTTGATAAACCGCCACTTTATTATTGGCTCACGGCATTTGCCATGCATCTCGCTGGCGTCAATGAGTGGACCGCTAGGGCCGCACCTGCCTTTTTCGGCCTACTTGGCACCTTAGGGATTTACATCACCGGACGGTTACTTTATGACCGGCGCACCGGCATAATCGCAGCAGGTATATTAACAAGTATGCCTGCTTATTTTTTTGCAGCACATTACGCTAACTGTGATTTAATTGTTGCCGTTTGTATTAGTCTCTCGCTTTGGAGTGTGCTCATCGCCATAACGCGGCCCATGTATCAAACACGATTTATGATATCCGCATATCTATGGTGTGCGTTGGCCATCTTAGCGAAAGGTCTGATTGGCATTGTATTTCCTCTTGCCATTATTGGATTATTTATTCTCTTATTTAACCGTTGGTCGCTTATCAAGCGCATGCACATCTTACCAGGCCTTATACTGATATTACTTATCGCATTGCCCTGGTTTATTGCCGCGAGCCGAGCTAATCCAGATTTTTTACATTACTTTTTTTATATTCAACACTATCAACGTTTCATAAGTCATAGCTTCAATGATCAAAAACCTTTTTGGTTTTATCTACCCGTAGTCATTATTGGCGCACTACCGTGGTCACTTTATTTAGGTACGTGCATTTTGAAGTTAATTAGGAATATAAAACAGAGATTTCATGCTTCTACTATTTGCGAACAGCGTGATATCCAGGGATTTCTATGGTTATGGATTTTATTTACGCTCTTGTTTTTTTCCCTGCCTGCATCAAAAATCGTCGGATATATCCTCCCAATCTTTCCACCACTTGCATTAGTCATAGCACATGATATCGTACAAACACGCGATAAGTTATCACGGCTCCCTGCTTTACTCAGCTTGCTCTTATTATCACTTATGGGCTTAGCTTTTATCATTGCACCTCATATCATTCATGTTCATGTTTCTACACTTGTGGTCAACGTGGTAGGTCTTATCCTCTTATTATTAAGTGGCATTGGCGTTTATTGTTATTATCATAAAAAATCTATTCCGGCGATAATCATCAACGCGAATATGATATGCATGCTAGTCATGCTTGCATTCGCCTACCTAGCTGCGATAGATTCAACCAAGCCTATTGCAATATGGGCTAAAAAGCATCATATACCGCCGTCATCTATTTATGTCTACGATCGTTACCCCTTTGATTTACCTTTTTACTTACAAGCCAAGGTTAACGTTGTCAGTACCAATTGGCAGGATACGACACTGCCCAACAAAGATAATTGGCGCGGTGAGTTTGCTTATGGCTTACAGTACATGCAAGCGGGTAGCATTCATTTTATTAATCGCGATACCTTTATTTCAACATGGCATGAAAAGGCCCCTGTTTATGCTATCATCTATGCCAAACATGCCGATACCTTTCGCGCAGAAACAAACACTAAAAGCCTAAGACCGATAGCCGTTGCGCAACAATGGTGGCTTATTTGCAATCAACCATCGTGCCTTTAATGGCAACTTAATAAAATACGTATATACTTTTATTACCTATGATTAAAGGATTTCGACACGATGAACCAAGTGACGACGACTATCGCCGGCGATGATGAACCACTGATATTAGCGCCGCTTAATGACTATGGATCCCAGTCATTAACAACGCAGTTACTTGGTAATGCCCCGGTATTATCTGAAAGCGTCAGCCCAATTAGTCGTTACCATGCGACTTATGAAGCGCGCGTCAACGCTTATCAAACACAACTCATGCAAAGAACCGGGCTTATACATCCACCAACAATAGGCATTGTCGATCACACCTTCTTTCGAAGACAGTATCAAGCACTGCTTACCGATATCCATCAGCGCAAACTCGTTAAGCATTGGCAAGAAGGGCAAACACTCAGCACGACGATGGTTTCCTTGCTAGGTGAAGAGGGCCTCGCGCTATGCCGTCTCGCTATCGAAGAGGAAACGCACAGTTTGGCCTATCGTCAAGCCATGTTCGCTCATGCGACCGGCCGTTATAGTGGAGAGCCATGGACGCAACAACCGGGCATTATCATTGCAGGTCCCTCAGGCAGTGGTAAGTCGCATGCTGCAGCATCCATCATTGGTGATATTACCGGCAGCCAACGCACAAGCGATGAACACGCTCATAACTTTCTTGTTACAGTTGATGGCGAATACAGCCGCTCAACATCTCATGTATTTAACGATACCATTGCTTTAGCTAAAACCTTTGGCTTTCAATACGGTGTTGCTGACTTGCACGATAAAACACACACCTACACAGGAGACGCTAAGCGTGTATTGAGAGAAGCTGCCTTTTTAGTAGCTGAGACGGGTAAAGCCGGTTTTATTATGCCAGAGACATTTACTGATTATTTTGCGACATCAAGTATTCGTAGAGCTGTCACACGTTTCATCAAAATATGCAAAAACCCTAAGATTAATCCCATTTTTGTAGACATAGAAGCCAATCAAGACGCTGTACGTCATGATGCAGAAGCCCGTGCCAAAATACAATCGAAGGCTTATAACACCAGAGGGTTTTCACTCAGTGAATTTTGCTCAAACTATGTCAAAAACCAAGTACGCAAAAAAGCGGCGCATCATGTCAATTTTGTCAAATACACAAACGATCGCATCTTGGTTAAACCACACAATAATACCTGGGTGGAAGCTAAATATGGTGCTAAAGGCGCGATGCCGGTCAGTCGACGGGTGTATCAATCTTGGATAGACCATCCATCCGATAGCCGTCAAGACCTTAGAGCTTATGTACAACAACAACATACACAAGCATTGCTCCATTTCGGACATGTATTGCGGGCAAGACAACAACTTAAACACTATGTTGCTTCATTAAAAAGACAACCAGAAACCGAGGCGCTGCGTGCAAAAATCGCGTATTTTAATCAAGTACTACAAGAAACAAGAGCTTATCCTACCGAAAAGTCTGTCGATATTGTCGACAACTTGGTTGCTTTGGCCAAACAACTAAATGTTGAGAATAGTTTAATCAATCCCATTACCTTTTTTACTCAACAAGAACGCACCCTCTTAGTGACTCTCATGCAAGCATTGATAAGTCATCCTAATCGAACCCTAAGCACTGATCTTGCCGATGCCTATGCGATGCACCAAAATGCTCCTACGCCCCCAAAAAATCAAGAGGAAACTCAGTCAGTTCAGTCACGTGCATTCTCTAATAATTTTGTGCTTGTATTTGACCCAAGCATACCAGACAGGCTATTAAGCACACCGTTAGCGCAAGCCAAAAATAACCCGCCGGCAGATCAACCCCCGTTTATTCACTGGGCGAGAGATGCCATTGCAACATATTACCAACAGGGCTTAGTTGATAGCGTACGTGCTCGGATGCAAAACCTTTTGGAAGACGTGCCATTATCGGTAGGTCTCTCCGCCGAAGAAGTACAAACAGTTGCTGACTTAGAACGCGTATTACGCCAAATTCTTGATATACCACCCCACCTTGAAACAATGGAAAGTATCACCGCAGGAACAACTATACCAACAGAACCTAAAGAGCCTGCGCCAATAGCTGCACTTATACGGTTTGAATCACGCTTTTTTCTCAATGATAGCGAAACTGAGCCTCAGAGCATTCGTTTTGTGATTAAACAAATGGAAGGCTTAAAAACATCTATATCAACGGCAATGTCTTTACATGATACATTTAGGCACCATGCTATTTATTTAACAAAAATAAATGATTTCTTCAAACATTATCAGCAAGCTGAGCCACAAATACAAACTAAATATAAAAAACTCTATGATAGAGCTTTGCTTGCTAATCATATATGCATTGAATCACTAGAGAGACTATCGCCATCATTAACAAACCTTGTTGAACAGGCAGGCACACTTAAACAACATATGGTTAATTGGGATGATCAGATCCTAGGAATTCACAATCCACCAGAGAAACCCAGCGTACATATGGCGAAAGCTAATTATCCAGCCTATATTCGTGAAAAGGCTGCCCAGGCCCAAAAACGTCTTACCTTGGCTCAAGACTACGCTGGTCAGCTAAAACATGAGGCAAAACGTTTAGAAGACGCTAACTTACCTAGCTTGCGAGAAGCAGTAGATGCGTGCCGCCAAGGCCTGGATGCTCAGCTTACCTTATTGCCGTCCACATCGCCAACGACACAAAAAACCATCAAACGCTTTGACACCCTATCGCGACAATTAGAAGCATCAACGACCTTGCCCCGACAAGGTTTCGATCGCATAAGCAGCTTCTTTGAAAGAAAAACAACAAACATACGCGATCTTCAAAATCCCGCCGATATCGCACGTTATCGTGATAGTCATACACACATTGGTGCACTACACAGTATTTTACTTGCGTTGCAACTTGAGTTAGCAGATTTTACACCATCGGCCATCACGCATACCAAAGCAGATAGCAAAAGAACGGCAAAAGCCATCAGTCAATTACAATTTTATCAGCAACAATTACATGATCTGCATCTCTTACGCGATGATTTTACCCTCAATACAAAGATGCCTGGGCTTGATGAATTGCGCAATTGTGAAGGTGTGAATATAGTGGGTAAAGACTTTAAAGTTCTTACCCGATTAAATGAGCTGATTGCTAGCTTAACACCGACAAAGCAAGCAGACCGTGCGCTATTAGCGACACCACCAGGTCTTAATATCAACGCTGCAGAGCCACCTTTGTCTGATTTCACCCGTGAGTTTTGTGAAAAATATCCAAGCTTGAGTAAATTAGCTATCAGTCTTGAACGTTCAGCACGGCGACTAAGCCATATGGTGGGCATTGGACAGACACCCCCAGAACAACCCGCGCCACCACTACCCCCACTCAAACCTAAGACCACTGAAAAAACAACAGCATCCGCTGATATCACGCAGAATACACCCGAGGCAACAAAGACAGTAACGCCTAAAGCACATGATAAGGATCATCACGACAATGATGATGGCCCAGGCCCGGTACAGCTACATCGCTAATAGGCCCTCCATGCATGTATTGTAACAATTGCGTCACAATGAAACTGTAGCAAAAATTGACAATTTTGACATAAACACGTAGAATAGACCCATTATGAGAAAGCTAAACAAGGTAGGTACACAATGTCCGCACATCAAAAAAGCCAACTAGGTATGAATTTATCACCTGAAGATCTTCGGGTATTATTGAATTCACCAGACAGTTGGGTACGCCGAATATATTTAGCGTGTGCCGCTTCCCTTGCTGAAGCTAAATTCATTGAAATGTTGACTCAACTGCTCAATACACTTCATGTCATCGACAAACATTATCTCGAGACGATTGAACGTGAAAATGCAACAGCTCCAATAGCCGCACAACAACGTGAAAGCATGGCTCGAGCCGCTGCGTTTGCATCCATTACCGATACCCGCGCAACGCAAGTACCTATCGATTATTCTCAATTAACAACTGAGCTCATGGGATTACTCGCACAACCGCAATCTAGCATGAGCTTACCGCAGTTAGTTCAACATCACCATCAAATCATGCATAACGTACATAGCCACGTACTTGCAAGCCTGGGCCCCAGCATCACGCTATCTGTGCCTGGTACGCCAACGACAGCACCAAGCACTGTCACCTTGGCAGTACCGCTCGCATCGGCCATACCACCGGCTATTTCTGCCGCCGAAGTGATTGCCATCAATCCAAATCTTCGCAAAGCGACGTCTGAAGATTCTGCCATTGCACAGGGATTCGCGATCGTTCATGCAAAAGCAACCACTGGCTATCACGCAGTGATGCGCATCATGAAGGCCATACTAGACGAGAATGAGATTGAGTTAACGACCAGCGCCAAAATGCATTTATTTAAACAAGTGGATGCGAACGTAGCGACAATAGTAGCCCAAGTGGATGCCATTGTTGCGAGCCAACGCCCCAAAGATAGCTTGCTTTCTATAATAACTGAAAACAGTCAACTGTCGATGGCGTCGTATCAACGTGAGTTCGTCAAGACCTTGGAAAAGACAAATGTTGAAGAGATTGTTGCCGAGAAAGTTTCTCAAGTAATGAACCCAGGCAGTGGCCTGGTAGGCAAGCAACCCTTCTTCTTCGTACCTGAAAAACGCGAAGTAGAAGACACCAAAGCTGGACTGCAGCCTACGGCAACGGCCAAAGCAGCTAAATCGGCCTAGCTTCCAGCGTCAAAACGCATGATTGATGCTACCTTTTGCTGAATAAAGTGACCTTCCTCTTTGCGGGGAAGGTGACCACCGTCAGATAAGGGGTATATCGCAGCATTTCGACAGGAGTCATGGATGCACAAACCCACCCACGCCCCCCTATCCATCCCCGCTCATCGCATAGGCGCAAACCAAGCGTTTCACTTTGATATACAGCCTTTTATCCATGCGCCTTCTGAACATCCTATTCATCTTGTTTCACCCTTATTACCATGGTTGCAGATTTCGCCCACAGGCCTTGTCAGTGGTAGGAGTCCTGAGACGAAAGTCCTACTACAATTTTGGATAACGCTTGACGTGAACCAAGGCACGGAATCCATCCGCACGGGATTTTTATTACAAGTTGTTCCGCTGCAAACACCAACCATGACTATCCCGCGGATACCGATCCCGATGCTGCATCCCATTGATCCCAATATGCCGCATACCCGCGATTTATTAGATTATATCTTTCATTATTTTGATGCCTATGCTCAAGAAGAATGGCGCGCCATACTCAAAAAGGAAGCCAGCAAACGGGGATTATTACTCAATCAGGTGATTGATACCTATGCATTTAAAACGCTTATTGACCAGATTAATCCACTTGCAGAAATACAGCTTCGTGAAAAAAGCCAGACCTTACTTGCGTTAACACTTGCAGAATTACGCTCAGAAGAGTTTATTAATCTATTTAGACAAGGCAGCCAACCTTTAGGCGCAGTACCTATTATCGTTTTTAATTATTTAGCAGCGCCGGATCTGCATAATTACAGTCACGTCAAAAACGTGCTTGATTTTGCAGCAGATGAGTTAATCGAGCTGATGGAACGTAATCAGTTAGAAAATAATCTGCATCTTAAGTTTAAACATTGAAAGGCGAGCGACATGGTAGGGGCACAGCGGCAGGCCGTGCCCAAAGGCCATTTAGGCAACACAGCTTGCACAATAGCCATTGTCAATAAACAAGGTAATGTCGTGCATTTGCTCTGAAGATACGTGGGTAACCGTGCCTGGTAATAGTTGGACGGTATAACTGAGTGTCGCTGTTTTCGCATCATAAACAGGATTTGACATCTGTAGCGGCAGATGAATCATTTTCTTAGAAAATACGCCATCTGTGATAGCATTGAGTACAACATTAGGCGGTTCTTGGTTAAAACTACCTGGCTTGGTACCATCATGCCAACGTAAAATAAACTTAGATGTTGGATAAAGTCCTGAAATGCGTTGGGGTCTATCGGAAAAATATCCAATATAATCTTTAACACCTTTCAAATCTAATTGATAATAACCCGACTTGCCTTCTATAGGTTTTAATGTACCCGCATCTGCCACCTGGACAAACAACAAGCTAACACCTTTCGCATCGATATTGACCGATTTTTCAGCAAATGCAGAACTCGACAACAATGTTGCTGTAAATAAAAATACAGCTGCTATGAATTTTTTCATCTTATTTTTCCTCGTTAAAATTTATTGGTTAAGCGTTAGATGCGCATCATTTTTATCTGAAACGTCTGAATCCGAATCTGATTTCGACTCAGTACCACTACTACTGCTAACTGGCAAAATAACTCGTTCAGACGTCGAACTCAAACTACCATACCCACTTACACCCCTCGGTGGCAGAAGCCTCTGCGACCCTTCCTGTGCTGCGGACGTACCACACGCGCACCAAAGCTTAGCAAGTAAGTAGCTTACGATCAAGACAGCGCTCGCGGGTTGCAACACGAGTAGTATGTAACTCACAACCACAACCGTACTCTCGGGTAAAGCAAGCAATGGCGGTAATCCGTACAGATCCCAAAACCCCGCACCAATAATAAGGCCGGCACTTAAGGCAAATTGTGTAATACCGCGCGCGTATCGCACATCTTCTACCACGCGTATCTGGCGGTTTATTTCCGCTATCTCAGTCGACGATGCGTGCGTAGGCACGATGACAAGAGAGCCTGCTGCAGAAGTTTGAACATCATCTTCTTGTTCCTCATCCGCTGAATCCGCCGTACTGCCACCCGATTCTAAATCGATAACACGTACATTCGTCACTGATAAGCGAGCCCGTCGTGCCAAGAGATCATCTAGGTGACAGCGACTCACAGCTGAGAACACACCCATGGCTGTTGCAATGGCTAAAGAAGTAAACAACAAGCCCACTTGTAATGGGCTACCTTCAAAGCTCTTAACACCCACGGCCGATATCAGCATTTTCGTCAACCCATGGACGATACTACCATCATTAATCCCATCGATAAGTGCTTCGACTGATCCATGAGTCAATACGCGCTGGACCTGATGACAAAACGATGCCCAACGCCCTCTCGTATTGGATGGTATAGATCTATCCCCATTAACTGACCACTGGATATCATCTGCGGCATGAGACGCTCGCGCCGCCTGGCGCTGTAAACGGTGCTGAGCATTTACGTCACTGGTAAGTCCGGTCAGGATACCGAAACTAAGACACACAACCAATACAGCAAGCGCAGCATTATAAGAAATATAGACTTCATCATCTTGCGGTATATGCACGATAATACGCTTCAGTACAGTGATAATTTCCATGAGCCAATCAAATGAAAGATTGGCCGCAGTGACCCCATTCATACCGGCATTGATAAGCCGACTCAGATCGCGCGTTAACTGAGATATAAGAGAGACCACGGTTGCTGATGGAACCGAGGCGTCTAGTGGGCGCCCTTGTCGCTGACTCTCATGCAGTTGATGTTGCCAATAGCGCACAAACTCATCCAGCGAGAGTGTGATATGGGATAAGAAGGCCAACGGGCCAAGCTCAAAAAGCGCAAACCGATTAGACCACGCCCGTTGAGTCATGAGAGGGAAACCACTTAGCACAGTGCGCTCAAGCTCATAGAGCCCCAAAGACGTCACAGCACTACCAATCCAAGGCAAGCTTAACTGTCTTAGCACTGGCACCAGCGCTTTTTTTATCGCTTCATAGTAGCTTGTTAATGGAACCGGTGGTTGCAAGTCTGAACGAGTACCGTCGTCACTGTCATCATCGAGTCTATAATGGCTGCTCAGAGGCTCACTAAGTTGCGTGCGTGTGCTATCGTATGACTCAGACCCCATTGAACGAGGGCCACCGAGGTCTACATAGCCTTGAGGGCTTTCTTCTTCATCGGATTGTGCTTCGTCAGAATGTGACGCTGTTACGCCGTCCCTAACATCACCACCAATGCTACCGTTAAATCGACCGACATATGCATCAGGATCTTCACTGATAGGCGCTGGGGATAAGCCTTGCATGTCATCAAAACGGCCTGTCTCATCGTCCTCTGTGAGAATTGGATTTTCTAGCATGGGTATTTCCTCTTGTTATTATCTTGGAAATGGCTGGTTAACTGTATGAGTTTTGAATATATTGCTGGTTTGATTGAACATACGAGAGAATCGCAAATATATGTGTATAGGAGCAACCCTTACAATCACATATCTATGATTTTTTCACATGTCCAATAAACAAAAAGCATGTAAGGCACTGTACATAATTTGACGAATTCTGTCAAGCCGCTACGCAACCGGCCTTACCCGTTTAACGACTCTTAACCGATAGTGTGATTTTAAATTCAGAGACTTTTTCATCACGGTTTGTCAGATCAGTGACACCAATAACGGTCAACGTCACATTGACACGGGCTTTGGTTTCTGCCGTTTCTTTAACTGCAGCGATAATGGCTTCACTATCTTCACAAACAAAATAGACATCGCTTTCTGCGCGTTTAAGAAAACCACCCGCAATATCTTTGAAGACAACCGTCGAATCTTGCTGCATTTTCTTAATATGATACAAGCCTAAAATACCTGCAGGTACTTCAGTACCTATCATAATAGAACCAAAATACATAGAATTTAGGTGGTTTTTATTTTCAGCAATAAATGGCATTTTAACAATACAGGCTTTATCATCAAGGCTCACAATACTTAATTGCGAGAAAATAATCATGGGCACTTGCTCAAAGAATTTTTCATACTCTCTTATCGACATACAATGTCTCCTATCTTTTATACTATTAAGTCCTCAAATGTCTGGCGCTCTGTATGAAAACCTTGAATCATGCCAGTGCCTAAATCAAAGCGCCAGGCATGCAATGCTAACGTAGCATCGGTGACTTTTTCATGAATCCATGGAAAGGTAAGCAGATTATTCAGTGAGATTTTTAGCGAATATTCCTCACACATTTTTTCTTGCAACTCCAAAGGCGCTTGCTCAAAATGCGTAAGTGTTTTCGTTTTAGCTGCATTTGCAATATTCATCCAGCTACTGATAAAACTAGGGTTTTTGGGGGTCATCTCTGTATCTGACTTTGTCAAAAGTGCACGGATGCCACCGCAATGACTATGGCCTAAAAGGATAATATGCCTAACACCCAAGGTTTGTACGGCAAATTCAAGCGCAGCACTGGTACCATGATGCTTAGGATCGTTATCATAAGGTGGTACAAGATTTGCAACATTACGCACAACAAATAGCTCGCCTGGCAAGCTTCCTAAAATAATGGAAGGATCGACGCGAGAATCGCTACAAGCGATCACCATGGTTTTCGGGTTTTGCCCTTCTTCTACTAACTTCTGATACAGGGCATGCGGTTTATTTCCTTCAAAATACGTTTCGCGAAATTGCCGATATCCTTCGAGTAAGCGCTGCATTTCTACATCTTGTGTGGGAGGACTTGTCATAGTTATCAAACTCCAATGAATCTTGGTTATACGCTTCGTGTTTCAACATACCTATTTTGTCATCGCTACGCGATGGGGGTATATTACCCCTCATCCGGCCTTCGGCCACCTTCTCCCGCAAGGGGAGAAGGGCATAAAGCATATCAAATCTGTATTTAATATCTTTTAAAATACCGACTTATCGCTACGCGATGAGTATATTACCCCTCATCCGGCCCTCAGCCACCTTCTCCCGCAAGGGGAGAAGGGCATAAGGCATATCAAATCTGTATTTAATATCTTTTAAAATACCGACTTATCGCTACGCGATGAGTATATTACCCCTCATCCGGCCCTCAGCCACCTCCTCCCGCAAGGGGAGAAGGGCATAACCGGCCCTCGGCTATCTTCTCCCAGGGGAGAAAGACATACTAAGGTGTGCTGTTCACAACCCATGTTTGCAATTGTTGTAACACAGATGTCAGTGCTTGATTCGCAGCAACGACACCGGCTTGAGGATTATTAGCGCTGGCCGTTTGGGTTACCGTAAAGTTCTTGCTATGCAAAATTTGATTGCTCTGCGCATTCACCAGTACCGCATGCAAACTGAAAACAACCTGACTAGTATTACCGTTAAATTGCTGTACCAAGGTTAACAAATCCGTATCCAAGCGATAATCTGCAGAACCACCATATGGCGGATTCGCAACAGCCTTAAAATGACCGCTGCTGATCATAGCATTTGTCACATTGGGTGTGACTAATTTAGCGGGCGCACTTGCCCAGTAGTTTTCCGCAAAGGTATGAATTTGATAGGGCTGTTCTTGCTCTGTATAGGCTATTTTATTACCTTTGTAGGGTGATTCTGCTGAGGTTGGTGTTACCAACAGCACCCGCTGAGCAGACGTCTGTGATTGCATAGGTAACGTCGCGGATAAGTTATAGTACTGTTTAGGTGGCACAGCTACAGGCGAACACGCACTCAGCATCACGCAAAAAAAACCTAAACTGAGTATGATATAGCGATATTTCAATGTTTGCTCCTTTATTCGCCAGGCCCTTTGGCTGCTGGTTGCTTGCCACGCAGCAACATCGACGGATTTTGTTGTACCTCACTTGCCAAACCACTGAGATTATCTGCTGCAGATTGCGCACTATTCAAGGTTTGTGTCATTTGTGGCAACACTTGATTATTAACATTCTGCACAAGTGCCTTTGATGCTGATAAGGTTTGTACCGCTGTTTTACTTGCCGTATCAAGCTCTGTTGCTGTTTGTGCGACAGTATTCATCACTTGTGGGAATTGTTTGGTCGCCAATGCTGTTTGTTTGAGAATCATATCGACATTGTTACTGTTTTTGCCTAATACTTTCGACATCATATCAATATTTTGAACAATATCGTTAATGGCATCGACATTTTTTTGATTTAACATATGATTAACACGTGAGGTAATCGTATTTAAGTTTCTTGTTAAGCTATCAACCGCGGTATCTAAACGCATAAATAATGAAGGCGCACTTGGGATCTCCGGATATTTTTCACCGTCTTGAATCTTAATTAAATGTAATCTGGCATTTCCGCCGCGAAGATTGATAAATGAAATCCCTGTAAGACCTTGTGTTTGTAGTTGTGCATGTGTTCCCTGATAAATCGGAACATCGTCCTCTACAGCTAATAATAGGGCTACATTTTGAGGATTTTCAGGTGCAAGCTTAATGGTTGCCACATAACCAACATCCACACCGTTATATTTCACGGGTGCTTTGATGCTAAGACCCGATACCGATTCTTTCATGTACACTTCATACAGTTTATAGCTTTGGCTATTAAAACCGACAGACAGCCACAATAGACCTATAATTAACAGGCTTGTAAAAACTAATACAAAAATACCTATTTTGAGGTAATGCGTATTTGTTTCCATAAATACATCAACAACCTATTTATCTAAAGGTTTTAATAGGGTGGATTATCCTGTGTCACAATATACTGACACGAACAAGCCTGTGCAACGGTACCATCTTCGCAAATAATGCGGCCTTTAGCACCACCAGAGCATCCAAGAGCTCCACCATGGCAGCTACAACAACCACAATAATTTGCATCTGCAAGCGTTAGAAAATTGCTCCCTGCCGCACAATTGACTGGCTGAGGGCAAATACCGGTTAAACCATCTAAGGTCCAAGGTTCTGCCATGAGTACACTAGGTAATAATAGCATGCCTAGTATGCCCATGCGAAAAGCCCGTCTTATTTTGAATGACAACATAGTATTTATCATCCTTTATTTGTGAGGTCCTGCACGTCGAATAGATTCATTGACATTAAACTTGGTGAAATTCTCTGCAAAACTTTGCATGAGCTCTTCAAGTTTTTGCTGATACGCTTGCTTATTTTCCCAAGTTAATGAGGGATCTAACAACGTTGCATCAACATGCGGTAGCGCCTCTGGGATACTTAAATTAAAGCCTGGCAAGGTTTTAAAGCTTGCTTGTGCAATGTCGCCATTAAGAATGGCACTAATGACCGCTCTTGTCGTTGGAATACTAAAACGAGAGCCACCGTGGCCATAAGCACCACCGGTCCAACCTGTATTGACTAAATAAACGTTAGCGCCACTGGATTGCAAATGTTGCATCAGCAATTCTGCATAAACCGCCGGTGGTCTTGGAAAGAATGGGGCGCCAAAACAAGTACTAAATGTTTGTTTAATGGCCTCCGTTTGTCCCACTTCCGTGCTTCCCACCAATGCGGTGTAACCACTCAGAAAGTGATATGCCGCTTGTTCAGGCGTTAATTGTGCAACCGGTGGTAATACACCGTAAAGATCACACGTAAGGAAAATAACAGCTTTAGGTTGACCCGCCATGTTTTCTGGCAACCGCGCACTAATATGCTCGAGTGGATAGGCTGCCCGGGTATTTTGGGTAAAATGGGTATCGTGGTAATCTGGCGTACCGCTATCATCGAGTACGACATTTTCCATGACCGCACCGTAGCGAATTGCATCCCAAATCATAGGTTCTTTGCTTTGTGAAAGATCAATGCATTTCGCATAGCATCCACCCTCAAAATTAAAAATACCTTGTTGACTCCAACCATGCTCATCATCACCGACCAATAAACGATTGGGATCCGCAGATAAGGTTGTTTTACCAGTACCCGATAAACCAAAAAATAAAGCGCTATCACCATTTTTACCTACATTTGCGGCGCAATGCATAGGTAAAACCCCTTGAGGAGGTAATATGTAGTTAAGCACAGTAAACATCGCTTTCTTCATTTCGCCAGCATAAAACGTACCACAAATCAGTATGCGTTTTTGTGTGAAATTTAAAATAATCGCAGCATCACTGTTAACGCCATCACGCGCAGGATCAGTTTTTAAATTGGGTAAGCACAAAAGCTCCCAATCCCATCTCGCATCTTGATTATCACGAATAAAGAGTTGTTTTGTGAATAAATTATGCCAAGCAAGCTCTGTTGTCACTTTGACATAAATAGCATACCTTGGATCAGCCCCTACACGAAAATAACCCACATACGTCGTTATGTCATCTGCGTAACGTTTAGCACGCTGCCATAAAGTTTCAAACGTTTGTGGCGAAATGGGTTGATTGACTTGACCCCAGGCAACCTCGTGCTGCGTCTGTTCATCTTGAACAATAAATCGGTCTTTGGGTGAACGTCCCGTGCGCGCACCCGTATAAACGGTTAGCGCTTGATTACTGGCAAGACGCCCTTCTTGATTGGCAAGCGCCGCAGCGATAAGTTCTTCGACTGATAAATCAACTTGAGTCTTTTTAGCAACTTCACTTAACATAAGAAACTCCACTGATAATTTGGGGCTATTATGGCAGAAGAGCCGTTCACTGTCACCTTTGATGTATACACTAAAGTTTCTTAGCTTAGCTTTACTCACAGTCATTCAAAAGATGGCCGTCTACTGTCTATCGTCCCGGCTATAGCACCGCTATCCCGTCCTATGTGAGAGAAGGTGGCCGATGGTCAGATGGGGGATAGTAAAGCTGCCATATCGCGATGGCAAAATTTCTATGTGTTATCAAAAAGTTTATCAATTTGATTCTTACGATAAAGAAACTGTTTATTACAAAAATCGCAATGTATTTCGACATAGGGATGATCTTTTAAAATATCCAGAAGTTCTTCTTTGCCTAAATTTATTAATATACCTTCAATTTTTTCTTCAGAGCAACTGCATTTAAATTGGATAGATTCACTCGGTAAGAGTCTAATATCATGTTCATGAAAAACCTTAGCTAATAGCGTTTCAAGATCCCAACTAAGTAATTCTTCATCCGATAAAGTATTAGCAAGTATCGTCAATTCCTCAAAAATCTCTACATCTTGATATTGATTACCTGGCATGCGTTGCAATAATAAGCCTACTGTTTCTGTTTTAGTACTCGCAAGATAGAGTTTTGTTGGAATTTGTTCAGATTGATCAAAATAACGTTCCAGCGCCGTATTCATTGAATCATCGTCAAAAGTCACAAGACCCTGAAATTTTTCATCACTATGATCGGGTGCTAAAGTAATTGCTAAATGCCCTTTACCAAGCAGTGGTGTGTCTTCTGGACTATCGTTATCTAATCTTGCCAACGCACGAATATGATATTGCTCGTTGGATTGCGCTAAAATCAATGGTGCTTTTCCATCGGTTTGTAATTGAAAAATAACTTTGCCTGCTAATTTAATAGACGATACTAACAAACAGCTACAAGCCATCGCTTTAGCTAGCAGTTGATTGACCATATCTGGATAATCATGATGTTCTAACGCGTCACTGACGCTTTTTGATAATCGAATCCACGCACCCCGCGTTGCGGTATGCTCAAACATAAATCGTTGAATCACATCATTCATTATTCTATCCTAATCATACTCATCTCTTTCAAAATGCATGCTTTGTCATCGCTACGCAATGGGAGCAGCATAGATGATTCAAAATAAAAAACCTACGTTTTGAAAGACAAAAGGTGTATCTCTTATAAAAAGAAAACCCTGCATTTGCAGGGTTTTCAATGGACTTGAATGAAGCAAAAGCTTACATCATGTCGCCCATACCGCCCATGCCACCCATACCAGCTGGCGCAGCTTCATCTTTCTTAGGCAACTCAGTGACCATGCATTCTGTTGTTAACATAAGTCCAGCAACAGATGCTGCATTTTGTAGCGCGCTACGAGTCACTTTCGTTGGGTCGATGATACCGTTTTTCACCATATCAACGTACTCTTCTTTTGCCGCATCAAAGCCATGGTTGCCTTTTTCACTCAACACTTTGGCAATAATGACAGATGCTTCTTGGCCTGCATTAGCAACGATTTGACGAATAGGCGCACTCATTGCACGACGAGCAATATCAACACCTGCTGTTTGATCTTCGTTAGCAGCCTTGATGTTATCAAGACTTTGCATCACACGAATCAAAGCAACTCCACCACCAGGTACAATACCTTCTTCAACCGCAGCACGCGTTGCGTGAAGTGCATCTTCAACACGCGCTTTCTTTTCCTTCATTTCAACTTCGGTCGCAGCACCGACTTTGATAACTGCAACACCACCAGATAATTTAGCTACGCGTTCTTGCAGCTTTTCTTTATCATAATCCGATGTTGCTTCCGCTATTTGCGCACGAATTTGTTCAACACGCGCTTTAATTTCTTTTGCATCACCAGCACCGTCAACAATCGTCGTTGAATCTTTAGTAACCACAACTTTCTTGGCTGTACCTAAGTCTGTCATTGCGGTTGATTCTAAAGTGCGGCCTGTTTCTTCTGAAATCACGGTACCTTGCGTTAATACAGCGATATCTTGCAACATAGCTTTACGACGATCACCAAAACCAGGCGCTTTTACAGCACAAAGTTTAATAATGCCGCGAATGTTATTAACGACTAATGTAGCTAAGGCTTCACCTTCAACATCTTCTGCAACGATTAATAATGGACGGCCTGCTTTTGCAACACCTTCTAAGGTTGGGATAAGCTCACGAATATTGGTAACTTTTTTATCAACCAATAAAATGAAGGGGTTTTCTAATTCTGCACTCATGTTTTGTTGATTGTTAACAAAATAAGGTGATATATAACCTCTATCAAATTCCATACCTTCCACAACATCAAGCTCTAACTTAAAAGACTGACCATCTTCTACAGTGATCACACCTTCCTTGCCTACTTTTTCCATCGCTTCAGCGATAGCTTCGCCGATTTCTGGATCGCCATTAGCAGAGACGGTACCTACGTTTTTAATTTGCTCTCTCGTGGTGCAAGCTTGCGACATTTCTTTAAGAGCTTCAATCGCTTTTTCTACACAAAGATCAATACCGCGTTTCAAATCCATAGGATTTCTACCCGCTGCAACTAATTTAAGACCTTCACGGTAAATAGCACGCGCTAATACGGTTGCTGTTGTTGTACCATCACCAGCAACATCAGAGGTTTTAGAAGCGACTTCTTTAACCATTTGAGCGCCCATGTTTTCAAATGCATTTTCTAATTCGATTTCTTTAGCAACAGAAACACCGTCTTTAGTTACGGTAGGTGAACCAAATTTTTTATCTAATACCACATTACGACCTTTAGGTCCTAACGTAACTTGCACGGCATCAGCCAATAAATCAACGCCTTTCATAATTAATTGACGTGCATTTTCACCAAATGTAATCATCTTACTAGCCATAATATTTAACCTCGTTTATTAACCTTGAACAATACCAAGAATATCATCTTCACGCATGACAACGACTTGTTTACCTGCGATCTCAACCTCTGTGCCCGCATACTTACCAAATAATACTTTGTCACCTACTTTCACAACAGGCTCAAGCACGCTACCATTGTCTAATACTTTACCAGAACCAACTGCCATCACTGTACCAAATACCGGTTTTTCAGTTGACGTTGCTGGGATCAAAATACCACCAGCTGTTTTATCTTCAACCAAACGTTCAACAACGATGCGATCGCGCAATGGAATAACTTTACTCATAACAAGGACTCCTATAAATCATATATCTAGGTCATGGTTAGGCTGTTCGATACACTTGAAAGGCAAAGTGTACGAGCCTAACTCAGTATTTATCTAGATGGGGGGCACTTATCTTTTTTCAAGCCTTAGGGCCATTTATTTTTCATCGTCGTTTCTACCATCCTTAAAGACAACCCGGCTATATAAATATAAAGTTAAATATATAAATACATAGTTATTATTAGGGAAAGCCTGAATTGTGAATATACTTAAATTATTATTTTTTATCAATAAGTTATCTCAAAAAAATGGGAGGATAACTCTACGGATAGGTCTGTGGATAAGTCATGCGTGATATGTGGGTAAGTGTGAGCTTAAGCTTAATGCACGTGTTCCACACAGATTATCCTTAGACTAATCCCCAAAGTTATCCACAAGACTCAGCCTAGCTGTTGGGTTTTCTGATATAGTACGAGCGTTTCTTTTTTTGTTTAAATAATGGACGATAACGTATGTGGCTACACAAGAGAATAGCAAGCAAATGGCAGATAATAGAAACACATTACGATAGATGATAGCTGCTGTTAGTAAACTATCTGTAGGCAATACGCGGCCTATGATAGAAAAGACACCTGTTAAATAGAAACCTACGGCATAGCCTACTAAGTAAAAACCAACCATCATCGCCTCATAACCTTTTGGCGCTAATTTTGTTGTCATTGATAGCACGATAGGTGCAATACAAAGTTCAGCAAGCGGAAACAAAGCATACGCCGCAATAACATATAATACTGAAGGTTTAACAGATGTCATAATATATTGTTCGGCAGCTATGGTAAAGATAAGAAAACCCATGCCTAAAATACCTAGACCTAAGGCTATTTTTTTAAAAGAAAGCAAGGTGTAATTTTTTTCTTTAAGGTAACTTAAAGCGTACATCATAATACCACCAAGTAGTATCATGAATAATGGATCAAGTGCATAAAAAGTACTAGGTGGTATTGTCATACCTAATAAACTTCGGTTGACAATACGCTCAATAAATAAATTAAGTGTTGTACCACCTTCACCTAAGAACATACCAAATAAGATGAATAGAATAGTTGAGCTAACAATAGCAAGTAAATCAAATTTCTGAGATTTGTTTGATTTTCGATAAAGATAAACAATAAAACCAATAGCAAGTAAAGACATCAATGTCATAATAAAATAGCTTGATTTTTTTTCCATAAGAAATGCAGCTAATATTATAGATACTGAAATAGTAAGTATAATACCCATGATATGCAATAAATTCATAGATTGTAGTTTTGTAAGATAAATCGTAATATTTTTTTTCATTATAATTAAATAAATGAGACCAATAAGCATAACAAGTGAGCATAAAGCAAATGCGTAAACATAACTTATATGAGTTGCTATATAGCTACATATGACGATGGCGAAAAGACCACCTAAGTTTTTAGATATATAATAAATAGTAAATGCATTATCTCTTTTTTCTTCATGAGAGTGATATATTTTACTTACAAGTGTATTGAATGAAGGTGTAAAAAAACCACTGCCTACAGCAAAAAATGAAAGTCCTAAATAAAATAAATTTTCATGTGATGATGTAATCATAAAATTACCTATAATCATGATGATAAAACCAATATAAATAGAATATTTAAAACCTAGAAATTTATCTGCAATAGGTCCACCTATAATAGGTGTTGCATAAGTGAATGCTAAAAAAGTACCATAAATAATAAATGATATACTATCTGAAATATGTAAATCATTTGTCATATAGAGTACTAATAAAGAACTAATACCAAAAAAGCCAAATAAGGCAGAGGCTTCTGTCAATAACAATGTCATAAAACCTTGAGGCTGATTTTTTAAATAATAGATGGCTTTTGATAACATATTGGTTCCTATTTTTTAAAATAAATGTTTGAAAATGTACATATGTGTAAAAATACTCTTTACAATATGTCACAACTTATTCGCAGTATTCAAATATCTGCCATTTTAAGTACTAAAACTCAGTGCTCGTAGAGTAAGCTACAAGAGCGAGGCGTTAGCAGAATAACAAGTTCAATTTGGCTTTAAATTCACATGTACACCTAGCGTTTGCGATAACCACTGCTTAAAATCCTCGGGAATCCTTTTAAGCTCATTTGAACCACGGGTAATTTTAGCAATACTGATACCGGTTTTTTCAGCAATAACACGCTGAGAATCATCACCTTGCAGCAAGTTTTTTACCAGTATTAACCGTTTCGGTAGCGCTTCACTTTCTTCTGGTGTTAGTAAGAAGTGCAGTACCGCATCAAGCTGCTTATCAACAACCGCTTGCGTCAAGAAGTGTTTCAGTAATGACCAATTTTTCGTTTTATCTTCCATACATATCCTCAATGGGAAGTTATTGTTTGTAATGTTACAATATTACGATAAGTTTTGCAAGTAGAACCCAATCGACATGTAATTTAACGTCATGAAGATCGCTGTAAACGCACTTGCTGTGGTATGATTGCAGGGTTAAGTACCTTTTTTGGAGTCTTTGATTGTGATTCGTCAGCCCGATGACAGTGTATCATCCCCAATATCGTCTGCCGCCACGACCACAGGCGATTTGTTGACGCTATGGTCACAAACATTACTTGTGTTACAAGAAACGTTTTCGGCACAACTTTTTAATACCTGGATGCGTCCATTACAATCAGAAATACGCGGTAATAAACTCACTTTGTTGGCGCCTAATCGTTTTGTTTTAGACTGGGTCGTTGATAATTACGGTAATCGTATTGAAACCATTTTGAATGAGCTTGCAGGTAGTGCAGTTAGCCTAAGTTTTGATATTGGTTCCAAAGCAACAGTATCTACGCATACGTCTGTAGCTACACCATTACCGTCAACTACAAAATCACATATAACGGCGGATGAAAAGCCATTTCAATCAAGCATTAACCCTAGTTTTTGTTTTGATAATTTTGTTGAAGGTAAATCAAATCAGTTAGCGCTGGCCGCAGCAAAACAAGTTGGACATGAACCTGGTGGTAGTAATAATCCTTTGCTTATCTATGGTGGAGTTGGTTTGGGTAAAACGCATTTAATGCACGCTGTTGGCAACATTATCTTACAACAAAATCCAAGAGCTAAAGTGGTTTATCTTCACTCTGAACGATTTGTTGCAGAAATGGTGAAGGCGTTGCAAAATAATAAAATGAATGAATTTAAGAATTTTTATCGACAATTAGACGCCTTACTTATCGATGATATTCAATTTTTTGCCGGAAAAGATAGATCACAAGAAGAGTTTTTCCATACATTTAATGCCTTATTAGAAGGTAAACAACAAATTATTTTGACTTCTGATAGATATCCTAAAGAAATTAATGGCATCGAAGAGCGACTTAAATCTCGTTTTGGATGGGGACTTACGGTGGCAGTTGAGCCACCTGAGCTAGAAACACGCGTTGCCATTTTAATGAGTAAAGCGCAACAGGCTAAACTCGATTTATCTTACGAAGTTGCCTTCTTTATTGCTAAGCGGATTCGTTCAAATGTTAGAGAGCTTGAAGGTGCATTGAAGCGTATTATTGCAAATGTCAATTTTACGGGTTCTGATGTTACTATGGATTTTGTCAAGGATTCATTAAAAGATTTACTCACGCTACAAGATAAACTAGTAACTATTGATAATATCATTAAAACAGTTGCTGAATATTACAAAGTAAAAGTCGCTGAAATTTTATCACAACGACGAAGTCGTTCTGTTGCAAGACCAAGACAAGTCGCTATGGCACTTGCCAAAGAACTTACTAACCATAGTTTACCTGAAATAGGTGAAGCCTTTGGCGGACGCGATCATACAACAGTATTACATGCAGTGAGAAAAATTAAAGAGCTGCAAGAAATTGACGTTGATATTGCAGAAGATTTTAAAAATTTAATGAGAACTTTGACAACCTAGCGGCTGTCGTCAGTAGTCATAGCAAAGTATAAATAGGTGATTTCATGCAATTTTTATTACCAAGAGACCTTTTAACAGCATGCCTACATCGTGTTGTAGGCGTTTTAGATAGAAGGCAAACGTTACCTATCTTGGGGCATGTATTGCTTCATATTCAAGGCGATGAATTGGCTGTGACAGCAACGGATTCTGAAATTGAATTGGTAGCCTATGCTAAGCTTCCTGATGCGCAAGAAGCCGTTGATATAACCTTGCCTGGACGTAAGCTTTATGATATTTGTCGGGTGCTGCCAGAGGGTAGCATGGTTGAAATGAAGCTATCACAACAATTAATGCAAATTCGCTGCGGACGTAGTCGGTTCAGCTTGCAAACCTTGCCAGCGGCAGATTTTCCAAGCCTAGAAGACTTGCCGGCGCAAGTTGAACTGAGTTTACAGCAAGGCTTATTTCGTTCACTTTTAGAGCAAACACAATTTGCGGTTGCTCAACAAGATGTTCGCTATTTTCTTAATGGTTTGTTGTTAGATTTACAAAAAGAGATGTTAGTGGCTGTGGGAAGTGATGGTCATCGATTAGCCTTGGCGCAACTACCGCTTTCTGCTGCTTCCGCTATTCGTATTTTGCTGCCAAGGCGCGGTGTTTTGGAGTTAATTAAGTTGCTTGGCAATGACGAAGCGTCCATGAATCTGGCATTGAGTCCAGCACATCTGCAAATTAAATCAGCCGATTTTCATTTCACCAGCCGTTTAATTGATGGCCAGTTTCCTGACTACCGCGGCTTTTTTCCACGGCAATTAGATAAAGTGGTGACTGTTGCTAATGCTGATTTAAAGCAGGCCTTATCTCGTGCAGCGATCCTTGCAAGCGACAAAGTCAAAGCCATTCGATTTGAACTGACTGAGAATTTACTGACCTTGACAACGACAAATCAAGAACATGAAGAAGCACAAGAAAGTTTAACCGTGGATTATGCAGGTCCTGCCTTATCGACGGGCTTTAATTTATCCTATTTTTTGGACGTTCTCACGGTACTTAAAGGCGAGCAGCTACGCATACAACTTGCAGATGCTGACAGCAGTATTGTCATTGAGTCGACGCTCGATAATCAAGCCAGCTATTTAATTATGCCCCTACGGATTTAGAGAAGATCGCTCCGTGTTTGTGAATGCGCTGAAAGTGAATTACTTACGCAATCTGGTGAATGTAGATGCCAGTTTTCATGCGCCACTGGTGATCTTTTCGGGTCTGAATGGAAGCGGCAAAACAAGCTTATTAGAAGCGCTGTATTTTCTAGGCTATGGTCGTTCATTTCAGAGCCGCTTATTAAACCGTATTGTACATTACGGACAGCCAGGTCTTTCCGTTTTTGGTGAAGTTTGTACAGATCAACACGCTTTAGCGTTGCAAGTCGGTATCGCTAAATCATTACACGAGCCTTCACAGATTCGCTTGAATGGTAAGACCATTATGAACGCTTCAGAGCTTGCCTTGCATATGCCCATGCAATTGATTCATCCTGAGAGTTTTCATCTACTCACTGGCGGTTCTCAAGCGCGGCGTCAATTTCTTGATTGGGGATTGTTCCACGTGGAACCTCAATTTCATGCTTTGTGGCAGAAAAGCCAACGTTTGGTGCTACAGCGTAATGCTGCCTTACGCAGCGAGGCGCCTGATGATATGGTCATGTTATGGGATCAAACCTGGGTAGGTATTGCCGAAACCATCGATACCATGCGTCGTGCTTATGTGGATAGTTTTCTTGAAATATATGCCCAAGTCGCCGATACCTTACAATTCCAATTACCGGTTGAGCTACATTATCATCGCGGTTGGTCAGAAGAACAGGATCTTGCCAGTCTGCTTAAGCAACAGTTAGCGAAAGATCGCACCAGACATTATACCTATAGTGGTCCACAACGCGCTGATATTATTATTAAGCTAGCAGGTGTACCGGTTGCAGATGCTTTATCGCGAGGTCAACAAAAACTATTACTCATGGTTTTGTTTTTAACACAAGCGCAGCTGTTATATCAGCGCGCTAAAAAAAAGAGTTGTTACTTGTTGGATGATATTTTGGCGGAATTCGATCCGACCCGACGCCAACAAATATTACAATCTTTGACGCAGTTATCCAGTCAGGTTTTTTTAACCACACCGGATCTCTCGCAGCTAGGCGATTTAGCGCAGCTAGGCGCGTATCAACTGTTCCACGTGGAACAGGGGGTTGTACGGGAGCATGAGGGTTATGCGCTATCTGACCTTTCAGCCGCTGCAGGATAGGCCTCTGAAGAACATTTTTTGAATGGCTGTAAATGAAACTAAGAAATGTCTATTTTAAAGTACGTAAGTCATATTCTGTCTTTGTAAAATTTTGATAAGCCATATGAGGACGACGATGTTAAAACTAAATGCCTTGAAGGATTACACGTTGATTGATCTGACTCACCCACTTAGTATAGATATGCCTCAGTGGGAAACAAATGATGGTTTTTCACTTAACGTAGAATATGACTACTCAGACTGCCCTGAGGCTGTTAAATTTCGGACACAGAAGATGCAAACACGATTGGGCGTCGGCACGCATATCGATGGACCTGCACATTGTATCGCTGGGGGAATGACAGTTGATGAGTTGCCACTGACCTCGCTTATCAGTCCGTGTGTTGTCATCCATATTGCAGCAAAAGCACACGCACATTATGTATTATCTGTAGATGATATTCACACGTTTGAAGCGGAGCATGGCGTTATTGCAGCAGGTAGCTTCGTTATGATTGCAACAGGCTGGAGTCGTTGGTGGTCTCAAGCCGATAAATATCGCAACAATCTACAATTTCCCAGTGTGTCTGCAGAAGCTGCGGCATTGTTATTGGCTCGCAATGTTGTCGGGTTAGGGATTGATACACTTTCGCCAGATGTTGGAAACAGTGAATTCCCCGTACATCAATTGTTCCTTAGTGCTGGTAAATATCTTGTTGAAAATATTGCCCATGCTGATAGGCTTGCCCCTGTAGGCGATGCTATTCTGGTGTTGCCGATGAAGATTCAGCAGGCCACAGAAGCGCCAGTTAGGTTACTTGGATTGCACGTCAACTGAGCTAACTGAGCTATATGTCTTTATCAAGGACTATAATTAACATGTCACCACGAATAAGGAGTGACATGATGAAGTGTCATACACATGTTTATGCTAGTGCCAGTTGTGCATTGGCGCTGCTGGTGCTTGGCTGTGCGCCCACGGCAGGCGTCAATGATAATTATGGTCCTGAAACCTACACCGGTGGTTTTGCCTATACGGCAAGGCCAGTCTCTGCCAATGTTGGTGAAACGTATAGCTCATCGGCATCCTCTTACAATGTAGGCAGTGTCGAGGTGGTTCCGCGTGTCGTTACGACGCCGAGACAATACGGCCCTTATCATGGTAATGATGTGCCGTATGCGCAGTGATCCTTAAATGAGGAAGGCACCCTTATTCACTAGGGTGCGCGTGCTTGTTGTCTTTCAGCGTATGCGTTTTGTCGTTGTTGCGCGATAGATTACCCTGCATCCGTTGCTATGAGCACCTTCTCCCGCAAGAGAAGAAGGATATTTTGTGCACAATTGGGGTGATGAGTAACAGCGTAGACCGGGATGATAGGTAACACGTTTAACACCTAAACCGTACATGTTCAAGGCTCATAGGTATAGATTCTTCATAGCTTTTTGTTTATCCTATGATGTTTACCTTGAGGTATGGATAAAGACATGCGTTTCCATAAGACAAATACGATAAGCCAGATAGGGCAGCTTTTTAAGATGTATTGGCATCAAGTGTCGGGCTATCGTAAATGGGGTTTGCTCGCAATGGTAATTATCACAGCCGCTGTGCAGGTTCTTTCTTTGGTAGCGTTAAATGATGAGTGGAAATATTTATTTAACGCACTTCAAGCCTATGATTATTCACGCTTTATCGAGGTATCTGCTGTTTTTTTATTAACTATATTGATCATTGCTTTAAGCTATGCATTTAATAACTATGCTATTGGCTTATTTAGCTTGCGATGGCGGGCATATTTAACTGACTATATTAAAGATACATGGATCACTCAAAATCAATCTCAGCATACCCATAATAAAAAAACAATCGATAATCCAGAGCAGCGAATCACGGATGATTTAAATCTGGTCCCGACACTTGTTATAAGCATAGGAAATCAGCTATGTCAAGCGATGATGAGTTTATGTATTTTTGGCGCAGAACTTTGGATTTTTTCGAAGCAATGGCAATTTCCCTATCATCATCATATCTTGCAGTTTCCAGGCATCTATTTATGGGTAACACTCATCTATGCACTCTTTTTTAACGGTTTAGTTTTTTCCTTAGGTCACAAACTTATTAGCTTAAATTACAACAACCAACGATTAACTGCCAATATGCGTTATACCATGTCAGTGATCAGACAGGAAAGTCAACTAGGTATCACAAATATAGCGATGCATCAGCATCGAAAAAAAACAGATACTGAGTTGAGCGAAGTTATTCACAATACCTTATCTTTACTGAAAGTGGATAGATGGGTGCAGTTGGTTAAACAAATTAGCTTTAATGCCTGTGGATTTGTGGTTATTCTTATAGCGCTACCCGTTTATTTTGCAAATCATTTATCTTTAGGTTCGCTCATGCAATTAAATGGTGCCGCTATCTTTTTTGTTCAGGCATTGTCAGTGTTGATGATCGCCTATGAAAATATCGCTATACTTCGAGCTTCTTTACAAAGAGTCGTCGAATTTGTTCAATCACTTACGCAAGTTGCCGAGCCAGTCTTAAGCGCACAAAGCAGCTGATTATCGATAAATGTTATGAGTCTATATTTAAAAAACGTGCTCTTATACGTAAGCTTACTTTAAGTCTTGTGGTGTTCGATTGGCTTAAAATGTGGTATAATATCTGGACTTTTAATGAGCTATCCCTTCGTCTTTCAAACTGCGGTCGAGGGGCCTAAGGCCATCAAAATATGACTGTAGGGACTGGCCATGTGCCTGCCCATCAATGGGCGACCACAGCGCCCCTACAGACGAGCATCTGCGCATTTTGAAAAAACTTTGGTATATCCCTCAGCATTTCAGGACTTTTTGACTATGACACAAGCGGCAACCTATGATTCCTCCAATATTAAAGTGCTTAAAGGCCTTGATGCGGTGCGTAAGCGCCCAGGTATGTACATTGGCGACACCGATGATGGTACTGGTTTGCACCATATGGTATTTGAGGTTGTGGATAACTCTGTGGATGAAGCCTTAGCGGGTTATTGCAATCAAATCCAGGTCACGATTCACGTAGGCAATAGTATTACGGTGAGTGATAATGGTCGCGGTATTCCTGTGGATATGCACCCGGAAGAAGGTCGCTCAGCAGCTGAAGTTATCATGACAGTGTTACATGCCGGGGGCAAATTCGATAATAACTCTTATAAAGTGTCTGGTGGTTTGCACGGTGTTGGTATTTCTGTGGTCAATGCCCTTTCAGAAGAATTACAACTGAGTATTTGTCGTAACGGCCATCAGTATGAACAAACGTATCGTTTAGGTGAACCTGTGCAGCCTTTAAAAGCGGTCGGTGATAGTAGTCGTACCGGTACCACAATCAAATTCCATCCAAGCGATATTATTTTTACACACATCGAATTTCATTATGATATTTTAGCTAAACGCTTCCGTGAGCTTGCTTTTTTAAACCCAGGCATTTCCATCGAGCTTTATGACGAGCGTGATGGAAAGCGTGAGCAATTTTCTTATGAGGGTGGTATCCGTTCTTTTGTGGAACATTTAAATCGTTTAAAGACACCCGTACATCCAACGGTGTTTTATATCAGCGCTATGCATGGTGAAATACAAGTTGATTTAGCGATGCAATGGAATGACTCATTTCAAGAAACCATTTTCTGCTTCACTAATAATATTCCACAACGCGACGGCGGTACTCATTTATCAGGTTTTCGTGCGGCACTTACACGAACGTTGAATAATTATATCGAGCAAGGTGGTTATGCTAAAAAGCTAAAAATTGATACCGTAGGGGATGATGCAAGAGAAGGGTTAACGGCTATTTTATCGGTTAAGGTGCCAGATCCTAAGTTTTCTTCGCAAACCAAGGATAAGTTGGTGTCATCAGAAGTCAAAGCAGCCGTTGAAACCAAAGTATCTGAGTTTTTTAATGATTTTCTATTGGAAAATCCATCACAAGCTAAAGCCATTGTCACTAAAATGCTGGAAGCGGCACGAGCACGGGAAGCGGCACGTAAGGCTCGAGAAATGACTCGCCGTAAAGGTGCGCTAGATGATATCAGCAACTTGCCAGGTAAATTAGCCGATTGCCAAGAGCGAGATCCTGCCTTATCTGAACTTTTCCTTGTCGAAGGTGATTCGGCAGGTGGTTCAGCCAAACAAGCACGTAATCGACGTACACAAGCGATTTTGCCGCTTAAAGGTAAAATCTTGAATGTGGAAAAAGCCAGATTTGATAAAATGTTAGGCTCACAAGAAGTGGGTACCTTAATTACAGCGTTGGGTTGTGGTATTGGCCGAGAGGATTATGATCCTGATAAAATACGTTATCACCATATTATTTTAATGACTGACGCCGATGTCGATGGTTCTCATATTCGCACATTATTACTTACTTTTTTCTACCGACAAATGCCTGAATTGCTAGCGCGCGGTTATATTTATATTGCGCAACCACCACTCTATCGACTTAAGCGTGGCAAACAAGAGCGTTATGTCAAAGATGATGCTGAGCTTAACAAGCAATTACTCGATATCGCGCTTGAAGATGCCGTGTTTATACCTAAAAGAGGCAGTACAGCCATTGAGATGACTGAGCTTGCAACACTTGCTGTTGATTATCTTGCGATGCAAAATATTATTAAGCGCCTTAGTCGCTATTATCATACGCTTTTATTGGCAGAGCTTGTTGCAGCACCTACATTAACCCGAGCTATGCTCGCGGATGAGACTGCTGTTAATGGATGGGTACAAACCTTCGTTGATAAACTGGGCCAAACCATGGATAGCGGCAGCTTTGTTCAAGGGCATGTAACATCAGCTGGCGATATCTATCTACCAGAATTTACTTTAAGACAATTAGGTAGTGAACATACGTATATGTTAAGCGCTGAGTTTATTGCCAGTGTCGATTATCGAAAACTCCGTGCTATGGGTGAGCGTTTACACGATTTAGTGGGTGATGGCGCGAGCTTAACCCGCGGCGAAAAGCAGTCGTACCCACAGAGTTTTGGCGAAGGACTGATGTGGTTGTTAGAAGAAGCCAAACGTGGTGTTTATATTCAACGATATAAAGGTCTTGGTGAAATGAACCCAGAGCAGCTTTGGGAAACAACGATGGATCCTAGCACCAGACGTATGTTACAAGTTTCTATCGAAGATGCGGTAGCCGCGGATGAAATTTTTACAACGCTCATGGGCGACGAAGTTGAACCACGACGAGTCTTTATCGAATCAAACGCATTACTTGCTGAAAATATCGATGTATGAAGACGCAAAAGATCCCTGAGCATTACCATCATATTGCGCCAGACGGCGCTGAAGTGCGTGAACTGATGAATAGTGCTTATGGTGGTATTGCGCACGGTTTATTGCCTAAGCACCGCGTATCAAAAGCGGCATGCCATAAAACGGTCCATGAGTTTTGGCATATTCTCTCAGGCACGGGCGCTATATGGCTTAAACAGGCTGATGTAGAAACAATCACTGCATTAGAGCCTGGATTAACCATCGATATACCCGTAAACACTGTATTTCAATATCGAAGTGACGACAGCGATTTAACCTTCATTATTGTTACCAACCCGCCATGGCCAGGACCCGATGAAGTTACTGATGTCACTGGACCTTGGATTCCCTCCGATTAGGTTGCGCTGAACTTAGGGCACGGCACGCCGTGCCCCTACGGTCGGCATCGTATCACCGTGCCACGGTAAGCGTCTATGCTAAGTCAGGTAGTGCTTCCTCAGGTTTTTTCTTTGAATAATCTTCAGCAATAAGCATATACATGGCTGGTACCACAAATAAGGTAAAGCAAGTGCCTATGGAAATGCCGGTTGCAATGACCAAACCAATATCAAAACGACTCTCAGCACCTGCACCGGTTGCATTAATCAATGGAATGACACCGAGCACCATAGCAGCTGTTGTCATTAAGATTGGACGAAATCGAATAGCAACGGCTTCACTGATCGCAGTAAATTTATTTTCGCCCTGCTTTTGTAGGTCATTCGCAAATTCAACAATCAGGATTCCATGCTTACTGATCAATCCGATCAGCGTGACCAAGCCAACTTCAGTGTAAATATTTAGTGTTGCACCACCAACACCTAGGCTAATAAAAATCATAGCGCCGCAAATGGACATAGGAACACTGATTAATACAATAAAAGGATCCCTGAAGCTGTTAAATAATACAGCCAATGATAAGAAAATAATGATAAGCGCTAAAGCAAACGTGATGAGCATGGTGTTACTTTGATCTTCAAATTGCCTTGATTGGCCGCCGTAATCAATTGTATAGCCTCTTGGTAAAATAGGTTGAGCTATTTTATTCAATACCTCTAGCGCTTCTCCCATGCTGACACCGGGCGAGGCCGTTGCAGATATAGTGACAGAGTTAATCTGCTGAAAGTGATTAACTGATTGTGGCCCTATGCTTTTAGTGAGACTAGCCACAGTTGCCAAGGGTATCGATTGACCGCTGGATGTATTAATATAATAGTTGAGTAATTCATTGGCATTAAGCCGGGAGTTGGTGGTGACTTGAGGAATGACCTGATACGAGCGTCCCATATAGTTGAAGTAGTTAATATAATTTTCACTCAAGGCAGTACTGATAGAATTACCGACATCTTCTAAGGTTAGGCCAAATTCAGCGATTTTTTCTTTATTTAGTTTAATGTCGCCCTCTTGCATATTATAAAATAAATCCGATGTCAGTGATTGAAACTTCCCTGTCTGCCTCGCTTGTTGAATAATTTGCTGAGAGATAGCGGCCATTTGGCTTAAGGGATTGGTGGATTCAATCACAAATTGAATGGGTAAGCCAGCACCACCGCCAGGTAATGAGGGGGGCTGAAATACGGCTACAGCAACGCCAGCAATATTTTTTGTTTGTTTCTGTACGATGGGCTGCAATTGATTAGATGTTAATTTGCGTTCATCCCACGGTTTTAACACCATACCACCCATATTCAAATTTAAGTTAGGTGCGTTATTTGCGCCATTATAGCCATTTACTTCGAACGTTGTTTCAGTTTCAGGATGGGACTCAAAGATTTGACTGACAGCTTTACCGTAGCGGGCTGTCTGCGCCAGTGAGGAATTGGTATCGGCTGTTGATTGGGTCAGAATAATGCCTTGGTCTTCTTGTGGTGCGAGCTCAGATTTTGATGTGGTGAATAAAAAGAGGTTGCTCGTTAAGATTAATACGGCAAATACAATCACAACAGATAAATAATTGAGTGCCTTTAATAGGCGATCATGATAAGCATGGCGGAACTGATTAAATTTTCTATCAAAATATTGAATAAAGTTAGGTTTTTCTGTGTTTTTTAGCATGGCTGAGCACATCATAGGTGATAATGTCAGTGCAATGATCGCAGAAATACCAACGGCGCTGGCCAAAGTGAATGCAAATTCAGTAAATAGCGCACCGGTGAGTCCCCCCATAAAACCAATCGGTAAATAAACAGCAATTAATACGATAGAGATAGCAATGATGGGACGGCTTAACTCTCGCGCACTTAAAATAGCGGCTACAAAGGCAGACTTTCCTTCTTCCATATGCCGCGATACATTCTCTACCACGATGATAGCATCATCGACAACAAGGCCAATGGCTAATACGAGTGCAAGCAAAGTAAGGATGTTAATGGAAAAGTTAAGTGCCAGCATCATGAAAAAAGTACCGATAATCGACAAGGGTATGGCAATAACGGGTATAAATAAAGCACGAAACGAGCCAAGAAATAAATAAACTACAGCGGTTACAATCAAGAAAGCTTCAAGTAACGCAGAATTTACCTGACTAATAGAGGCAGTCACAAACAAGCTAGAGTCATAAACAATACGCCCAGTAATACCTGCAGGCATTTGTTTTTGTGCTTCAGCAAAAACGGTGCGTACATTTTTTAACACGGTGAGTAGGTTTGCTGTGGGGGCAACGACAATACCGATAAAAACGTTAGGCTTTCGATTACGAGTTACTGTTGTATTATAGTTTTCTTGCCCCAAAGTAACTTTGCCAACATCTTTAATGCGAACAAGTGCGCCATTTTTTGCTTCAATAATCATATTCTGAAATTGAGGTATGGTTGTTAACGCGGAGTCCGTATTAAGATTTAAAATAAAGGTTGGACCATTCGTTCGACCTGAAGCGGTAATAAAGTTATTTGAATAAAGGATTTGTGCAACTTTTGATGCAGGAATACCATAGCCAGCTAATTTTTTAGGATCTAACCAAATACGTAATGCAATTTGACTATTACCTAATACTTCGGCTGTTTGCACGCCATGAACGGATTGAAGCTTGGGTTCAACTGCACGTAATAGATAATCCGTAATTTTATTTTCACTGACAGATTTGCTGCTAAAGCCAATGTACATGGAGTCAGTTGTTTCACCAATGGTGACAGTTATCACTGGCAATTGCGAACCCTGAGGCAACTGGTTAAGCACACTGTTAACCTGCGTATTAATTTCCGTTAAAGCTTTATCTGGGTCATAGTTTAATAATAAGTTTGCCTGAATCATACTGGTATTTTGGGTAGAGCTCGAGGTCATATAGTCAATACCATTGGCTTGTGCAATCGCCTGTTCTAGGGGGGTTGTAATAAAAGCTGCAATGGTTGAGGGAGATGCGCCAGTAAAAGTTGTATTGATAGTAATCACGGCGCTTTCAATGGTGGGATATTGTTGCACAGATAAAAGACCAATGGAGCGTGCGCCGAGTACAAGAATGACCAAGCTTATGACAATAGAGAAAACGGGTTTTCGTATGAATAAATCTGTTAATCGCAACGTATTATCCTTTTGACTGAGCGTTAGGACTGCTTGGTGGTGCAAGACTGTTATTGATCACTACCATGCTGTCATTTGTTAGCTTCAATTGCCCAGATGTAACTACGACCTCCCCAGTTTTTAATCCTTTAAGAACTGCAATTTGATCACCTCGCATATCACCCGCAGTGACAAATTGTTGTTCTGCTTGCCATATCGTTTGATTGTTTATCGTTTTTTCTGTTTTCTTCAAGATAAATACAATATCGCCATAAGGATTAAAGCTGATAGCTGTTTGTGGTAACGTGATATAAGGCTTTGCTGCACCTGATTTAATACTTACATTGACAAACATACCGGGTAAGATTTTTTGATCTTGATTGGGTAATGTTGCTTCTACTTCAACATTTCGTACATCTGCATCGACTAAAGGATTGATAGTTGTCACCTTACCTGTGAAATGTTGTCCGGGATAAGTGTCAACGCTGACCGTAACAGGTTTGCCTAATTGTACTTCTTGTAATTGCTGCTGTGGCAGATAAAAATCAATCCAAATAGGGCTTAAGGTTTGCAAATTAACAATCGGATCGCCAGGGTTGATATATTGCCCTAAATTTACCAAAGAGACACCAAGCTTGCCTGTAAATGGTGCATAAACTGTTTTATTTGCAATAGTGGCTTCTTGTTCTGCCACATCTGCGGCTGTTGATTCATATTGTGCCTCATCACCCGCTAAAGTTTCTTGACTGATGGCACCAATTTTATATTGTTTTAAGTTACGTTCATAAGTGATTTTTGCAAAAGCAGCTTGTGCTTGTAGCGAATGTAATTTAGCTACATCGGTAGAAATATCAAGCTGTACTAGTAGATCACCTTGTTTAACAAACTGTCCTGGAGTGAAATGAATTGCGGTGATGAGTCCACCTAATTCAGTGGTCACATTAACACCTTCGTACGTTTTTGAACTACCTACAGCGGAGATAGTTGGTTGCCATGTTGATGATTTGACTGTCATGGCGGATACAGTAATCACTCGATTTTTCAATTGTTTATCTTCTTTGATTTTAACAGTCACAGCATGAATGAGTTTGATGCCAAAAATAACACCGAATAAAATGAGGACATAAGCAATCATTTTTTTCATAGCTTTACTCATGAATGACGACTCCATATGCTTGCGGTTTCATTGCTGGGTCTTGCCACCAGCCGCCACCTAATGCTTGATATAAAGAAACAGTATCTGCAAAACGTGCAGCTTTGGCCTTAATAAATGCGAGGGTGGTTTCTTCATATTTTTCTTGTGCGTTAAGCACGGTTAAGTAATTCACACCACCTAATCGATATTGCTGTTGAGTAATCTTTAAACTTTCTAGCGCTGAATGGTTCGCCATATACTGCCGATTGAACTCAAGTGCATCTTGTTGAATATTGGTTAGTGCATCTGCAACATTTTGAAATGCGAGTAATAGTGTTTGCTGATAATTAGCTGCGGCAACATCAAATGCATCAATGGCTGCTTTGCGTGTTGCCCATAGCGCACCACCGTGAAATACGGGTTGCATGAGTTTGGCACCAAAACTCCAAACATTATTTTTTTTGCTAATGAAATTGGCGAGGCTACTAGAAACATAGCCATTATTGCCGGTTAAAGTAACTTCAGGTAATAAATTTGCTGTTGCCACACCGATATTTGCACTTGCCACGTGCAATAATGCTTGCGATGCTTGAATATCTGGCCGTTGTTTTATGAGCGCAGCAGGTAAGCTTATAGGTAAACTGACAGGTAATTTAAGCTGCGATAAGCTTAAGTTTAGGGGGGACGTATCACTGGTTAATTGACCAAGTAAAACAGCTAAACTATGATTTGTCTCAGCTAAGGCTTGATTCAATGGTGGCAATGTTGCTTCAGTTTGTGCAAGTTCAGTTTGTTGTAGTAATACATCTTGATAAGATGCGCCACCTTCATGATATTGTTGTTGAGTGATTGTCAAAATTTGTTGTTGGTCTGTCATCAATGCACGCGTTGCTTGTATTTGATCACGCAATGAAGCAATGGCAATACTGGTACTGACGATATTGGAGCTCAAGGTTAAGTAAGTTGCTAATAATTCATCATACTCATAATCGACTTGGGCAGCAGCACTTTCGATGGCACGTCTTGAGCCGCCCCAGATATCGAGAGAATAAGATACATTGAGCGAAGTATTATAAAGGTTAAAGATGGCATTATTGGATGAGCCACCGATAGAAATGGCTGAAGTTCGTAATCGTTGCGCTTGTGCATTATAGTCAATCGCAGGAAATAGCAGGTTGCCTATATCTGCTTGCATCGTTTCTTGTGCTTCAGCTAGCGTAGCTTTGGCCGCAGTTAATGTGGGACTATTGACTAAACCCTGTTTTACTAAGGTGTTAACTTTATCTGAGCCTAACAAATACCACCAGTTTTCAGGCAGGGTTTGTTGTAATGCAAGGACCTGCGCTTGACCTGCATCACCGGCACTGGGGGTTGCCGTGGTCTTTGCGGGGGTTGTGGGCTTGGTGTAGTGCGTGGTGGTTGGCGCTGCCGGTGGATGAAAATCCGGCCCGACCATGCAAGCGGTGACTGTCAACGCAACAAAAGCAACGGATGTTGCTAGGCTACACTGTTTGATGCGTACGTCCCATTTTCTTGCTATCCGCGCTCGCACATGTTATCCCCATGCCATGTCTAAAGTCCCCATTTTGCACAAACAAACGTTGCGCAAGCGACTGATTTTCACATTTTTTTCAAGAAAACACCATACCCGTTCAAATTTTCAGGATTAATTGTAGGGGCACGGCGTGCCCAAGTTCTATGCGACCCGAAAGGGCACGATACCTCGAGCCCTACAAATTGAAGAAGCTTTGGTATATACAAAATCTTCGGTATAATGGGAGCCACTGTTTTATTGACGCCAAATATAGACGACTTATGAATACTGAATCCGCTCGTATCAATATGCTTATGCAACAAATTCGCGCTTGGGGTGTGCTCGAGGATGAATGGCTTTCCGTGATTGCAAAAGTTGATCGAGCGCGTTTTGTCCCCGAGCGATACCGTGATTTTGCCTATGCGGATATGCATGTGCCTTTAGGGTATGGCCAAGAAATGCTAAGCCCCGGTGTCGAGGCCAGATTGCTACAAGCGGCCAGTCCTGCGGCACACCATAACATTCTCGAGGTAGGTACGGGTAGCGGCTATTTTACAGCACTTTTAGCCAGCGTCGGTGCGAAGGTTATGTCGGTTGAGCTGATCCCGGAACTTAGTGCTATGGCTTCATCGAAACTCAAAGATCGGGGGCATATCTGTCTTGCTGTCGGCAATGCGGCTTATGGGTGGGCTGAGGCTGCGCCCTATGATATGATTGTCATCACGGGTGCATTAGCTGCGCTCGCTCCGGCATTTGCCGAGCAATTAACCATGGGTGGTCGCCTTATTGCTATTGTTGGACGTGATGTCCATGCTCAAAAAGTATTTCAGTTTGTGAAGACCGAACACGGCCTTACGCAAACAGAGTTATTTACCGTGCGCACCCCTTATTTACTTGAAGGACCTGGTGTGGAAATGTTTGTCCTTTGAGGCCAACCTAATTTAAGAAGCAACGACACGATGAAAAAAAACTTGACTAAATTAGCGACTGCTCTGGTTTTAATAACCACGGCACCAGCGATATTTGCTGATAATTTACTTGATATATTTAATCAAGCATTGAAAAGTGATCCGGTCTTTCAACAAGCGAATCAAACACGGCTCGAAGCAAATATCGGTATTCCCATTGCTTTTTCGGTATTGATGCCACAATTTAATACAAATGGATTTATTCAATCTAATCTTGCGAGCAATCAAGGTGGTGCGTTACAATCAGGCGCTAACAGTACAGGTGTGAATGGCACTAGCACCAATGTAGGTGCTACGAACTCGGGTATGCGGGGCTTTGGTACAGAAGGTTATAATTTAACGTTGACACAAAATGTATTTAACTATACTGATTGGGAAACGTGGAAAGCAGCAAGAGCGAGCTCTAAAGCCGCCAATGCAACTTATACTGCGGCGCTTCAAAGCTTGATGAGTCGAGCTACGCAAGCCTACTTAAGCGTGTTACAGGCACAAGACGATTTACGTTACATACAAGCAGAAAAGAAAGCGATTTATCAACAGCTTGATCAAGTGATGCAAGAATATAAGGTCGGATTAGTTGCCATTACCAGTGTATATCAGGCCCAAGCTGCCTATGATTCGATTATTTCTCAGGAAATTTCAGCGCAGAATGCGGTGATTAATCAACGAGAAAACTTACGCGTGATTACCGGTATCTATTATAATGATCTTGATGGTTTGCGTAATAAAATTCCACTGTTAGCACCGAGTCCTGCAGATCCCTCTGCGTGGGTGAAAATAGCTGGCGAGCTTAACTGGTCTATTTTGGCTAGCCGTTTCAATGCACAAGCGGCGCAAGAGAATATTTTTGCCCAAGAAGGCGGGCATTTGCCAACAGTGCAAGCCTATGCGACGAAAAGCTATGTTCACGCTAATCAAAGTATTGTGGCGAGTCGACTGAATTCGACAAATGATGCAGCGGGTATTCAGCTTAACTTACCCGTGTTTCAAGGTGGTTTAGTAAATGCTGAAACCAAGCAAGCCAGTTATCAATATCAGGCCAGTTTAGACCAAATCGAGCAGACCTATCGCGATGTTTATAATCAAACAGAGCAAAGCTATAACAATGTTGTTTCAGGAATTAGTACAGTTCGTGCTGATAGCCAAGCTATTGTGTCAAATGCAAGCTCACTTCGTAGCACAATTGAGGCATTTCGTGTGGGCACTGAAACGATGTTAGATGTATTAACTGCACAGAAAAATTTATTTGATGCTGAGCGTCAATTTTCATTTGATGAATACAGTTATCTTAATGCAACGGTTTCATTGAAACAGGCTGCAGGTACGCTTAATTATAATGATTTAGTGAAAATTAACGACATGCTAGTAGAAACGAAAGAAAACTATAGTTCGCTTAATATTCAAACGATACAGCAACAGGCACAGCAAGACTATAACCAAAATATTAAGCAATCCAATGAAATTATGTCGAGCACCGGTGGTATTGTTCCAGTAAGTCCGTTTAATGGACCATCAGGCGGCGCATCCTCGCCAAGCACGCTGCCGCCAGCTACGGGTATGGCGCGGCCACCTGCAGGTGCGTCTTTGCCGCACGCAAATAAACCGTTACCACCGATACCTACACCAACCACGAAACCAGGGCCAACATCGACGACAGTCAGTAAACCTATCGCGGTACCGCCAGCAACAACAGCGCCTTTGTCTAATCAGACCATCGGTAAGCCTCCCACAACAGCCCCAACATCGGGCACACCAACAAGCCCACCTAGCACAAATACACCGTCAGCCACGAAAGCAACATCAACAGGCAGTACGACGCCAACAAGCGCACCGTAACAGTCTGGTGTCATAGCAGGATATTCTGTGTTGACGATTTCGCACATTGATTTTACATGCATATTATTAACATGTATAATGGCTAGCGTGTATAGCGGTATTGCATGGCTATCATGGCGTATTCTGCTAGAAACATGCTGATAATTATAATAACAAATGAGGTATTCTCTATGGCCGCAACGTCCAGTGATGTACAATCAAAAATAGCCCAATCGACCGTATGTTTTAGTATCTTTCTTCCTGCGGGTGATCGTTCAAAAACATATCATATAGAATTTTTCTTCGAAAAAAATGATCTATCACAGAGTGTTTTTGGTGTAAGTGTTAGCGAATTTGGTAAAATTCTCAGCCAGGATATTCAGCTAGAGCGTTTGATGTTTTTAGGTTGTTATCATGGCACGGATCGTGATCAGCGTTATGTTAAGCATGAGGATGCCGATCGTATCACGTTGAATATACCGTTGAACACGCGTGCTGCATGCCAGGATGCGCTAGCAGTATTGGAGAGCTTGTTTAGCTTGATGCCAATCGAAATTGATACGAGCGAGAGCGGTTGGTATAAACGTGCCTCTGTGGTAACACGAGAAAACAAAATCATTAGCGATATTGCTACGTTGCTAGATGAGCCCATCATGGATCGGTTTTCTAATCGAAGTATAGGGAAAACTGGCAAAGAAATGCTTAGAGAGATGTTATCTCAGATAGAGAGCCTGCTTACTGAATTGCCGCAACCAACGCAGGTAGGTAGCAATTCAGCGGGATTGTTCGCGGGTGGCGCAGAAGGGCAAAATGGTCCTCATCACCGGGACGCTTGTTGCCTTCTCCTTTAGTGGTTTCTGATGATAAGTGATATTTGTGATCATGAAAAATGTGAGAAGAGCATGAATCTATGCTTGTAGGGACGGCCCCTGAGGCCGTCCAAGCATAAACGGTCACCGACGCTCGTAGCACCCACAGAGACTTTGTTGGAAAAAAGATTGGATTTTTCTTTAGAGTAGCTGTTCTATATGTAGCGTATCAATATACAAAGTTTTAGGCCCACCAGACACAACAACAGCCATATGTGACTTATCTGCTTGCCAAGAAAAACATTGCCAGTCTTTAGCAAGACTAGGTTCTTTTATTGTTGCTTTATTGATTATTTTCGGTGGTATGCCCTCAATATCAATGGTAAAGTCAGCAAGTGGATAAGATAAACCAAAACCCACCGCTTTTACAAAAGCTTCTTTAAGCGTCCATAATCTAATAAAAGCCGTTTTACTGTCATTCCATGATAAGTTTTGTAAATACTGATACTCAGTCGGTGAAAAAAACCGCGCGGCCAAATCTAAATGATCCGTTAGCGTCCTTTCTGTTTCCATATCAATACCGATAGCATCCTGTTGTGTCAGTGCAAAAACGGCATCAGTCTTTGTATGCGATAAGCTAAATTGTAATGAGATCGGATGGGCCAAAAAAGGTTTTCCATGAGGACCGTGAGCGATGTCGAGGGTATGCGGATCGACATGCAGATAAGTTGCTAAGAGTAAGCGTAATAATGCTTTGCTTGCAAGTTGCGGTGGATGTGTTTGATAGTGATTGGCGCGTTCAAATGTGTCGCGTTCTTGCTGGGATAATAGGGTTAGCAAGTGACTGCGATGGTTGTCGAGTGAGGCAAGTGACACGTGCCAAATATGCACGTGTCCTTGTTTTAATTCACCGCGTTTTGGCGAGGGCAAGGATATATGCTGATTAATCATATTCCGTACGAAGGGCTCGGGTTAATAAGGCATTGACAGCATCTTTAAGCAAGGCCTGTTGGGTCAATACGCGATACACTTGTGTGGTGATAGGTAAATCAAGACCAAGACGTGTTGCCAAGGTGTATACATGTTTAGATGTTTCAATACCTTCCACGACTTGTCCGATGCCTTGCTCTGCTGTACTTTGATCGGTACCGCGTCCTAAAGCCAAGCCAAAGCGGCGATTACGGGATTTATCATCGGTGCAAGTTAAGAGTAAATCACCAAGACCGGAGAGTCCCATCAAGGTTTTGGGTTGAGCGCCAAGCGCATCACCTAAACGCATCATTTCTGCAAGACCGCGTGTAATAAGCGCTGCCCGTGCATTGGCGCCTAAGCCCATACCATCGGTAATGCCGGTCGCAATTGCAAGCACATTTTTGACGGCGCCACCTAGCTGCGCACCAATGATATCGTTCGTTGTGTATACTCGTAAACAAGGATTATTGAGCAACGCTGCGATATGATTTGCGACATTCACGTCAGTTGCGGCAATGGTGATGGCTGTGGGTAAACCGTCGGCAACCTCGAGTGCAAAGGAAGGACCTGCGATGACTGCCAAAGGTACGGCATCGCCTAATATTTGATGCGCTTCATCAAGCAGTAAAGCGCCAGAGGCATCAAGTCCTTTCGTTGCAGAGAGTAATGGCATCTGATCATGCCAGTAGGCTTTTGCCTGATGCAGCACCTCAGCAAAAGCATGGCTGGGAATGGCCAACAGTGTAAGCTCGGCCTTTTCCATGGCTTGGGCCATATCATCCGTCGGGTGTAGGTTTGCTGGAAACGGATGATGGGGCAGATAGTTAACGTTAGCCCCATGTTTTTGCATGGCTTTAACGTGGACACTGTCCCGGCTCCAAAGCATCACGTCATGGCCATTGCCCGCGAGCACCAATGAAAGCGCGCTACCCCAGGAACCTGCACCAAGAACAGCTATTTGCATCACTTGGGCCTAATTAATTGTTTCTTGAGTCGTACTGCTTGCGGTTTTTTCGCGGCTAAGTTGCTCAAGATAGAGGGCGTCAAAGTTAATAGGCGCGAGCAATAGCTGTGGAAAGCCACCGTGCGTTACGATATTGCTAATCGCTTCTCTTGCATAAGGAAACAGAATGGTTGGACACAATGCACCGAAAATACCTTTGAGTTGTTCAGGTGAGGTGTGCTTAATAGTGAAAATCCCAGCCTGTTGCACTTCTACTAAGTAGGCAACTTTGTCACCCAGTTTGGCAGTGACTTTGAGTTTCATCAAGACATCATAATTATCACTACCTAGCTCATTGGCTTGGTTTTGTACTTCTAACTCAATGGCGGGCTGCCAAGTTTCTAAAAAGATGCTAGGGGAACTTGGTGCTTCAAAAGACAAATCTTTAATATAGATTCGTTGGAGTACAAACTCAACACCTGCTTCGCCTGTGGTTTCTGCTTGTACGGGTTCATCATGTAGGTGAGATTTATCTTTATGTGCCATGGTTTTAGTCCTCGTTAAAAGTTAAATAAAGTCGTCAATTAAGCCAGCATTGCGTCAAGTTTGCCTTCGCTATCTAGTTGATAGAGATCATCACTACCGCCGATGGCAACATCGTTGATAAAAATCTGGGGTACTGTGCGCCGACCACTTTTGCTCATCATGGTTTCCAGTGCTTTAGGATCGGTATCAACACGAATTTCTTCGTAAGCGACGTGTTTTTTATCTAAGAGCGCTTTGGCTTGCATACAATAAGGACAAATTGCGGTGGTATAAATAATGACATGAGCACTCATGGTAAGACTCCTTACTAATCAGAAACTGTTGGCAATGCTTCACGCTGCCAGCTGGCCATACCGTTATTAAGCATAGCTAACTGTTGATAACCTTGTTGTTGCAATAATGTGAGTGCAGCTTGCGCTCGTTGACCTGTGGCACAAATAATAATAACAGGCTTACTTTTATCTAAACGACTGTGTTTATCGGCAAGTTGTGCTAAAGGAATATTGATGGCACCAGCAATATGGGCGCGTTTGTAATCATTGGGTTCACGGATATCAACCAGCTGAGCATTGTCACGGTTAACCGCTAAAATGGTTTGGTTGGTGGTATATTTACGTGCGCTGCGGCTAAGACCTATGATTTCGCTGACAATAAGACCTACCAATACCAGCATGAACAGGGCAAAAAGTCCTAAGTGTTGGGACGCAAAGGCGATGTAGTCTTGCATGGCAGTTGTCATTATTCCGGGTTGATTTAGGTGAACCAGTATACCGCGTCTTAAGCAACGGCGCAATTTTTAGGGGAATAACAGGACGGGGCTGATATCGGGAAAGACCGCTAAGATGGCGGCTTTGTCTTTTGCTTCAAACAAAAGTTTGATGTGAGGTCCTGCATCTTGCGTAAAATACACAGGAACACCCTCGCGGCGAAGCTGATGCACTTTCTCAATGGCGCGCCAAGTTTCAGGGATTCGATAATCGATGCTTGGCCAGCTTGCAAGCATGGTGGCGTGCATCGTCAAGGCATTGTGTTCAATCACTTCACCAAAGGCCTTAAAGTCATGCATTAACATGGCGTTTCGCAAGGTATGCATATGCGCTGTGACAGTGGCTGGCCAAGCTTGATAGAGTGGCGAGGTTCCTGTCGTGATTTGCATCGCTTCCCGTGAGCTGATGGTTTTGGCGCTGTGCGTTACCATGACCAAGCCCAGCATCAAATCAGGCCAAGTATCATCGAGCGCAAAAGCATAACTATCAAGACCATCAGCGCGGTTGCCTGCTTGCCAATACACAAATCCTGGCCACAATGAGCGACATGCGCTGCCGCTGCCTATGCGTGCTAATATCGAAAGCTTATCATCCGTTAATTGCCAGCCAAATAAATCATTGAGTGCGAGTACGAAAGCTGCATAGCCACTGGCAGACGATGCGAGTCCTGCAGCCGTTGCTACGCGGTTTTGTGTATGAATTTCAAATGTTTGTTGTGGATGCGTGCGAAATAGGTCTAAAAAATGAGATATGCGTTTGGCAAAGTTTGAATCGGGTGATTGTTGGGTCTGATTTAAAAAAACGCGATCGGTCGATGCAATGCTCGGTATTATCGTTGTTTGCGTTAATGTATCGGGTACTGTCACCGATAAGCTATCTGTTACCGGTAAATTCAGCTGTTTATCACGTTTTCCCCAGTATTTAATCAGTGCAATGTTAATGGGGGCTTCGCCGTAGCCGCTGGTTTTGACGGGTTCACGTTTTTCGGGTAACCCTAGATAAATAGACTCAAAGGACTTCAAATGACACCCCCACTACCCAATACCAATGGACACTGTGCGGTGTTAGGCCATGCGGGTGTAGGAAATATGGCATCTGGCACATTTCCTAAGGCAATGAGGCAATCGCCAAGGCCCGAGCCGGATATTTTGGCGCCCCAAGGTTGTCCGGTTTTATCATGCAAATCATCTAATACATTCATGATGCTATCGCTTGTATTATCTGAAGTGCCTAAGGCCTGTTGTAAGGTAAACTGAGCTCGCATGATTTCACCTAAGGCCTGCCAGTTTTTATCTTGTAAATAGTCGAGTCCTGTTTGGCTTTGTATATGGATTTGATTAAATAAGTCAGCATAATAAGATGGATTTTTTTCTTCTTTTTCAGCAATATGTGCTAAAACAATAGCAGTTTTTGTTTTATAGCCGGTATAAATAGCAGTTAGCGGTGGTAAAATATCGAAGCGTTGTGCTTTAACATGGTTTTTTTCATCACGACGAATGGCCACAGTGCCGCCTAAAGCACTAGCATAAGCATCACAACCCGATCCCATACCCTGCACATCAATAATAATTGTTCTGGCGATAGCTGCAATGTCATAGGCGTTTTTTGTAAGTTGACATGCCTGTTGTAAAGCTGACACTAAAGCAACTACCAGCGCAGCAGATGATCCAAAACCATGTGTGGGGGATAATTCGCTGTGAATACCAATATCATAACCATGATGTAATATGGGCTGAAAATAACGTAATGTGCCTAAGGTATAAGCATGTGCATCATTGTCTGACATAAGATGCGCCAGTGTCGTCTGGAACGATCCGAATCGATCGCTTTGAATGAGCACTTTATTATCATCACGCGCTTTCAGTGATACATAAACACGTGCCTGTAAACTAACAGCAACACCAAGACTGCCACGCACCACAGCGTGTTCACCGAGTAACATAAGACTGCCTGGGGCAGATGCTTGAATGATCGGTTTCATATTGCCTTTGCCAAATGCACGCCTTTGGTTTCCGCTTGCACGTTTTCAAGTTGATAGCCTAGTTGTTCACATAATGCTGTGGGTGGTTTGTCAGCGACAACAAGAACAATACCTGCGTGTTCGCCGCTAATCGCACCGGCACCGCAAATTTTTGCAGCAAACCCTGCCTCATTGAGCGCTTGAATAAGCTGCTGTATGCGGGAGGGTACAACACCTAGTTTAACTAATAGACGATGATTTTCACGAATAGCGTGCATGAAAGCGGGTAAATCGTTAGATAATAAAGCATTTTCCATGGCATCAGTTACGCTGGTAAATGTGCTAATCAGCTTAGGATCATGCATGAAAATTTCGCTGGTTTTCGTAACACATTCACCGGTATTCGATAAAGGTTTACCTGTATTAATTAAATAAAGCGGCATTGACGGTAAGGGTCTTGGTGTGCAGAGTCCTTGATGGTAATGGATACACCCTCCGCGCAACGCTACGCGAATATCAAGACCACTCGAGCGGCCATGTTGTAAGTTTTCTGCATCGACGGCTTGTTGGAAATAATGTTCTTCATCAAAATCCATGCCTTGGTAGCTAGCAATGGCGTGCAACATGCTGACTATCATGGCGGCCGAGGAGCCCATGCCACAACCCATGGGTACGGTCGATTCTGTTGTGACATGCATACCTTGCTCGGTATGTTCATGTTTTTCGCCTAATAATTTTGATACGGCATACTGCGATAACTCAAAAGGCAGCTTGAGCACATCACGTATGCCCATTTCACCTTGATTAAATGCATGATATCGGTCTTTGAGTTTTTGTTTGAGCTGCTTGAGTGCGCCAACAGTCATCGATGCATGATAAGGTAAGTTTTTTAGTTCGAACCCGATGTGGGCGGGGGTGCTAGGCGTTACGGTAGTTTTTGCAAAGCGATTAACCGCTAATGCGAGCGCCGGTGCACCGTGCACAACAGCGTGTTCGCCAGACAAAATGAGTTTACCGGGCGCCAGTGCTGTGGTCATGAATTTTGTGTCGAGGTGACCGTGTGGCGTTCCATGGCAACGTGGGCTTGCATGAGTTCGCCGGGATTGGTTTGTGCCGCCATCAACGATAATTCTCCGCATAAAATGGCGCCAGCTGCAATCAGTGCTAGGCGTCTGGCATTATCCCCTGGCGCCCTCGGTTCGGCACAGCCCATCAATGCTAAATTCTCTTGTACAAAGGGTAAGTCTTTGCCATTGCCCACGGTACCTACAATTAAGTTAGGCACACTGACGGAAAAATATAGATCTTCGCCACGAAGCTCTGTATGTACCATACCTTGAGAGCCTTCTACAATATTGGCAGCATCTTGTCCTGTCGCTAAATAAAAGCCGAGTAACATATTCGCAAAATGCGCGTTAGCTGTGCGAAGGCTACCAGCAGCAATCGATCCGATCAAATTCTTCTTGATATTCAGTTCTGCAAGCAGCGCAGGTTCGGTTTTTAATACTTGTTGGCATACAGCGCGTGGTATAAGCACTTCGGCAATCACATGTTTGCCGCGGCCAAATAAGCCATTGATGGCGGATACTTTTTTATCAACACACATATTGCCAGAAACCGAAATATGTCGAAGTACCGGATATTGTTGTAATAACCACTGCATAAGATCGTCAGCGGCTTGGGTCACCATATTATGACCTGAGGCATCGCCGGTGGTTAATTCAAAGCGAATGTAAAGAAGGTTACCAACCAAGTGTGGGTGCACTGCGATGAGCTTAGCAAAGCGGCTACGGCTTGAAACAATGTGTTGTAGTTCGACAAAACGCTCAGGTAATGCGCTTGCGACAGCGAGTGCGTCGACAACGCTGGCAGCTTCGACTAAGACGGAGCGGGTCATGCGTTCATCGACAATAGCCGCAATGATACCGCCAGATAAACGCGATACTTTGGCACCACGGTTGGTAGTTGCCCACAGCGGCGTTTCGTAAGTTGCTAAAGGTACGGTAATTGACTCATGAATCGTGGGACCCGCGAATAATATTGGGCCTATGGTTTTCATCGGTACGGCGGCTGTGTGCATGGCAATCACTTGAACTGGTTATAGATTGCGCTATTATATCATGAGAGCTGATGAATGCCAGCGTATTGTACCTATGCTTAGATCTTAATTGTAGGGGCACGGCGTGCCCCTACAATAAGAGCCAAGAAGGAGGCCAGTTTTGAATATGCAGGTAAAATACATGTTTCGTCATCGCTGCGCGATGGTATGATTACCCCTCATCCGGCCTTCGGCCACCTTCTCCCGCAAGGGGAGAAGGGCATTTTTTGTACTTGTGTGAGCGAGGGGAGAAGGGCATTTTTTGCGGCACGCGGTCCATGGGCGAGTAGGACGAGGCTTAACTACTCGTTAGTATACGCGTAAGTGCCGCCGGATCTCGGTGCAGTTCATGCCCGGCTTTAGGATGGAAAAGTACACTCAGGTTGACCATCGAAGGTGAATTTTCTGAATTGGCTTTCTCTGCATGTGCATTCAATGCTCGGGCATGCTTAGCATTCACCAGAGTGTCGTCCTCACCTTGATGAATCTCAATCGTTAAGGGCGCCACGTGATTATTCGACTTATACGCAAACACAGAACGAAGAATTTGATAGGACTCACCCATAAAGGCTAACAAGGCATTCACAGCGCCAAATAGGCGATTACTACCTGGGCGTTCAATTTCAGTACGGGCACGTCGATCTTTTTCTTCAGCACTGATATCTGCACCATTCCATAGTAAGCGCGGTATGTTTTTAAGCTTGCTCCAAGGCGTGTCTTGTTTGAGTGTTGGCGCAAAGAGCTCAACTTCCTTAATCTTGGGCTGTTGTGGCTGAATCGGTGCAAAAGAGGGTGCTGTCCGAGGTGCGGTAAGCGAACTTGGTATCGGCTGCGGCAATGCGGTATCAGTAGCAGGCGCATCCATGCCTGGTGCTGATGCAGCGGAAGGGATAGCGTCATGGGGGTGCGCTTGCGGCGGTGTATGGTTTTGTGCCACCTCAGCTTCTCTTATGTCTGTGATACTTGGCAACGCATGAGCAACAAGCACACCACCAAAGCCGTGGCCAGCAAGCTTGATTTCACCAATGCTCTCGTCTTGCTGACATCTATCTACCATGGCATAAAAATCGAGCTGCATCTGGGTAAGACTAAGCTTTTTGCCCTGCTGCCGTAGCTCATCTACCCCATGTCCTGCTTGATCATAGCTTATGACCTCATAACCTGCCTTTGCCCAGGCTTTGGCTTGTGCATTAAACGTATGCACATTATCGCCTAAACCATGCATAGCCAATACCACTTTACGTGGGTGTGAAGGTTCGGCAGGTAACCAGCGTTTAACATATAAAGTACGCAAGTTGCTCATGGCGTCACTGCTTGCCTCATAGGCTTTGATGCTGCGCATCACCAAAGTCTCAAGACGTGAGCCCAAGAAACCTGGCTCGAAGGTATTTGCTTTAAATATGTTTTTAATCAGAACGATGGCGGCAGCATCGTTGATGTGACCTGCGCTAAGCTTATGTATTATCGCCTGAATCTGCCCAACTTCTTGATGGCGTAAACCTTGATAGCCTTTGGGATTTAAATCACGATACTGTCTTAGTGCATAAGTCAGACGTTTTGCCAAGGTATACTCGATTTCAACGGTTTCGTAACGGATGTTAAAATGTAAAGTATGCTCTAAAAGTGTTGATAATGCATGGTTATACGTATTATGAGCTATAGCGTTTTTGTTTAACTCTTCACGGACGACTCTAAGTAAATAGGGTATTCTGTTGTCGCCCTCAAACTTTATATAATTGGAGTCTTGACTATCTTTAAGCAGCTGGGCTAACTCATTAGCATCTAACTCTAATTTTCTTTGAATATTAGCGAGTATTCGTCTCAATGTTCTATGATCAATGAGACCTTTTGAAGCTAAGGCGTGCTCGATGGTCGCCAGCTCATCGTCGAACGCAACTACAGTTGTAGGAATAACAACCAATTTTCTCGGCAGATACATTTCTATCGCTCCTCTTGCCTTTGCAAGTAAAGCGTCATCGGGCGGCTGTGCCAATTCAGCACTTGTTGGTGAACTAAGTACTTCTCTAAGAAGCGTAGCGCCTTTCTGTAAGTCTGAGTAATACCCAATGGTGAGTGGATCAGTAGAAAGTGTAGCTGGTATAGCGACTTCGATGGCCTGTACCATGGCAAGTGCTTTCTGTTTTTGTTTTATATTTACAGGATCATTAAAAAAGTCACGGAGGGGCTGTAAGGTGGCTTCTCTGTCCGTAACTGGATAATAAGCATCCATGATCGACAGTTGGATCACAAAATCGGGCATGTTGCTATCATGGGTTGCCCCAAAGAGATCAGCTTGAAAGTCCTCATGATGACACTTTCTTATCATAGCTGTTTCGTGCGCATTGACTAAGCTAGTTACAAGGTAGTTACAACTTCCATTGTATGCATCTGGTAAAATGTCCAGGATAAGCATAAGCTTTTCCTCTAAATTTTCTAGCATAGGCGTATCTTTTTGTTGTATGAATTGAAGCAATTCTTTAATCCACATCATAACTTGTTGTTCGCCTGCCCGGTATTGAGATCCAATTTCTTGGCCATCTTTATCAAGCTGATTCAAAAAAGGCAACACACCATCAAGGTAACGAACATAAAGTTGTCCGTTACGATTACCGTGCTCATGTGCATCCGCAAAAGCTTGTAGTGCACTTAAGTCTAAAGCGGCAAGTAACTCAAGTGATTTTTTCATACCAATCCTACCTTGTTCATTTTTTATCAAACTTTATCGATTATGGCTATATTTTAACCCAGATATGGGTTTCGATAGCATATTATACTGAGAAAAAGCTTAAGTAAAGCTTAAGAAAATAAGAAACAGTAGGTATTTTTCAGTCTTTTTAAAAGTTTATGGGTGGATAAGTGCGTTGTCATATCGCATCTAGGCTGGATTAGACGTGGCGGTAGTGGTGACATAATCCACGGATTGTCGCGAAGCGATACTTGTTTACGACATCACGCCTACCTCAAACAATCACACAGTGAAAGAATAATAACCAAACCATAGACGGATGATTAAAAAATGTTTATAATGCATTGCATGCTTAAGGCCAGCTGAAGAGGTGGATTGGCGAAGCGTCGTTCACCGCTGCAATAAAATGAAAGCTTAAGCAGTCACTATCCTATCAATCATAACAATACGATAACTGAGCAAAGGAAAGCCACAAACACGGCACATATGAGTGCCGTTCTGTATTTTTGTCATAACAAAAACTGACCCATGCGTACGTATCACGACAGCATGGCTCATCGGAGTTCGGAGTATTGTATTATGTTCAGCTCAGATCACAAGGTTAAGGTTGATGCCAAAATCCTTATTCTTGCCTCTCGCAACGCTTCAAATAGCGTGCCATCGTTAATCCAGGCCTTAGTTGATAATGATGGGCCTAAGATAGGACCAACGTATGCTTCTAGAGAAGTAATGAGCAAGAATCATCGACTTTATCGGCTTAGTTTTTGGGGTGATGCGGGTGCTAGTCGATATGATGGTATGATTCGGCCTTTCCTTCTAGGAACTGAAGTTACACTTCTGTTTTTTTCATTATCTCAAGATAATTCATTGCAAGAGATGATAAATATTATCGAAAAAATAAAATGGATAGATCCATTTATGCGCATTATCCTCGTAGGTTCAAAGAAAGGTTTGCATAGTCCCGTTAAAATAGGCAGTATCAAGATATCAGAATTTATTGATCAGCACCAAATACTGCATTATATAGAAATTAATGAAAAAACGGGAGAAAATATTGACAAGCTTTTAGCATATATTACTGATCTTGCGGTAGCGGTATGTGAGCAAAAAAAAGCAAGATCTTTATCCATTATGAATTATACAGATTATAGGAATAGTTCAAACGAAAAAATTGTTATTTTTGCCTCACGTAGTGCTTCAAATAGCATGTCATTATTAATTAGAACATTTAACGATGATTATTCTAATGTAGGGCCATCGTACTCTTCTAGAAGAATAAATAAGAATTATAATCTTTGTTTTTGGGGGCACTGTAATAGTATTCCTTATGATTATAGATATGTTCATCATTTAGAAATTTATGGTAATAGAATTTCTATTTTGATTTTTTCATTATATAAAGATAATTCTCTGCAAGATATGATAAATATTATTGAAAAAATAAAATGGGCAGATCCATTTATGCACATCATCCTCGTAGGTTCAAAGTGTGATTTGCATAGCCCAAGTGAAATAAGCAGCGTCGAGATATCAGCATTTATTGACCGATACCACATACCCTATTATGTAGAAATTAATGAAAAAACTAAAGAGAATATTGATAAGCTTTTAGCCTATATTACTAACTTCGTGCTGGCCGCATGCGAGCAAGAGCGGGCAATGGCTTTATCCGGCGTGAGCTCTCCAGATTATGCAGAGGGTCCGGGTGACAGAGAGCCTGGCTTTATTAGTAAATTTTGGCGATCTGTGATGCGTACTACGTCAACTGCGCCAACGTCAACTTCGAATACTTTACCCATACCAAATCCATCTAATGTTCATACGAACCTTCTTGTGCTTGGTGGTGCTTCGGGTCATGGTTCGACGGCTTTAACCTTGAGCTTGTTCGGCGACATAAATACATTGAGAAATGATACTAGGCCTGGTGTAGTCGCATTAGTCGGGAAAATAGATGATACGCATGCGTTTCTTATTGGGGACTGTGGTCATTATAAGCATGGTAATCGAATGCAGCTATCCCATTTGAAAAACGCCAACATGCTACTTTTGGTTTTTCCCTTATCAGAAGCAGCATCTTTGCCTGCGCTACTCCCTGTGATTGAAGCAGCGAGAGGTGCTAATCCTGCCATGCAACTGCTGCTTATTGGCTCAAAAAGTGATTTGTCTCATGCGCGTCAGATCACGGCAGCGGACATCAAGGCCTTTATGGCGGCGCAAGGGCTTTGTTATTACATCGAAACCAGTGCCAAAACGGGAGATAACATACCCATCCTCTTAGAATACCTCACTCATATGGCTTTGCGACCAGAGGTTGTTATACCGCCCTGTTTTATCACCGCAACGCCCATTGAGCTTCAGTTATCTCGGGAGGCTAGCGCTAAGCCTGGCGCTGTTTTGCCAAACACTAGCACCGCGTCGTCTTCATCTTCATCATCGTCATCCGTACTACCACCGGCCTCTTCAGTGCCACCAGGCATTGCTATGAGTACATGCGATGCGGCTTATGTAGCACCACCTACATTTGCTTCGGCATCCTCGTCTTCATCGTCTTCGTCCTCCTCTGCTGTGCCATTATTCGAGCCCTCCTCGGTGGCTTCATCGTTGCTACCTGCTTTATCTTCATTTGGCACCGCTACTGCTACCTCGCAAGACACAGTATATGCTGATGAATTGACACAGCGCATCCTAACGCGAAGTCTTGGTGAAGATACGTGGAGTCTTAGCGTGGCCAGCGTGCATTTGGCCATACACAATCAAACGGAGCGAGAGACATTAGGGGAAACGGGGGTGCAAGACTTACTTAGCTTGCTGGCCACACTTAGACAACCGTTTCTCTACATCGATGATACGGCGAGAATCAGTCTTCTTGCCCGATACCAACCCACCCATCCAGCTATCCTTGCTTTAAGCAAGGTGATTCAGGATCTGGCGACTTGGCGGATGATGCAGGCGTCGTTGCCACCGCTATTAGGTGGTGCTTTTGGAGCCCTTATCACCTGTTATGAAACCTTTCTAATGGACTTAGCCCATGGGGATGTTGAAGTGCGCGCGCGCTGCTTAACCCCTAAAGCCTGGATTTCTGGTGTAGATATTGGCTTTCACTACGTTGCTCTTGATGAGGGTTATCGATTGTTATGCACCAATCGCTATGGAGAAACCGTCAAGGAAAATGCCACCGGTAACCATGCGGTAGCGAGTATTGCTGGGGTTCACTATAAACCCAACCCTGGTGGTATTCATGCCATTTGTCCTAATATGGAGCACGCGGTATCAACTCTGCATCAACGCTTTGCTAAAAACCAAGTCGCAGCCGCTAGCAGTGTCATTAAAGTCTCTGGTGTCCCTATATGGACCATCCCCTCACCGTCGGATGAACCAGGACAAGACGTATTGGCCTACCAAGCGCTGCGGACCCGTGAAACCAACGGTGAAAAACGCGAGGCTATCTTAGCCGATGCGTCGCTTCGTTCTCGGCTTATTATGCAAGTAGCGCCTGCGCAAGGGGTACTTGTCCAAGCAGGGTTTACCATTGTTGGGATAAGTTTGGTTGACATCGTTGAGATGCAAAATCATTTACGACTGTTTCAAACCCGATTGGGTCAAGACCAAGCTTATACATTGGTTGATACCTTACTCGGTGATGCGCAAATTTTCATGACCTTGGGACAAACGCATATCGCTGCGCCCATGCCATCTGAAGATGATGTGCCTGATGATGTGTTACGCCAAGCGTTGTTAGATGCCTTTTTAACGTTATCTCAAGGTATGCCACTCCATGAGGGTTTAAAAGACTTTAGTGTTTCTGAAGACAAGTGGTCAGAGGATTTTAGGAAAATCTATCGTAGCGTAGGCGCTAATGCACTTATCCTTGCTTTGGGTATGCTGCATACCTATCCTGCACTGATGGCTGGCAAAAGCCTATCCAAGCTTAGTCGACTGCCTCGCTTTATCCACAAAACCTTGCCTAAACTTATCTCTGTGCGTAATGCCGCCTGTGCCTACGAGGAAGTTCTCCCGCTTTGGCGTACTTTAGAGCCGCGCGCTAGCAGCGAGCTTTGTGTCGGTAGCGCGTTAGGTTTAGAGGCGGATGCCAAATTTGATAACTTCATGGTCGAGCTCACGAAAGATAGCCGAGGTAGGATCATTCGTATGCGCATCGTCGCTATTGATAGTGATCAAGCCATGCGATTACCCCTCCTTGCCAGAAAGGCCACGGCCACGATGCCGTTGTGTGTCAAAGTTGAAATTAAAAACTCGCTGTTCTTTCTTGATGCCTTCATGGACCTGCCGTTACACCCTACCGTGATGGCACACCTTCTAAGCCAGGATGCCATACATACGATTGTCGACTGGTTAATCTTATTGGCTAAAAGAGACTTGGCTTGCCAACGTTGGTTAAAGAGCGGTACGGTCACATCACAAGACATTCATATGCAATATGGGGAGGTTGATATTCCCTTCCGCTTGGCTTCAAGTGCCGTACTGTACATTCATCACAAACTGGTGCAATTACAAAATTTCCTCAGAGCCTACCAAGCAGAAGCTAGTACCTCCGCCCGTACTTTACCTACCCATAGAGACATCTTAAACGCACTTTTCCCAGAGATAGCTGCGTATTATCATCACATTCAAACGCATACCGACAATCCAAGGCATGCTGAATACGTGGTCTACAATGGTATGTCTTGGCGGCTTGTTGAGGCCCTTTCGCCAGAGGAAATGGCAAGACCTTTTGAAGAGCGGAGCACCCCTTGGTCTGTGGTGAGCCCAATTCCTTTTAGAGAAGCCTACCGCACCCTGCCTCAGTTCAGTCAGTTTGAAACAGAGCTTGGGGTGGGTGTTTATGCTATGATTCGGGCCTTACCCTGGCATACCTTGACGCAAGAGAGTCAGGTGCAATGCATCGACAAGTTGCTTTCTGTCTACCCTGATTTAACGCTAGCGCCGCTAAATTTGACGACAACGGGTCCTGCCTTATTAAGAATTGCGATAGCCCAAGGCGTTGTTAGCACGGTTCGATGGCTCATTGACCAGGGTGTTGTGGCAAACACCCACGAAGAAGGCGTGGCCTCGCCCTTGCTGCTTGCCTGCGCCGTGTGGTCGCAAGCGCCAGAAGCCATGACCGAGATTTTAGATGTGTTACTTCAGGCTGGCGCACATACGCATCTTTACAATCCCAGAGGCTATACCCCCATTTTAGCGCTGCTAAGTACAGCGCAAGATGTCCAAGCGAACTTAGTGAGCCAAGCCATCACAAGGCTCATGATGGCGAGTGCCCTCCTTGATAGTCCAGAAAAAGAAAGCGGGTTCCATCCCTTAGACAAACTTATGGGTTGGCGCAACAAGGGTGCGCGTTGCGACGGTAAACCACGTCTTTTTGCGATGTTGGTGACGCTTGGTGCAAGGCGGGTGCAGGCCGACAAGGCCTTTGCCTTTATGCAGCGACATCAAACCCTACCCGGCATGCAAAAGGCTTATGCGCTATTGTGCGAACATCACCTGGGTATACGCTGGCATCATATGCAATCCCATATGCTAGTTAACACCAAACCATCTTCCTCTCTGCACACGACCATCGTGACTACCCAACTCGGACGGCGAGGCTACCTACATCCTTCGTTGGTTGAGGCACTTTTAGATGAAAAAACCCTAACCTTTGCGCCTGAGATTACGCGCCGCGCTCAGCAAGCAAGTGTAGCGCCCGAAGCGTTGAGTCATACAAGTCAGGCTTCTGGTAGCGCTGAAGCATTACACCTCCGTACGCTACAGCACGGCGTTCAAAACACCAGCGTCCCCGCCATGCCTACAATCAGGCCATCAACATCTGTAGCCTTAAGTCAGGTGAGTGCCGAAGATGAAGTTTTTGGCCGGCATCAGGTCAAGGCAGTGTCTTGTAATATTGATGGTGTCCCAATGCGTCTGCACGTCAAAGCGCGACCTGAATTTCCAGGTGTCGATGCAGCTGTGTATGATTTGAGTCAAGGCTTCGTTCACCAAGGTGTTGTTCCCTCGACCCTATTTACTTTGATCAATCGCTTGGGTGAACCTTATCCGGTCCTTTGCTCACCCACCGTTGAGGGTATGAGTTTATACACTGTCCTACGAGATCCTTCGCTTGCCGCACAGGTCTTACCCAACCTTGATGAAGAATCGCTCTCAGAGCTTATAGTCTTCATGATGTTAATTAACCAAGAAGATGGCAAGCCAGACAACTACATCGTACAAGCTATTCCCGAAAAGCCGGGACGATATCGTCTGGTAGCCGTCGACAATGGCCATGCTTTTGTACTGTCTATGTTTGAGGGTAAACCCAAAGTCCATTCTATCGTGTTTTGCTTAAATGCAATGCTTGCATCTATCCATCCCTTGGTGCGACAACGCATCCTGGCATTAAACCCAGATAGATGGCTTACACACTGGTTACAACTCAGAGAGGCCTACCATACCCAGATCAATCAAACCTTTAATCAAGCCGATGTTGCCAAACTTTTTTATGGCGAGAGCGGGCTTTGGGGTTGGCTTAGCCGTGCAACGTCAAGCCATGATACTAACGCATTACCGGTCATGCTCAAGATGCCTTTTGCCGAGCACACCATCACCTGGCTTTATGGTAAAGTGTTGCGTTTACAACGGGCCCTTCTAGAAAATGAAACACTCAGTCATATGGCACTGTTTGATATCCTAGAACCAGCCTTGTGTGATTATTACCGCAATACCTTTGTAAATCCCACCCCCTTATCCAGATTTCAGGCCTTTATTGCTATCAGTAAGGGCCTTATTCTAAGTGAGCAAGGTCACCAAACCCTTTCAACCAGTAGTGATGTCACCACGTACATGGGGATTACCAAAGAGGCAACCAAGGCTCTGTTACAAGATGCCCCACGTTATAGTGCTCAAACAGCCCTGGCAAAGCTCAACCAGGTTATCCAACAACGCAGTCGCTTAGGTGAGATAGCTCAGGCTTTGATGCGAGGCAATCCCACGGATTTTTTAAACCTTACGCTAGATGAAGATAAATGGATCGTTATCAAACGCATCGATTGGCGGCAAATCACAGAGGTTGATGGTAGCCCTGATGTAGCAAGACAAACACGTATCCTTCAGGCGCTAGTACAATCTCAGTTTAGCTTTCGTAGACTTCACTTAAGTCACTGTGCTGCGCTTACCGATGACATCTTTAAGGGCTTACTTCGACAAAGTCGGTTTATCAATCACTTGCACATCGATAATTGTCCAATGCTTACAGACAATGTGGCTGATATCATCGCTGTACGAGCCAAAACGCTTCAAACACTGCATATAAGTCACCAGAGCTTCTCGCGTCTCCCGGGACATAATCGGGTATTGGCCGATACGCCGTTTCCAGAACTTATCCATGCCACGTTCACGCATCTTGAAAACCTAAATGAATGCGTCTTGATAGCGCCACAACTACAAAGTCTTAACGTAAGTCACTGTCCTATGCTTGTTGCGCTTAGCCTTCCTAAAACACAGAGGTTAACAGCGCTAAATCTTAGCCATGCCGCTATAGATGTGACCCAAGTGCAGCCGTTTATTAATGCCCAAGCTCATTTGCAGCGTTTGGATGTCAGTCATACCACCCTGCCTATCGAAACGCTTACCTTGCCTCACACCTTGCAACATCTCAACCTTGCCCATACCGATGTAAGCTTAGGCCGCTTGATTCAGCATTTCTATACCCTCGGTATACAAGCTGCGCTCACGTCGCTCAATCTTCAAGATTGTCCAAGATTGCCGCCCCATGCACCTGCTTTCTTTCATCGTATGCTGCATAGTCGGCGTCCATTTCCTTATCTTTGGCAACAAAGTATGGAGGCGCAGCAGCATTTGGTTGAAAGCTTGCAAGCCTTGCTAAGTGAATCAAGTCCAATCTTCACATGGACAGATGCATATCAACCGAAACGATTATGGTGGAGCATTCTCACTCACATCCCACTTCAGTGTTTGCGTTTTGAATTCATGCCTGATGCAAATGACATGGTATGTTTGCAAGCCTTGTTACATCAAAAAACAGTACTTCAGGGTGAGCCAGCACCTGAATGTATCTTTGCGCAAGGGAAGCCCGAGACTCAAGACCTTGGCTTACCGACACCATCTCATCTGCCTATGGCCTCGTCAACGCCTCCAGCAGCAAAGCTGCTCACGATACCGAGCAAGACATCACCCATATCACCTCATCAGACAAGCCAGGCATCATCTTCTAACAGTCATGCACATATCAGCGACACATCCGACAGCAAGACCTCGCCATCCCGTCATCGTGTCCACCGTCCCTTCCCCTATTCGAGCACTGCGTCAAGCTCGAGCGCCTCATCAAGTAGCGGTGCCTTTTACAGTCGGGCATCGTCAAGCTCAAGTGACGCTCTAAAGTGCTCTGGCGTTGATAGCAAACCGCTTATCAGCATGCAAACAGTCCCCAAAAAAACGCACGTACCCTTGGCGTCAACGCCAAGCGTTACCACTGTAAAGTCTGCGCTCACGCAAAGTACGAAAAGAAAGGCATTACCCAAGCTATTTGACTCGGACTCAGATGAAGCGCTTTTTACTTTCCCCATGCCAGAAAAGAAGCCTGTGGGCTTGACCGCGTCCCAGCGTAAGACGATTTCTCCTCGTGGTCACCTACCTTTTGACTCGGACTCAGATGAAGCGCTTTTTAC
>CAMFJL010000010.1 GCA_945957175.1 uncultured Legionellales bacterium
TTTCCTGCCGTTTTGTCGAACCAGGATTCTCTAAGTACGCTACCTTTTCATCAGACATAAAAAAAGCCACCCCTTGGGTGGCCTTTTTTTAGATAAGACTAGATAAGGCAGGGATTGATTCGGACCATCCTTGGCCCTCACCCCTTCGGGGCGCTGCGCACAGCGCAGCGTCCAAAACGGCTTTCCTGCCGTTTTGTCGAACCAGGATTCTCTAAGTACGCTACCTTTTCATCAGATATAAAAAAAGCCACCCGTTGGGCGGCCTTTTTTTATATCTGGCGGAGAGGCAGGGATTCGAACCCTGGGAGGGGGGGTACCCCTCAACGGTTTTCAAGACCGCCGCTTTAAACCGCTCAGCCACCTCTCCAAAACTGCTAAATGATAGCGAAATATAAACAAAACTACAACTGATTCTTGCGTTATTTATTAAGTTGACACTGGCGGCAAAGATTTCGATGCCACAACAGGCGCCATGCTTGAAGTTGACGAAGCATCTGCTGTCGTTGTTAACTGGTTTTGTGTTGGCGCTGACGCTGGTGCATTAGGGTTAACCTGACCGATTACCGCAGGAATACCCGTTTCAGCTTTTGCTGTTTGCGTCACATCTTTCCAGTTGATAGTAAGCGGTGTGCTTTGCTCACCTGCAAACTGATTAACTGCATCGACCCAAAGTGATTTCGGATCGCCGCTGATTTGCGCCCGGACCTCAGACAAGGGTTGATGAGACTCCATCGCAACCTGATTATTCACAAGTCCAATTTTGTAAGGCTGATTAACAATATGCACCGGTGTACCTACCGGCACCATGCTAAAGAGCTCTTGAATATCTTCAGGATAAAGTCGGATGCAACCACTGCTCACGCGCCGACCAATACTGTCCGGCGATACGGTACCATGAATGAGATAATTAGGCATGCTAAGGCGAAGTGCATACTCGCCTAAGGGATTATCAGGACCAGGCGGCACAACAGGCGGCAACATAATACCTTGCGAAGCCATGTCTGCAGCTATTGATTTTGGCACATACCAAGATGGATGGTCGATACGTTCCACAACTTTAAAGGTTCCCTCAGGTGTATTCCAGCCTTGACGACCAATGCTGATGGGTTTAGTAACCACCACATTTTGTCCTGCAGGATAGTAATAAAGCCTTAGCTCCGCCAAATTGATGACAATACCATCACGTGGCGCATCGGGTAAAATGTACTGCGTAGGAATGAGCACTGGCGTACCATTAATAAGCCTCATAGGATTGAGGGTTGGGTTCGCTTCTAAGAGCTCATAATAGCCAATATCATTATTTCTTGCGATGGTACTTAAACTATCACCCGGTTTAAGCCTAACTTCTTTGACTTGTCCCACCACAGCATTGTCACCAGGCGGTAACGGAAACGTCAGTGCCATACTCCCTATGGGTATTGATAAAGCTGCAATCAGCAGGCTTTTTGCCATATAACTTCTCATAAACAAACCTCACGGGGAGTCACATTGAAAACCATCGCATACCTTCAAAAGGTGCGAGCGAATCTAGCCAATTGATGAATAATTTGGCATAATATTATGCAATAATGCACGCAAGTTGACAAGCTTTTTTTAGGGAAAAAACGATGTTTTCATTTTCAATCATCATAACCACTTTAGCGATTCTCGCAATCGTACTTATCGTCTGGCATCTTGTGCTCACCTACCGCTCACGCCAATCAATACAGTCGATATTGACGCAAGCTGAGCATAAACAGCAAATGGTGCTTGAGCTTGAACAACGACTACAGCAAAGTTTATTTTTGCAACAACAAGCGCAAACTGAGCTTCGGGTAACACTTGTTGAGCAGCTACACCATCAATTGGAAACGGTGCAAACTCGCTTACATGAGGCGGCTCAAGCTCAGCAATCGTCGAAGCTTGAACACTTGCAACTCCTGCAAAGTCATATGTTGCAAAGTTTTACCGACTTACGACAACAACTTTCCGACAGCATGCAACAAGGCGCACAAACACTCAATCAACGCATGAGTGAGCTCACGCAAATCACGGAACAGCGTTTACAAAGTATCACTCAACAAGTCGAACAACGCTTACAAACTGGTTTTGAACAAAGCACTGCAACATTCACGCAAATTGTTGAACGTTTGACGATGATCGACGCTGCACAGCAGAAAATTACGGAGTTATCAGCAAATGTTGTTAGCTTACAAGATGTACTGCTTGATAAACGTGCTCGCGGCGCCTTCGGTGAAGTGCAGTTGGCAACTTTAATTCAAAATCTGTTGCCGCCCACTGGCTATAGTCTTCAAGCAACATTGTCTAATGATAAACGCGTTGATTGCTTACTCAAACTACCTGAACCCTCAGGACATATGGCTATTGATGCTAAATTTCCACTTGAAACCTATCGTTTACTACAAGAAGCGACAACTCAGGAACAGGAAATCAAAACACTTAGCCAACAATTTCGTCAAGATCTTAAAAAACATATCAAAGATATTGCTAGCAAATATATTGTTCCCGGTGAAACAGCCGACAGTGCTATGATGTTCATTCCTGCTGAAGCGATATTCTCAGATATTCACGCAAAATTTGCAGATGTCATTGATTTTGCTCACCAACAACGCGTTTGGCTAGTTTCACCCACAACGATGATGGCGGTTTTAACAACCGCTCGTGCGGTCATTAAAGATGCAGCTACGCGTCAACAAGTACATGTTATCCAAACACATTTGCGTGAACTTAGTGGTGATTTTGGTCGTTTTCGTACACGCATGGATAAGCTCGCAACACATATTGCCCAAGCCCATCAAGATGTTGCCGAGGTGAATACTTCAGCCAATAAGATTGGACAACGATTTGATAAAATTGAATCAGTTGAATTGCTTGACACATTGGCGGCCGTTGAGACAAATTGAGTAACAACATGAAATCGCATCAAACCACTATTTTCTCATTTAGACGACGTACCGGCTGTTGAACTTGGGCACGGCACACCGTACCCCTACGGTTTGAAACCGCTGCCATTTTTGTAGGAGCACGACGTGTCGTGCCCTTTTGGGCTGCGCCGTGCTACGGCGTATATCTAACAAGCCATTCCTCTAAAGCGAATATAATGGCTTGCTCACGCACAGCAGTCCTATCGCCGACAAACACGCGGGACATAGTAGCTACTGACTCATCACGCTGCCCGAAGCCAAACCAAACAAGCCCCACGGGTTTCACCGTCGTTCCCCCATCGGGACCTGCAATGCCGGTGATGCTGATTCCAAAATCGACGGGTGCATGTTGCAAAATACCTTGGACCATCGCTTCTGCTACCTCAGCACTCACTGCCCCAAAACGTTGTAATAATGTTGCATCCACGCCTAATTCACGCATTTTTGCTGCATTACTATAGCTTATCCATCCTTGTTCATACCACGCCGAGCTGCCAGGTACTTGCGTTAACGCATAAGCAAGCCCACCCGCGGTACAGGATTCAGCGGTAGCCAAGGTTAATTGCTGCTGCGTTAAAAAAGTAGCAATCTGTGTCACTAGCGATAATGATGTTGGCATGATCAAATCCTTTATGCTAAAGCTCGATTCTGGCTATTGTACTGCCCGGCCTTGCGTTTGTCACAATGACGATAAAATGATGAGGGTAAACGCATGTTAATCGCTTACGCTTAAACCACAAACCTCGACAAGCTATGGCCACAAGCATTGTTGTTAACCTTTTGCTTAAACTAGAACACCTTCAAGTCCAAAGGATATGATGGTAAGATCACTTTACCTCAACTTTAGCGAAAACCTCGACATGTCATTAAGTCACCATACGCCGATGATGCAGCAATATTTAAGCATTAAAGCTGAACACCCCGATATCTTACTATTCTACCGCATGGGTGATTTTTATGAATTATTTTTTGACGATGCGAAACGCGCCGCTGCCCTGCTTGATTTGACACTCACACATCGGGGGGCAAGTGCTGGTGAACCTATACCTATGGCTGGTGTACCCTATCATGCTGCCGATAATTATTTAGCACGCTTATTAAAAATGGGCGAGTCTGTCGCCATTTGTGAGCAAATGAGTGAACCCACCCCAGGTAAGAATCCCGTTGAACGTAAAGTTGTGCGTATTTTAACACCCGGCACCGTGAGTGAAGAGGGCTTGGTCGAGGATAAAGTTGATAATCTATTGCTCGCACTGAATCCAAGCCCACAAGCGACAGGTTTTGCGCTGTTGAATATGAGCACTGGGGATCTTTATTTAGCCGAGCTACCCACTGCTGAGGCGCTTAGCCAGATGATTGCCACATGGCAACCTGCCGAAATCATTTTGCCTGAAGCGGCACGTGACTTCACGCCTTTGCTACCCAAACATATCAGTTGCACTTGGCGTCCCAATTGGTTGAATAATGAACATGCCATGCGGCGCGTCTTACAAGACCAGTTGGGCACCTCAGAGCTATCTATTTTTGCTTGTGATGATTTGCCTTTAGCCCTGATTGCTGCGGCATATGCTATCGATTACGCAAGCAAAACCCAGTGTCGCGCGATACCCCATATTCGGCAACTTAAGCATCTAGATGCGACACAATCATTACAAATCGACGCAAGTTCGCGACGAAATCTCGAACTTGAGCAAAGCATACGCCATGAATCTTCATTAACCTTGCTTAAATTATTAGATACTACAAAAACCCCCATGGGCGCGCGTCTATTAAGGCGTTGGTTAAACCAACCCTTGCGTCAGGGACAAGCACTAAACCAACGATTAGATGCCGTACAGCAATTATTAAGCAGCACTCGCTTTCATCGCATACGCGAAACACTACAAGGTCTTGGCGATATTCAGCGTATCATTGCGCGTATTGCACTGATGACCGCAAAACCTAAAGATTTGATTAAGCTCCGTGACGCCTTAACTATGAGCACAGATCTGCGTGAAGCGCTACCTACGAGCTTATCTGCGTTACTACAAACGATTCATAACGATTTGGCTGATTTTAATGATTTAGCGAATTTACTAAGAACAGCACTATTGCCAGAACCTTCAACCCTTATTCGTGATGGCGGTGTTATCGCGCCAGGTTTTGATGCAACACTTGACGAATTATTAACATTAACCCATGATGCCAGTAGCTTTTTGACTGAACTAGAACAGCGCGAACGTGCAAATACGGGAATTGGCACACTGAAAGTCGGTTACAATCGTGTTCAAGGCTTTTATATTGAGATAAGCCGCGGTCAAGCAAATAGCGCACCATCACATTATCGTAGACGACAAACACTTAAAAATGCTGAGCGTTTTATTACACCGGAATTAGCTGAATTTGAAGGCAAAGCCTTAAGTGCGCAGAGTCAAGCACTCGCTCGAGAAAAGCTGCTCTATGACAATCTCTTGGCCGAACTCAATCAACATTTATTACCATTACAATCATGGGCAGAAGCACTCGCTAAGCTCGATGTAGTATGTACCTTAGCAGAGCGTGCGGAACATCATCGCTGGCTATCACCTGAGTTTTCTCAAGTACCGCAAATCACCATTCGTCAAGGCCGCCACCCCGTCGTTGAAGCAGCAAGTGATGAACCCTTTGTTGCTAATAGTTTAGAACTGGGCCCCAGACAAAACATGCTGATTATTACGGGTCCTAACATGGGTGGTAAATCAACGTACATGCGTCAAACCGCATTAATTACCCTACTTGCGCATATCGGTAGTTTTGTGCCCGCAGATTATGCTTGTTTTGGCCCCATCGATCGCATCTTAACGCGTATTGGTGCCAGTGATGATTTGGCCGCAGGCAAATCCACCTTTATGGTTGAGATGACCGAAGCTGCAACTATCTTACACACCGCAACAAGTGAAAGCTTAGTACTCATCGATGAAATTGGCCGAGGCACAAGCACCTATGATGGTATGGCGCTGGCCTGGGCTATTGCTTCGCATCTTGCAAAAACCACACAAGCCTTCACACTTTTCGCAACCCATTATTTTGAACTGACAACCCTGGCGGATACGCTGGCTAACGTTGCAAACGTGCATGTTCAAGCCAGCATTTTTGGCGATGAGCTCGTATTGTCGCATCAAGTGCAAGCAGGTCCTGCAAGTCGTAGTTATGGTATTGAGGTTGCTAAGCTTGCAGGCGTTCCCTCTCATGTTTTACAAGAGGCTAAACACAAATTGGCCGAATGGGAAAATGCATGACCGATTATACAGCTTGTGAGACCAAGTTGCTGATACCAGGTTCCAGCACTTATTATGCTTGGCGCTTTACCGCTTCACCCTGGCAAAACGCATGGTTGGTTTTAGGCGCACTGCAAGAAACCTTATGGGATATTGTCTTGCATTATCGCGAGCTGAGTGTCGCGCAAGCCAAATTATTGTGGTGGTCTGAAGAATTTGCACGCATGTTAGCGGGTCAAGCAACACATCCTATCATGCAGACATTGACACATGTATTACCCGAACCCAACCGTGTTCAGGGCTTATTCACTGAGTGGATAGAAGGAATCATGGCTGTGATGCTTTGCGAACATCTATGCACCGATGCTGACTTTGCACTCATGGCCAAACGCAGCATTGCGATGCCAGCCTTTATTTTATGCCGTTATTATCAGTTACAAGATGAACAAACATTAAAAGTAATTAGCCAACAAAGCGAGCTACTGTTATTGGATTATTATTGGCGTTATCATCAACGTCTATTGGCATATGGACAAGTGTGGATCCCTTTGCAACGCTTGACAAACCAAAAGTTATCTATGGAAGATTTAACCAAACCTGAATCTTCTTCTCAATTAAAAACACTGCTTATCACATGGCAAGCAACATTAGAACATGCTTATAAGCAGCACTGGCATGCTCTTACCCAAGAACAACAAAGTATATTGAAATATCCTCATGCACTCACTCGCATAGCTTGCCGTCGTTACAAAAATGCCCTTAAGTCACGACATTTTGCATGGTGCACACCTTTACGCGAATTAACACCATTACACAAGCTTTGGCTTAGCTGGTATTAGGCGAGTATTTCACCATTCGTCAATACACAAACACTATCTGCAAGATAATGGACAACATCGCTATTATGGCTAATTAAGCAATAACTCAGTTGATATTGTTGTTGCAGATCCCTTAGTAAATTTAGTATTTGTGCTTGCACTAATACATCTAAAGCACTAGTTGGCTCATCACAAATAATAACGCGCGGATTAACCGCCAATGCCCTGGCAATAGCCAGGCGTTGACGTTGCCCCCCAGAAAACTCATGCGGATAACGTGTTAGCATATCTGAAGATAATCCGACTTTGACTAGTAAGGCCATTTGCTGTTCTCGTAAGTCCTCAAGTTTGAGTTTTGACTGTGATGTCGCTGTCAGACCTTCCGCTAAAATAGCATCCACTCGCCATCGGGGATCAAAAGCACCGAAAGGATCTTGCAACACCCACTGAACTTGTCGACGAAATTGCTGCCAATCCCGCTTGCTAAAGCGACTCATCGGTTTGCCATCAACAAAACAATCGCCTCGTGTAGGTTTAAGCAAGCCTGAAAGTACTTTGGCTAAAGTACTTTTACCACTCCCAGAGCGACCGACAATAGCAAGGGTTTTTCCCGGCACTAAAGTAAGTGAAATCGCTTTGAGTGCATCTTGTTTTTGTTTAGGATGACGTGCCCAAACATCAACCAAGCTTATGGTTGGCGCGGGTGCTAATGTGTGATTGAGATCGGCTGACATATGCAGCATAGCAGGCGTAGGTAAACGTGTGCCAGCCCGACAACATCGAACATAATGCGTATTGTTGCTGAGCTGCTGATGTGCCGCTGCCAAGGAGATGTTCACAGGTACGTCATCAACGCTTGTTTGAGGCGCATCTGTCCAAGCAGGTAACCGTTCTGTACAAATCGGCAAAACCAAAGGACAACGCGGCGCAAAGGGACAACCTGCCGCGCTGACTTCCAATGCAGTCACGGTTTCTGGTAGTCGAAAATCTCGTTTTGCCCGCGAAGGCACGGCGGACTCTAATAACTGTGCATATGGATGGACGAAACGCGCATCGACACCATTGATCATCAATTCCACTAATTGTCCACGATACAACAAGGCCATCTGATTGGCGTAACGCTTAATTAATGCTAAATCGTGTGATACAAGCAATAAGGCCATATGGCGCTCACGCACCAAGCGCAATAATAAATCGAGTATTTCATTTTGCAACTCAGCATCCAAGGCCGTTGTGGGTTCATCCGCAATGAGGATATCTGGGTGTTGCGCCAGTGCTATCGCAATCACAACACGTTGACGCATACCGCCTGAAAGTTGATGCGGATAAGCTGCTGCAATTTGCTTAGGATTATCAAAGTCAACTGCGCGCAACAATGCAAAAACGTTGGAACGCTTTTTCTTATATGGTATCGACAATAAACATTCACTTATCTGCGCACCTACCGTACGCACTGGATTGAGCGCTGTCATTGGCTCTTGAAAGATCATCGCTAAACGTTGACCGCGGATTTCACAATAGCGCGCTTCGGATAAGGTCAACAAATTAAGCGCATCTAAATGCGCTTGACTGTCTTCACCTAGGGTCATATGCAATGGCAATAATTGCATGAGTGCCATTGCAAATAAGCTTTTGCCAGCACCTGACTCACCAATCAGGGCTGTCACTTGCCCTTTTTGCAGGGTTAAATCCAAGGGTTTTAATATCGGCGTGATTTGGGCTTGGCTTTGCAGATTGAGACTGAAGTGTTCAATAGTTAACAAATGAGGTTCCTTCCATCATAGCAAAGCTATGATGCGGTTGGTACTACGACTACCGCATCGACCAGCGATTTAAAATTAGGTACATTGACATCAATATCACCAACTTTTGCATACATTTGTGTGGATGTACCACCATCTAAATTGAGAGCATCGACACAACCTAAGCCACCCTGATGGGGGGTATCACGCATCAACGATGCCAATTGATACAAACTTAAAGAAGCATTGGCTGTCGCCAACATAACAATATCCCCTTTTGCGGTAATACACAAAGCACTTCTATCCGCATTACCTGGTTTCAGTGAAGGGATCTGGCCCTGAATCAGTAAACGTGGGCCTGATTGTGTTGCAAAGCTTACCTCTTTCGTGAGTTTAAAATCTTGCCAGGTGCTAATATAAGGCTTTCCTTTCTCAATACGAAAGACACCCCACCAACTGATAGGCTTAATAGCATTCAGCAATTGTCCTTGTCTTACCCTAAGACCAAGTGGCGCGGATGCAGGACTAAAAAAACCACCATTAACAGCAATCAATGCGTTGGCCTGCTCAGCTAAATCGACAACATCACTACCTGAGCGTCCCAAATCCATTGCTCTCGATAAACTTAAGGTGTAACGTTTGGGTGAAAATTCAAAGGCATAAAGCGTACCGTGATTACCTTCATCAAGCGGCAAATTAATTTGGGTATAGCTAAGCCCCGGTGCAACTGTCTGCCAATGCGTGGCTGCAGCCAAGCCAAGACGTGGTAATACGCTTAAGGCCAATATAACGCCAAAAATCCGCCACATACATGTTCCTTTAAAAAACGAGGGATTATCATCAGTGAGGTGCTCTAGGATTTAAGGCCTGTTGCACACTGTCTGCTAACATATTGACAGCAAACACCAATAATAACATAACCATAAATGTTGCGCTAAGTGGCCACCAGACAACGGGGGTTTGGGCCATTTGTACCCTGGCGCCATCGATAAGATTACCAAAACTCGGTGTTAACGGATCTACACCCACACCAACATAGGTAAGCACAGCCTCTGCGAGTACTAAACCGCTAAAATCAAGCACAAGACTCATAAGCAGTATAGGTAATAAGTTTGGCATAATATGTCGACTTAAGATCCCCCAGGTGCCAACGCCTTGCACGCGACTGGCAAGAATATAGTCTTGTTCTCGTAATTTAAGGGTTTGTGCCCTTAGCACGCGACATAATTGGGTCCAACTGGTAAGCCCTAAAATAATACACAATGCTAATAACCGCAGATCCGCTCGTGCCATTGGGGTTGCTGCACCGAGTGGATGGTTATACCAATAAATTTGCAAAGACAAGACACTCGCAGCGATAAGCAAAATACCAGGAATCGAGCTTAGCGTGGTATAAATATAATAAATAACATCATCAACCCAGCCACCCAATAAACCCGCTAATGCACCTAAGATCAACGCAATTGGCATGGTAACAAGGCTAGTAACCATGCCTAAAATCATGGCTGTACGTATACTTTTAATGACTTGCACTAAAATATCATTGCCAATTTTATCCGTACCAAAAATATGAACATGCGCGCCGTAGACAATAATCGTCCACAGCATCATGCAAAAACATAAACTTGTGAGATACAAACTACGCCACGGCAATGAGTAATCGCCTCGCAGTAAGCGTGATAAATGTATGCGCCAAGCACAACCGCGAGGTTGACTCACATAGCCTATTACCCATGCAAGCAGTATGGTGCTCACCCCAACACCTGCTAACCACTCTGTAAACCATAATAACCAACGTGGTGCTAAACCCTTATCAATCAACAAGGGTACTTGTATACTCGACCAAGTGCCATTAGGCAAGTGTTGCATGACCGGCATAAATGTGACCTGGGCAAACGGTGCTGAATAGCTTTTTTCAACCACCTGGCTCAGCGGTTGTAAAATAACATCCAGTAAACTCACCATGCCGTTGGGTGTTGATAAATGAATCCAATGAATTGAGTCTAATAAGGCAATCAACCAAAAAATGCTAAAAGTTAATGATGCCCACAAAGCCCATGGATCATATTTAATTCGCTGATAAATGCGCTGCAAACTTGGATCATGACGATAAGCGATACCTAAAAAGATGAAACTTAAAGTCATAAGTATAAATAAAGCGTCAGTTGGTAATATTTTTATCATGATCCTAAACGCACCCGTGGATCAACGATAGCATAGGCAATATCCGTTAATATAAGTCCAACGATATAGAGCACTGAACCAAGAAAGACCATACTGCGCACAATAGCATAATCTTGTTGCTGAATAGCCTCAAGCATATAATTGCCTAGCCCTGGGATACCAAAAAAAGACTCTAAAATAAGGCTACCTAAAAATAGACTGGGAATAATAACAACAATACCTGTTAATATGGGTAATAATGCATTTGGTAATACTTGGCGCCATAGCACTTGCCATTCGGTTTGGCCTTTCGCGCGCGCGGTTCGTACATAATCTTGGTGAACTTCTTCGAGTAATAAACTGCGATACCATCGCGTTCCAACACCGATGCCCCCAGCAACTCCAACGATAACCGGTAAAAGCACAAAATGCCAGGCATCGATACCGCCAACATAGCCTGACACGGGTAACCATAGCCAGGTACGCGCCACAAGATATTGACCCACCATGATATAAAATAAGGGTGAAATAGACATGGCAAGCACACAAAAGATATTGCCTATTTTATCAACTAGCTGATAACGAAATATCAGTAAAAACATAGAAAAGACAATATTCGTTATCACCCCTATCAACAATAAGGGTATGGCTAAAGCCAAACTTGGCCACATGCGGGTTTTAATATCTGTATCAATATCGCTACCATTATCCGACATACCAAAATGGAAAATAAATAATGGCATCGCTTTATGCCACCAAAGCGTTTGTGTTATGGCTCCCAAGCCACTCGCATTGGCATTATAAAACAAGGGATATTGGTAATCATGACTCACGAGCCACACATGGACCTGCTCTTCAGTAATGTGCTTATTACCCAAATGCGCTCTTGCAATAGCTTCTGGCGTGTTAACTGCAAAAAATAAAAGTAAGGTAATCAGATTAATACCCACCAACAAGGGGATAGCTGATAACACACGTTTTAATATATGCCGAGTCATGATCCCTGCCCTGGTCGTTTTTGTTGGCGACGACGATATGCATAGCATGCCATAAAAACAGCAAGTATCATACCGCCTAAGGTTATCAGCAGGGGCCAGATTGTCGGCTTATTCCAAGCACGCTGCAATGTTTGACGCATGCTGGGATTTAAACTCACATATTTTAAAGTATTATTTGCGATACCCTGACTGATAACAGGCCCAACCCAGGGTTGCAAAATACGATAACTTCGGGGATAAAAAAGCCAGATAGCTGGTGCATCTTGTTGACTGATGCTAACTAAGGTATCGATTAATTGGGCACGCGTTGCATTATTAGGTAACAAGCGCATCTGCTTAAATAAGCTATCATACCTTGGATTATCATAGTTACAGGTATTTTCACCGCCGTAGGGTATCATTTTATTACGGCTATAAAGCAACATAAGAAAGTTTTCAGGATCAGGATAGTCTGCCTGCCAACCCCAAAAAAATAGCTCTGCATGCCCTTGGCGCATAAGCTCTTCAAATCGACTGGGTTGTAAAACTTCCACATCTAAGGCAATACCAAGATGGGCAAACTGCTGTCGCAACCAATCCAGTGTAGAGCGCTCATCTGGGCTTAAGCCCATGGCCGTACTAAAGCGTAAACGCAACACTTGTTTTGTCTTCGGATCAATCCCGCCAGGATAACCTGCGCGAACCAACCACGCTTTTGCATCTGCAAGCGTGAGTCGCTGAGGCTGACCTTGGACGCATCGATAACGATAAGGATCCATACCGTGACAACCTGATTGCGCGCCCACAATACCGATGGGAATAGGGCCTTGCGCTGGAATACCTTGACCATTGAGAAAGAGTTCATTGAAGTCTTCGCTATTTAAGAGTATACCAATCGCATGCCTTAACGCACGATTTTTAGCACTCGTACCGCCCACAAGCGGATCTTGCATGTTAAATCCTAAATAAAAAACACTTGGTAATACTTGGACCTGCAAACGCATATGTTTCGCATAGAGTTCGGGCGCCAATAACGTGTGTCCATTTGCTGCAATACGGATAGCTTGATTAAAAAGATCGCCGCCCACGCCTGCACTATCATAATAACCTTGCAAAAATTTTTGCCACCGCGGCAAAGCCTCCGCTTCCCGACTATAAACAACGGTATCGATAAATGGCATCCGCTTGCCTGACAAGGCTCTCAAATTGGGAGCCATGGTTTCTGGCAATGCAGGAAAAAAATCATCGTGGTAATAAGGATTTTTTCTAAGCACGATCTGTTGATTAGGATTATTTTCAGCAATGTAATAAGGCCCGCTTCCCACCGGATAGGTATCAAAACTGATATTTTGCTTAGCAACCATCGGATTTGCATAGAATTTATCAACTTCCCAGGGAATAGGCACAAAGAACGTCATACTAAGCCAATAAGGAAATTGCGGATAATTACCTTTCAGTTCAATTTGTAATGTTTGTGCATCAAGTACTTTAACACCAGACAAGGGAAATGCGCGTAAATCCAGGAACTGATGCGGATGATAAGCCTTGGCAAGGGTTTGTCGTAAAGCTGACAAACCAACAATATAATGTGCCATTAAACTATAAATGGGTGAGCTAACAGAAGGGGACGCTAATCGCTTAATGGCATATGCATAATCAGCTGCGGTCACTTGCCTGGTAGCCAGCTTAGGCATTTGCATGGGTGTTGACAGCGTAGCCAAACGATGTGGATCAAGATTCTCTTTAGCAAAGCTTCCATCAGGGTTCATGGCAAAAGCAGGATGTGGCTGATAACGTAAATCGCCGCGAAAATGCAAGGTATAAACAGAGTAAGCTATTTGCTCGGGTGATGCATCACTTGGAAGCGGTTGATGCCTTGCATCTTCATAAACCACCGAAGGTAGCGCTGTAACACTTTGCGGTTCTAAGCGATAAGGTTTGCGCCAATAGCTATATTGCAAAGGCGGCTCGACGACTTGCGCTAAAAATACAATTTCATCATCATTGTAAGCTCGACTTGGGTCAAGTGTTTTAGGCGATGTTGCAAAGCTTGAGAAAAATACATTGTCATTCGCATGCCAATTTAAATGCGGATCGTTAGGGGAACGACCGGAGCAGGCTGTAAGACAAAGGCAAAACGAAAATAATAAGGGATAATACCAAAGCGTCCGTGCTCTGTTGCCTTGATTATTTGTCGATTGAAGGAATATCCACATCAGCCGACACATCCTTGTCATAGTCAACACCATCACATCCAAAACCAAATAATCGCTGAAACTCAGCACGATAGCCAAGCACATCGGTAAGTGTTAAACTCGTGTCACTGTTCACTTGTGCCCAGCACTCACTCACCGCCTGTTGTAAATCTTCACGCATCTCCCAATCATCGATTCGAATTCGTCCAGCAACATCGCGTGCAGGCTTTTGTCCTTCAGGCAAATAAAGTCGCTCACTAAATAAACGCTCAATCTGCTCAATGCAACCTTCATGTAAACCCTGCTGTTTCATCAGTTTATATAAAATGGAAATATAAAGTGGCACCACAGGAATAGCGGCACTTGCTTGAGTTACTAGTGCTTTATTGACAGAAATAAGCGCTTCACCCTGTAAATCATTGGCAAGTTGTTGATGAATCTTGATAGCGTGCGCTTCTAAATCTGCTTTAGCGCGACCGATAGTACCCTTATGATAAAGAGGAAAGGTTAACTCTGGGCCTATGTAAGTATAAGCCACCGTTTTAACGCCTCGAGCAAGCACACCGGCTTGATGGAGTTGGCTCATCCATCTCGCCCAATCCGCACCGCCCATGACCGCTACTGTTTGGGCAATTTCATCATCTGTGGCTGGCGTTAAGCTCACCTCACTCACTTCACCTGTCATGATGTCGATGGTTTTATTACGATATACTTGCCCGATGGGTTTTAAACACGAACTATAAACAATGCCAGTATCTGGATCTTGGCGCTTAGGTGAAGCTAAGCTATAAATCACAAGATCAACGCCACCACCCCAATCACGACGAATTAAGTCGATAGTTTCTTGTTTAATTGCATCACTAAATGCATCGCCATTAATGCTTTTAGCATATAAACCTTCAGCATGGGCTTTTGTTTCAAAAGCAGCTGAATTATACCAACCCGCTGTTGCTGTACGTTTATCTGCCGCAGACCGTTCAAAAAAAACACCAATGGTCGCAGCGCCAGCTCCAAATGCACTGACAATACGACTTGCCAAACCGTAGCCTGTTGAAGCACCAATCACTAATACACGCTTGGGTCCCGTGATCTTAGCTTGACGCTTCACATACGCGATTTGTTCCGCAACATTGGCGGCACAGCCCGTAGGGTGCGCTGTTGTACAGATGAAACCACGAATTTTGGGTTGAATAATCATGAATGCCTCTCTTACGATTAAGATGCGGTCGTCGGATATATGCGAATATTAGCCTTATCTCGCAACGCAGCCATATACAAAGCAAAATCTATTTGTCCTAAATTGAGCGCAATTTGATTGGCGAAAGCTTGCTTGTCAGCCGTAGATACCGTTTGAGGTTCTCCAACTTTGACCTGATACACAGCGACAACAGCAATATCGCCATTAGGTACAGGGATAACACCGACACTTGGCTTCGTTGCTTGTTTAGGTGCAGGCAAACTAAACACTTGCGCCACAACACGATCATTGACACCTGGTTCATGACGCGTTGCTGCCGACTTTTCTTGCCACGCTAACTGATAGTTTGCTGCAACAGCGGGCCCAGATTGTCCACTGCTTAAATCTGCTGCAATCTTGGATGCCAATTGTTGCGCTGCATCATGATTGACTTGCATCTGAACAATGGCAGTAATCTTAGCTTTGACAGTCTCGAGTGGTGCAACCGCTTCAGGTTTTTTCGCTAAAATGCGCAATACCACTTGGCTACCATCATCTAGCTGAATAACCTGGCTATTATAATTTTGATCATACACATCGCCGGCAAAAGCAGCGGCACGAATATTGGCATCCGCAAGAATGCCTGATTGTTCAGTCGAAGTTTGACTAAACAAGGGCGTTGTATGCACACTCAGATGCAATTGTTTGACGAGCGGATCAAGACTTGTGGGTTGCTCATATGCAAGATTTGTCAAACTGTCACTAAGTGCGGCAAGCTTCGCTGGTGCCGCTTGTTTTGCTTGAGCTGGCGACATACCTTCTTGTATCAATTGTGAAGTAACATCGGCTAAAGATAATTGTACATAAGCAAGCGAAACCTGAGGCGGCTGCATAAATTCGCTTTGATGAGCTTGATAATAGGCTTCAATCACAGCATCACTGACAGGTGCAGCTTTAAAGTGACTTGGCGGAATAAGGATATAACCAAGCTGTCTGGTCTCATTCATAATCGCAATAAATTTATCAACATCCGATGGCAACGCAAAATTGCTATAGACAACGCCTTGCTGCAACTGTGTTGCTTCCAAGCGCTGTTTCAGTTCGCCAATAAATTGCGCCGAGCTGATACCTTGTGATGCTAATAACTGCTGATAACGCGTAATAGAAAATTGACCATTTTCCTGAAACATGGGCATCTGCTCAAGCAACTGCTGTAAGACACTGTCGGGCGTTGCTAAATGCAGTTTTGCTAATTGTTGAACCGCTAATTGCTGAGCAATCAGTTGATCTAATGCGAGCTGTTTTTGTGTTGCTAGCGCCGCTGCTGAAGGGGCTGCTTGACTACCCTGCGCTTGTGCTTGTTGATTTTGAATTTGTCTAAGACTTGCGAGTAGTTGCTGATTGGTAATCGCAGCACCATTCACTTTTGCCACAACCGTATTCGTTGCAACGCCTGTGAAGTAATTATGAATACCCCAAAGTGCAAAGGTGACGCATACAGCACCAAGAATGAGTTTAGCAATCCATCCTTGCGTTTTGTCACGAATTGATTGAAGCATACGACATACTCCTCACCTTGCAAAAGTTCGCGCTTTGCCAGATAAACAAAGAAAAAAGCGCGCCAAAAAGCGCGCTGTGATGTTGGCGGAGTGGACGGGACTCGAACCCGCGACCCCCGGCGTGACAGGCCGGTATTCTAACCAACTGAACTACCACTCCTAACATTGGTGGGTGCTGAGGGGATCGAACCCCCGACATTCGCCTTGTAAGGGCGACGCTCTACCAGCTGAGCTAAGCACCCAGAAACATGTATAAGCGGAACATCAACTATATAAATAATACAGTTGACTTCGGCCATTGTAGCCTACCTTGGCTAAAAATACCTAACCCTAGTTCCCTGCCTTGACGACGCCGAAGTGCGTACAAGGCAGGTTTTGATAGTTACTTCTCAGCAACCGTATCTTTCAAGTTTTTGCCAACTTTAAATTTAACAACGCGATTTCTAGGAATCTTAATAACAGCACCACTTTGTGGATTGCGGCCAGTTCGTGCTTCACGAATAGCGGTCGTGAAAGAACCAAAACCGATAAGCCCAAAAGTATCACCATCACGTAAACATCCGGTAATAAAATCAACGAATGCGTCGACAACTTTTGCAGCTTTTACCTGCGTTATTTCAACCGACTCGGCAATATGTTTAACCAAGTCACCTTTACTTTTATTTACATTAGCCATTTTTTAACCTCATTTGCTGTTACTTACATCATCAGCTTAAAGCTTCCTGCGTAACGAGGAGTGCTTTATACCAAGTTGCCGGGGACACTGTCAAGCATTACTTCACAAAAAGTGAAGACTTAAGTCATCTTGACCCGCTTCACCAACGAAAGCACTGGTTTTGCCAACGCTACGCGACGACCATACTACCCTTCATCAGGTCTACAGCCACCTTCTCCTACGAGAGGAGAAGAGCGGAATCGAAAATCAGTGCTTTCAAATACGAAGGGTATATACCTCACCCTGGCGTCGAGCGCAAAGCGATTATAGAGTAGCTGTGATCAATGCGCAACAGATTCATCCGGTTTTGTGCGGCCACGCTTACTTATTTTGTGAGGTAAGTTAGACGAAGCCTCCGCAGGCGCTTGTAATGGCACAGGTTGACGCTGTAAAGCCAAGGTAAGTACCTCATCAATCCAACGAATGGGTCTAATATCCAACTGTGCAGTAATATTCTCTGGAATTTGCTTAAGCTCACGACGATTTTCTTCGGGAATTAACACCATTTTAATGCCGCTACGGTGGGCGGCTAACAATTTCTCTTTGAGTCCACCAATAGGCAGAATTTCACCCCGCAAAGTTATCTCGCCTGTCATCGCCACATCGCCTTTCACAGGGATGCCTGTGAGCACAGATACCAACGCTAAAGTCATCGCTGTACCCGCAGAAGGCCCATCTTTAGGTGTAGCACCCTCAGGTACGTGGATGTGAACATCCAGCTTGTCGTAAAAATCAGAATGGATACCCAGTTGCGCTGCTCGACTGCGAACAACCGTTAATGCAGCTTGTATAGACTCCTGCATCACTTCACCCAAATGACCCGTGCTCGTGATTTTACCTTTACCCGCAACAGCGGCAGCTTCAATGGTGAGAAGCTCGCCACCCACCTCGGTCCAGGCAAGTCCATTCACCTGTCCGACTTGATCCGGATGATCAACCAAACCAAAACGAAATTTCTGAACACCTAAATAATTTTCTAAACGTTCATCATCCATCTTAATGACATGTGATTTACCATTTTTATCTGTTTTACCATTGAGGCTAGCTAAATCACGAACCGCTTTTCTACAAATTTTAGCAATTTCACGCTCCAATGAACGTACACCAGCTTCACGCGTATAATAACGGATAATATCGCGAATAGCTTTGGTTGGCACTACAAGCTCTTTATCTTCTAATCCATGACGTTCTTTTTGCTTTGCTAGCAAATGTAATTCAGCAATTTGAATTTTTTCTTCTTCTGTATAACCTGGAATTTGAATGACTTCCATGCGATCATACAATGCAGGAGGAATGTTTTTTGTATTTGCTGTACAAATAAACATAACATCCGATAAATCATAATCTACTTCAAGATAATGATCGTTAAAAGAATTATTTTGTTCTGGATCTAACACCTCTAAAAGTGCAGAAGCGGGATCGCCCCTAAAATCACTCGAAATTTTATCAACTTCATCAAGCAAAATCAGCGGGTTTTTGACCTTAGCTTTAATCATACGCTGAATGATACGGCCTGGAAGCGCGCCAATATAGGTACGTCTATGACCACGTATTTCCGCTTCATCTCGAACACCGCCTAAGGATATTCGCACAAATTCGCGACCCGTTGCTCTAGCGACAGATTCACCTAATGAGGTTTTACCCACCCCAGGAGGACCTACCAAACACAACACTGGACCTTTAAGCTTATCAACACGCGATTGCACCGCTAAATATTCAACAATGCGTTCAACCACTTCTTTTAAGCCATAATGATCATGTTTAAGAATTTTTTCAGCCTTGAGCAGATTCCGGTTAACACGACTGCGTTTTTTCCAAGGCACTGCCAAGAGTGTGTCTAAATAATTTCGAGAAACTGTCGCTTCTGCTGACATCGGTGGCATTGCTTTTAGTTTAGATAATTCAGCCTCAGCTTTCGTGCGAGCCTCTTCACTCATACCTGCAGTCTTAATTTGTTTAGCCAGTTTGACGAAATCATCTTCCGTATTTTCATCTTCGCCTAATTCACGGCGAATCGCTTTCATTTGTTCATTGAGATAATAATCGCGATGGTGTTTTTTTATCTGACCATCAACCATGCCTTTAATACGTTTTTCAACTTCAACAATGTCAATTTCAGCTTGAATCAAATTAAGGAGTTGCTTCACACGCTCAAGCAATGAAGATGACTCAAGCAAACTTTGTTTCTCGTGAATTTTAACTGACATGTGCGCCGCGATTGCATCGACCAAGCGTTCAAGATTATCAATACCACCGAGCGTATTGAGCACCTCTGCTGGTATCTTTTTATTGAGCTTTACATATTTTTCAAAATCATCAAGCAAAGAGCGAACCAAAACTTCGGTTTGGGTTGCAGCGACCGGTACCGTATCAAACTCACTGTATTTGGCTTGATAAAAGCCATGCTGAAGCTCAATGGTGACAATATTTGCGCGCTTAACACCTTCCACTAAGACCTTAACCGTGCCATCTGGTAATTTCAACATTTGTAAAATATTTGCAACACACCCGACCGCATAGATATCCTCAGGCGTTGGATCTTCAAAATTGGGCGTACGTTGAACCACGAGAAGCAAAGGCAGTTTTTCTTTAGCTGCGTATTCAATCGCCGCAATGGATTTTTTGCGTCCCACAAACAAAGGAATAACCATATTGGGGAACACTACCACATCTCGAAGAGGTAAGAGTGGCAACTGATTATCGGCAGTTACGCTTAAGTTAGTCATGTAAAATCCTCATGGTGATATCAATCTTGTGCAGGTGAAATAGCATTATAGTTAAGTGTAGTCCTGAATTTCACTCACTGCATTATCATAATGGGGATCCTACGAACGAATTCAAGGACTTTCGAATATACCCTTTGTTTTTTTAAGTTTGACACCTGCTGGCGGCATCCTTGTGTTTGCCGCAGGTGGGCCGACATAAGCGCAGCCCCACAAACATATATCTGTAATTTTTCTGTATTTTTCATGACCCCGAGATCTACCCGCAGTCTTTCAAAATGCATTCGCGTATTCTTTTTGCTTAAAGGCAATAGCCAACTTGATAAACCATGCCTGTTTGATGGCCTTCTATGCTCTTTTGATAGGCAAGCGCAACGTCTGCTGCTGGAACCGGCTTATATCCTTTAAAGTAGTCTGCATAGGCGTCCATAGACTCTAGTAAGACGGTGGGACTTACTGCATTGATGCGAATCCCCCGCGGCATTTCAATGGCTGCGGAAGTCACAAAACCATCAATAGCACCATTCACCATCGCTGCCCCGCTGCCAAAACGAATGGGATCGTGATTAAGCACACCACTTGTGAGTGTAATACTACCGCCATCAACAAGGTTATTTAAACCTAATAAGGCTAAATTGATTTGTCCCATGAGCTTATCCTGAAGCCCTACTTGATAATGCGTATGTGTCATCTGTGTTAGCTCGCCAAAGTGGACTTTGCCAGCAGTCACGACAATTGCATCAATGTGCCCAAGCTTACGATACATCGCACCAATACTTTCTGGACTTGTCATATCAACAAGCACATCACCACGTTGTTTTCCTGCAGAAATAATATCATGTTGTTGACCTAAAACGGCTGAAACCGCTTGCCCGATGGTGCCAGAGGCGCCTACTAATAATATTTTCATATCACGTTTCCTTAAATATACCCATACTCATTTAAAATACATGCTTGTTATCGTCACGCGAATGAAGGACTCTATGCAACTTTCAAGGTCCGTTTCGTCGATTGCACCGGCCTTCTTTGTTTATTTAAAAGTGCCCGATTATCTCTATCAATCCGCATAAGCAGCGCAATAACTACACACATCACCAGCATACTACTGCCGCCATAACTCATAAAGGGTAAGGTAAGCCCTTTGGTTGGCAATAAACCTGCATTAACACCCATATTAATCATAGTTTGAATGGCTATCCAAATTGCAAGACCATTAGCTAAGTAAGCTGAAAATCGATGTTCCAGCATAAAGGCTTGTTTGGCTATCACGAGTCCGCGCCAAACTAAAATAGTAAATAGTGCCATCACAACCAAAATACCAATAAGGCCTAGCTCTTCAGCTAACACAGCAAACAAGAAATCGGTGTGTGCTTCTGGCAAATAAAAGAGTTTTTGCACACTATTACCAAGCCCAACGCCCGTTAGTCCGCCGCGACCAAATGCAATCAATGACTGTGTCAGCTGATAACCACTACCATACTCATGCTGCCAAGGATTCAGAAAACCAGTAAGTCGTTGCATACGATAAGGAGAACTTACAGCTAAAACGACAAATAGAAGGATAGCAAGACATACCATGATAGCAAAGTAGCGAAATCTTGCACCAGCTAAAAACATCATTGCCAATACGGTGGTCAACATCACTACTGTTGCCCCAAAATCCGGCTCAAGCAATAAAAGAACACCAATAATAGCAAGCAATCCTAAGGGTTTAATAAAGCCCGTTATGGTATCTTGCACTTCGCGTTGATGCCGTTCCAAATAACCTGCGATATAAATAAATACAAACAACTTCACAAGCTCTGATACTTGAAAACTCAAGGGTCCAACCCCAAGCCAACGGGCGCTCCCATTGACGTGACGTCCAAGTCCCGGCACTAACACTAAGACTAACAAGACCATGCTAAACAGTAATAAAATAGGCCCATTGCGTTGCCAAAATGATTGCGGCAATAGATAAACCCAAACACTCAGAGGTAATGCGACAATCAAATAGGCTACTTGTCGCCATAGAAAATGCATGGGCGCATGAAACTCACGCTCGGCTACCACCATCGATGCAGATGCTACCATCAGTAAACCAAATAAAATTAAACCAATGGCGGATAAAAGCAACCATTGATCATGCGCACTCTGTTGTCTGTGGTTTAGGCTCATCCCTGCGGTTGACTCCGTGTTTTAGCATAGTTTAAAACCCATGCTGTAAAAACCTCGCCCCTGTGTTCATAGTGCTTAAACATATCGAAACTTGCGCATGCGGGCGATAATAGTACCGTATCACCGGCTGTTGCCATTGCAGCAGCTTTTGCTAATGCATCGTCAAAATTGATGCCCTCAGCAATGGGTAGTTTATTGGCAAGCGCTTGCGCGATATCTGGTCCTTCTTTGCCAAAGACAACAACACCCTTAACATGGTTGTCAATAGCATTAGCTAAGAGACTGAAATCTGCGCCCTTACCAATCCCACCAAGTAACAGAATCAGTTTACCCGTAATAACGCCTGAAAAACCCTGAATGGCGGCCAGTGTTGCGCCTATATTAGTACCTTTAGAGTCGTTATACCAATGCACATTGTCGATGGTTGCAACCCATTGGCAACGATGCTTCAAGCCGGTGAATGTTCGTAAGATTTCGAGCATAGGCGCAAACGTAGCACCAAAACTATAGGCAATAGCCAAGGCAGCCAAGGCGTTTTGCCAATTATGCCGTCCTAAAATTTTAAGTTCGCTTACCGGACACAGTTGCGTTGAGCCAAAAGATAAATACGTCTGATCACCAATGGTCTCTAAGCCAAAGGCGCCAACGTTGGGTTTATCACTGCCAAATGACGTCATGACTCGACCAAGATCGCTTGGCCAAGCAACAGGATCATCTCGATTAATGATTGCTTTTTCGCAATCCCGATAAATACGCAATTTAGCGGCAATATAATCGCTATAGTGTTCGTATCTATCTAAATGATCCGGACTGATATTGAGCACGCACGCAATGGTTGTTGGGAAATAGGCTGAGGTATCTAATTGAAAATTAGATACCTCAAGCACATACGCATCCGGTTGCGCTTGCTGTAAAAGATCAAGCGCTGGAATCCCTATATTTCCGCCCATAAGCACCTGTTTTCCAGCAGCCGTAAGCATCTGTCCCACCAAGGTTGTCACAGTGCTCTTGGCGTTGGAACCCGTGATTGCGATGATCGGGGCTTTTGCAGCGTGCGCAAATAGCTCCATGTCACTCACAACAGCTTGCCCTCGAGCTAAAGCCTTAGCAATAGCGGGCTCTTGAGTCGCAATACCTTGGCTTATAAAAATAAATTCAGCATCTGCTAAGCTCTGTTCGTCAAACTGGCCAAGTATCATTTTCGTATTTGGAAAGTGTTCTGATAACTCATGTAATCCAGGCGGCTCAAGCCTGCTATCATTAACCGTACAATTTATACCGATACTATGCAAATAGCGGACAAAAGAAAGTCCCGTCGGCCCTAAGCCTAAAACAACAATATGCTTTGCGCTACTTAAACCATCCAATCGAGAACCTTGTGTCATTGGCCACATCCTTTTATTTAGCGCAACTTAAGTGAAGACAATCCCAGTAATACGAGAATAAATGTCACTATCCAAAAACGGATGATAACTTTGGGTTCTGTAAGCCCGGCTAATTCAAAATGATGATGCAGAGGCGCCATACGGAAGATCCGTTTTTTTCGTAGTTTATAGCTGCCCACCTGTAATATAACTGACAACGTCTCTGCAACAAAAATACCGCCCATGATAAATAAAACCAACTCTTGTCTTACAATTACCGCGATGATCCCAAGTGAAGCACCCAAAGCTAGAGAACCGACATCGCCCATAAAGACTTGGGCTGGATAGCTGTTAAACCATAGAAAGCCAAGGCCTGCACCAACTAAAGCTGCACAGATAATCGTAAGCTCGCCCACCCCGGGGATGTATGGGATAAAGAGATAATTGGCAAATAAACTATTACCGGTAAGGTACGTAAATACGCCTAAAGCCGCAGCCACAAATACTGTTGGCAAGGTTGCTAAACCATCCAAGCCATCTGTTAAATTCACAGCATTGCTAGCGCCCACAATCACCAAATATGTCACCAAAATAAACCAAGCGCCGAGAGGAATGGCCATATTCTTCATGAAAGGAATAATAAGTGACGTTTGTTCTGGGGTGCTCGCGAGGCTAAATAAATAAATTGCAGCCACCAGTCCAAGCAGCGATTGCCAAAAATACTTCCATTTTGCGGGTAGGCCTTTGCTATTTTTCATCACCAGTTTACGATAATCATCATAAGCCCCTACCAGTCCAAAACCGATAGTGACAAATAACACGAGCCAAATATAATGATTCGACAAATCGCCCCAAAGCAAGACACTCACTGTAAACGCAATCAAGAGCAAAAGCCCACCCATCGTCGGTGTACCTGCTTTACTTAAATGCGTTTGTGGACCATCATCACGCACGGTTTGTCCCACCTTAAGGCGTGTGAGGAACCGTATCATGCCAGGGCCTATACAGAGCGCTACGATAAGTGACGTCAATGCAGCAAAGATCGCACGTAATGTTAAATAATGAACAACTGCAAAATTGTGATTCATTTTTGCCAAATAGGGCGCCAACCAGACTAACATAAATTTAACAAACTCCTAAGCTGCCAATATACCTTGCACGACTTGCTCCATACCTGCGCTACGCGAACCTTTTACTAGTACGTACGTATGCTCATCTAGCACTTCCCGTAATGCTGCAATAAGACTCGATTTATCTTGAAAATGCTTCGCCTCACCGCTAAATTGCGCTATAGCATGAGCAGATAAGGGACCCACAGCATAGAGCGCATCAATGCCTAGAGACTGCGCCATTTGACCCACCTTCGCGTGCCAAACTGCAGCATCAGGACCAAGCTCACCCATATCTCCAATCACCGCTATTTTGCGCCCAGGTTTAGTCGCAAGTAATTGTAGCGCCATTTGCATGGCCATCGGGTTTGCATTATAGGTATCATCAAATACATACGCTTCTTGATATCCACGGTTGGCTACCATCCGCATCTTAGCTGCGGGCTCAGCAATAAGACCTGCCACGATGAGAGACATAGGAATGCCTGCAGCAAACGCAGCAGCTGCAGCCGCGACTGCATTATTGGCATTATGCTGACCCAATAACTGTAATGTCACACTGGCTTCACCTTCAGGCGTAACGAGGGTAAAAGTAAACCGCCCTTCAGCATCTTGGGAGAGATCCTTAGCATGTATCATGGCGGGCTTTGACAGTGCAAAAGTGACTTGTCTATACCCTTCTGTTAACTGCAACCAATCATTGGCAAAGACATCGTCAAGATTGATAATCGCTGCACCCTGCGTTGTTAACCCCTGAAAAATTTCGCTTTTCCCTTTAGCAACACCAGCTAAGCTTCCAAAACCTTCAAGGTGAACTGGGCCTATATTGGTGATAAGCGCGATATCTGGTTTAGCAATAGCTGTCAAATAAGCAATTTCTTGTTGATGATTAGCACCCATTTCAATCACTGCATAATCAAGTCCCTCGGGCAAATTAGCCAAGGTCATGGGTACACCATAATCATTATTTAAATTACCGACGGTTGCCGCAGCCTGGCCTGCTTGCCGACAAATCGATGCTAACAAATTTTTTGTTGTTGTTTTGCCACAACTGCCAGTGAGTGCAAGTACTTTAGCACCAAGACGCTCTCTTGCCAATCGACCTATATCGCCTAAGGCTAAGCGCGTATCATCAACAATAAACTGCGGTATATCAACACCAGGCACCTGCCGATTAACCAAAGCTGCCACAGCACCTTGTTGTTTAGCTTCAGCCAAATAATGATGGCCATCAAGATGTTCTCCCACGATTGCCACAAACAATCGCCCATGATTATCCTGACGAGAATCAATACTTATACCTTGAAACGATTGATCTTGCGTTGGTAATGGTAGCGACCAACGCAAGGCTAACTCACTAAGGCTTGAGGTTAACATGATAAAACTCCTAAATTGGCGCTAGCATAACATAAGGTTATAGGCGATGTAAGCCTAAAATAACATAAAACACAGGTATATACTCTTTGGTAATAATCACCCTCCCTGTTTTGTCATAATGATGCTATGATTAGGGTCACATCGTCTTATACCCAGGAGTTCTTATGACTACCGCTCGTGCTATTCTTGCTATGACCTTAGGCACTGTGTTGAGTGCATCTGCATTCGCCGCTGCCACACCCCAAAGCGTAAACTCGACAACGGCTGTACCCACACCACCCGCAAATACCCCTGCATCGGCGTCCACCATGGATACCAAAGCTGCCGAAACGCTACTGAATAGCTTGACACATAATCAAGTTGAAATTGTGCAATCTTTTCCATCCGTTGGCAATTTGCAAGGTTTTGTAGTCAAATCCAAAGCAGGTCAAGGCGCACCATCCATTGTCTATGTTGACAGCCAAGGTCGTTATGCTGTTGTGGGTGCACTACTTACCGCTGACGGCACAAACCAAAGTGACACAGATACGCAAAAGTACATCAATGCTTCTGTTGCCAAAAACGCGCTTGCTGATAGTCCTAATACCGCCTGGGTTCAAGATGGTAAAGCTAATGCTAAACATGTTATGTACGTTGTCGCTGATCCTAATTGCATTTATTGCCACAAGCTTTATGAAATGACACGACCCGCTGTTCAATCGGGTAATCTTGCGATTCGTTGGATCTGGGTAGGCTTCTTAAAAGACTCGAGTGCAGGTATCGCCAAAGCTATTCTTGCAGCATCCAATCCAAGTGACGCCATGGCACAAAATGAAAAACAATTTAATGATGCTACCGAGTCAGGTGGCTTAGCGCCTCTTAGTGCACCCAATGCAGATGCAGATGCTAAGTTTGCTAAAAACATGGCATTCCTTAACAAGTATCAGTTCCCAGGTACACCGGTACTCATTTTCCAAGGCCAAGATGGCAATCCTATGTCACTCTACGGAGTTTCACCTGATGACTTGGATAAAACAATACAATCCATGGGTCAGTTACCTAACTAAAACATAGTGGTGCAAAAAATGCCCTTCTCCCCTTGCGGGAGAAGGTAATCAAGGTCATGATATAAGCTATTTTGTCCAAATGAAGACATGCGTTAGTCGGGTATTGAGCACTCAAACCAAGCCTGCACGGCTGAAAAATCAAGATGACCATGGCCTTGCTGGCAAAACAAACGATACAATGCAGCTGCGGTGCTACCGAGCACGCAAGCAGCGCCTTGCTGTCCTGCGACTTGTTCAGCCAGGGTTAAGTCCTTTAACATCATTTGTGCTGTAAACCCGGGTTGATAATCATGGCTTGATGGCACATCGGGCAGAACCTCCGGCCACGGACAATATTCGGTTAATGACCAACAACGCCCCGAAGCATGACTGGCAATATCAAATACTTTTTTTGCATCAAGTCCTAAACGATGGGCTAAATGGAACATCTCACTGACACCCAACATAGAAATACCCAATAGCATATTATTACAAATTTTTGCAGCCTGCCCATGCGATGCTTTGCCTGCTAAAAAGGTTTGCTTACCCATTGCATCGAATAAGGGTTGGATCTGTGCTAAAACCTCAGCATTACCACCTATCATAAAGGTTAATGCACCATTGCTTGCTGCTTTTGTACCGCCCGAAACAGGCGCATCCAATAAAGATAAGCCTGCTTGTTCAGCTTGGGCATGAATCGCTAAGGTCGTGGCAATACTCACCGTTGAGCAATCGACGAGTATTGTTGGACTTTTCGTGTGCTGACATAAAACCTCATAAACCGAAAGCACTGCTTTATCATGCGGCAACATAGTTATGACAACATCGGCCTTGGCGACATCCGCAAGACTCGTAGCAATCTTCGCCCCTACCTGTTTAAGCGCATCAACCGCTTCTGCGACTTGATCAAAAACAGTGACATCAAAACCCGCACTCAATAACCGCTTCGCCATAGGACCACCCATATGCCCCAAACCAATAAAGCCCACTGTTGTCATATATATCCCCTGCTGTAGGTTTTGCTTTGTTTAACGTCCCAAATGACTGCTTGCTTGATTGACATATTGCTGAAGCTGATGAAATACGCGCTCTGGATCTTTCAGATCAGCAAGCGCCACAGCGTTAGCATAACCAGGCACAGTCATGCGTAAGGTACCAATACCATAAATACGTTGAATAACTGAACGATGCAAATCAATTTGAGTAATGTTACGATAGCGAATATCTTTACGCTCAATATTCCAAAAACCATCATAATACTCGAGATGATCGGAGAAAAATAAATACTTTGTTTCTTGATAATTACGCAGCTTAATCATCCATCCAATACCCAAAAATGCGACAAAAGCCATGAAGAAGGGATAGATAAAAGGCGGCCATAGATTGATATGATTAGTAAAAAATGCCATATAACCCAAAGAAAGAAATCCGGTTATACCACCGATGATGATAGAAAACTGTAATGCTTTAGGCACCAATCTTAACAGAAATAACCAGTGAATAAACACTGGTTTCACAACACCCATAGGCTTTCGCGCATTAGACACATCTGATTCAGTCATTAATGCTTGGCCACAACGACCGCAGTAAGCCTGCCCATCTTCACATGCGGCCTGACAATGGGGACAATTCATATGCGCTCCTTGTATACACTTCGTCTTTTAAATAGGGCGACAATGCTCAATAATCAGCTGCAAGTCCTTACGCCCTCGAAATTCATTTACATCTAAACGATACGCTGCATAAAGCTGCTGGCAACGATGATTAGGCCATTCTGCCGTATTAATGTTAAAGGCGATCGCATTTATCAATACAGGTGAATCCGGTAAGCTTAAACAAAGTTTTAAATGTTTGCCACCCACTAAACGCTGATCGTAAACGTTGAATGTACCATCAAATAATGGCGCTGGAAATGCCTGCCCCCAAGGTTCAAGATCACGTAGTAGCTCGGCCACATCTAAGGTTAATTGGGCACTGTCCAAGGCACCATCAGAATATAAAACGGGATTCAAATCATCCGGTTGTACACACTTGGCAACTGCCTGCTCAAATGCTTCACGAAAAGCCGGTAAATCTTGCTTGCGTAAACTAAGGCCCGCGGCCTGTGCATGACCGCCAAATCGAGTTATCAATCCCGGATGATGACTCGCGATAGCCGCCAGCACATCTCGAATATGTACACTTGCAATCGAACGTGCCGAGCCCTTTAATTCGTCTTCACCAACGCTGGCAAACGCAATAACGGGTCGGTGCCATTTATCTTTAATGCGCGAAGCTAAAATACCAATCACGCCTTGATGCCAACTCGCGTCGTACACACACAAAGCCGCAGCTTGCGTTGCCGGCTCTGACAACGACATGTCATTGAGGGCTTTAAATGCTTGCGCCTGCATCGTAGCCTCAATAGCGCGCCGTTCGGTATTGAGTATATCTAACTTTGCAGCAAGCTTCATCGCTGTATCCAGATTATCCGCAAGTAAGCAATTAATGCCTAGGCTCATGTCATCTAAACGACCTGCTGCATTTAAGCGCGGCGCAACAGCAAAACCCAAATCGCTGGCAACTAACTGTTTTAATGAACGATTCGCTATCTGTAATAATGCCTGCAAGCCTGGGCGCAGCTGCCCAGTGCGCATGCGCATAATGCCTTGATGGACTAAGCGACGATTATTATTATCAAGCGGCACCACATCAGCAACTGTACCCAACGCAACTAAATCCAGCCATTGCCCAAGATTAGGTACCGCCATGTTTTTTGTGGTAAACCAATCGCGTAAACGAAGTTCATGACGCAACGCCAACATCACGTAGAAAATAACGCCAACCCCTGCCAAATGTTTACTTGGGAAAGCGCAACCTAATTGATTTGGGTTAACAATAGCACAGGCTTTAGGTAAGGCATTTCCTGGCAAATGATGATCTGTAATGATCAGATCGATACCCGCATCGTGACAAGCATGAGCGCCCTCGACGCTCGCAATACCATTATCAACTGTAATAATCACCTGCGGCTGTTTTGCTTTTGCAACTGAAACAATCTCAGGTGTAAGTCCATAACCATACTCAAAACGATTAGGCACGAGATAATCAACATATAAAGCACCAAAAGCACGCAGCGCGCTCACAGCAAGGGCGGTGCTTGTTGCACCATCAGAGTCAAAATCACCGATAATCAGTAATCGTTCTTGTGCTACTAATGCATCCGCTAAACGAATGGCCGCCTTGCTGACATCTTTCATGGTATCAAAAGGCAAAAGATGCTCAAGCCCTTTGGCCAAAGCATTTGATTCAGTCACACCGCGACTTGCATAAAGTGTTTGAATCCAATCGGGAAGATCCGTTGATAAGGGCTCAGCTAATTGTTGTCGCGGGCGTTCAAGAATCGTTACCATACATTGATAACCTATGGCTGGCTTGCAATTGGGACTATCACCCGTCTTGCTGCCTGCACCAATTTATTACGAGATGTTGCTTGATTCACCAAAATAACAATACCTGACTGTCTTGCAGGCACCGCTGCAATGTATGCACGGTAACCTGCAACTGTACCGGTTTTATCGAACATATAAACTTCATCAGGTGATAACGCCTCTGCCGGACGTACAGATGAGGTGCGAATCGTGACAGCAGCAAAACCGCGAATGAGTCCTGTGGGGGCAATATCCGATAACTCATGCACTTCCCAACCTAGGGCTTGACCGCCATAGGGTGTCTCAAAAACCGGTTGCTGACTCAAATGCATAGCTTTCGCAATACTTGGTGGCGTACCAGGTAAATTCAGCGCAGCTGCAAGAAATTTTTGCATATCGCGACCTGAGGCTTGTATCGAACCTGCAGCGGGAATAATAAGCAGCTTAGAGGTTGTTGTAACTGGCGCGCCATTCCAGCTATGTCCCTCAGCACAGATGATATAACGACAAGCACGCCCCGTAATGCCTGTTTGTGACATATGCAGGGGATCTAAGAGCTGAGTCTTTAAGATATCGTCATACGACATGTGATAGCTGTTTTCAAGAGTATATCCTAACACGCCGAACCCTACATTAGAATAATGCCAACGAAGACCAATCGGCGAGCTTGGACGCCAGCCACTGAGGCTATCTATCATTTGTGCTTGTGTTTTAATACGCGGACCTGGCATATCGCCCATGCCGTTAACATGGGTTGCTAAATCCTCAAGGTTCACTGAATCCATATAAAAATTGGTACGCAAACTAGGCAGATAGTCAGCCGCTGAATCGGTTAAATGCATACGGCCTTGCTGAACCGCTAATGCTAACAACACACTGGTAAAAAGCTTACTCACGGAACCCACTTCAAAGGCTGTGTTTTCAGTGACTCTATCACCACGACGTCCAGTCGCCTCGCCATAATAAAAAGCATGTGCAATCCCATGATCATAAACAATGATTGCGGCACCATCGATTTTGTCACGCTTGAGAATCGGCAGAATATTTCGGTTAATCAGTTGTATTGTTTCAAAGCGCCCTAACGGTTGGGCATAACTTGTACACACTCCTAGTATCAATAAAGCGCATGTCCACCCTAGAAAAGGTCTTGAGGCACGGCACCAACGCAATACAAATCTATGCCACAGCTGTTTTATCATGTCCAACTCTAATATCCTATTCGCAGATTAACATATGATATCATAGTGTTTTGTAATCCTAAAGGCTAAAACCATGCATATTGCCCCAGAACTTGGCGATAGTTTGTATAAAATTACGCGTTATGATGAGCGTGCTTTTTATATTAATGGCCAAGCGCATACCCAACCCTGCTTGCTCTCACCAACCCTGCTCATTGATCCCTGCCCTGCCCCACATATAACTGAGTTGAGCATAGCCAAACTTGCACCTGCATTGCTATTAAAACCGCAATTGTTACTGGTAGGCACTGGCCTTAAACTGCAAACATTATCACCTGAGCTTATCGTCGCATTACAGCAACAAGGCATCGGTGTCGAAGTCATGCAAACGCCTGCTGCGTGCCGAACCTTTAATTTATTACAAGAAGAAGGCCGTATGATAATTGCTGCCATATGGCCACCGGATTATCTTGGATAGTATCATGGCTTTTTCATTTGTGCTTATAAAAGCTATTGTGTAAACTGGCACAGTTTTGTAAGTGTTATTAACCTATTGAGGGATTATTTATATGTTCAATAAAAAACTTATATTTGCCGTTATATGTCTTGCATTTAGTCAAATGAGTCTAGCATCGTCAGATAATTTGGGCTTAGCGGGTAACTACCTATGTTCAGGTTATGATATGCATGATGGTGGTTATCAAAATCTCAAAGCGTCCTTAACCTTGGATAAAAAAGATAGTGACTTTGCTCATAATTTTGGTGCATACAATGTGAGCTTGAAAGAAACAGATGGTACTACTTTTATTGGCGAAGCTGCCGCAAGCGGTAATAGCCTAGCTATTTATTTTGAAAATACTGCAGCATCGAAGCCCACTGATAGAGGGGTAGGCATTGCAACAGTCACGCATGATAAAGATCCTCAAGGTAAAGTGACAACGGCCTTTCATAAATTCTATTATGAGCCGGCATACCAAACGGGTGGAAATGGCTCAATGACTTGCGTTAAGCAATAGTCGCTATCCATAAATTAAGTAGACTTGTGTAGTATGCAATGAGCCTGATTAAATAACAGATTAGGCTCATTGCACTCAAAGGTGTAGACCGATTTACACTGTTACAATAGAATGCCATGGTGCATGAGACAAAGCTGGCATCTAAAGATACTTTTTTTGCCCCTCGTGGTGCTTGCGAATAACGCTAAAGTAGCTGCGCCGCTCACTTAAGGTCATCGTCAAAACTGCTTGGTTCGGTTACTTTTCATTTAGCGTAACGCGATCAGCAAAAACGCATTGACGTTTATTGGCGCCTCTGTCATACTGCGCGGCTCTACTGTTATCCAATCTTTGCCGGAGTGGCGGAACTGGTAGACGCGCCGGACTCAAAATCCGGTGGTGGCAACACCGTGTCGGTTCGACCCCGACCTTCGGCACCAAATAACTCGTTTAACACACGTCTCCCGAAGTCACTGTGACCTTTCCAGTTCGACTCAAACGAATCGTACGATTTTCTTCCTGCATTTGCGCGTCTTGACGACAATATCGCCAGGTCCCGTTATACTGAAAACTATCACCGCTGGGATTCATTTGCGGATATGGACTACTGCCAAATCCTTGCCATGTTAATGTGCCTAACACATGTGGCATAGGTATATCGTAGAGCACGCGTGCCTCTGCAGTACGACTAGCAGCTAACATCACTAGCACGTGTGGCTGATTCCAATCATTATCACAACGATTACCCGTAGCGCTTGGGCAAATAAATGTTGTACTACGATAATATAGCGCCTGCGCCCTTGCTGTTTTAACGGCAGTCGTTAGATTGTTGGTCAGTTGCGTTAATTGCGATTGTTGTAAACTAAGCAAAACTGGCAATGCTATGGCGGTTAAAATAATGATCATCGCCAAGCAGATGAGGCTCTCAAGCAAAGAAAAGCCCCGAGACTGTCGGCAATAACGCTGCCATAGCATCATCTTAAATACCTCTCATGTGCATACTAAAAATCGTTCAACATGCATGTTGAACAACTCTGAGTATATCGGTGGTACTATCACAATAACCATCCGTATCCGCTACGCATACGCCTCGCTGGCCATTTATGCTAAAATGCGATGATGATGACTAATCGGCTTAACCCTATGCATAACACAATGACCCTTGTCGCCCTACAAATGAATTCCACGATGGGCGCACTTGCTACCAATGCTGAGCGCATTCGCACACTCGCATGGCAAGCTTATAAACAACATCACGCGCATCTTATTATCACACCGGAACTTGCACTCACGGGCTATCCCGCTGAAGACTTGCTTTATCGTCATGATTTTATGACGCAAGTGGCTGACACTTTGACTGAATTATGTCCAACCTTGCCACCAACCGATATTATTCTGGGTTTACCCATGGTATCTGCTGACAATAAGGTTCATAACGCCTTGGTGTATATCCGCAACCATCAAATTTACGCCCATTACTACAAACAAATATTGCCCAATGACGGTGTTTTTGATGATAAACGCTATTTTACTGCGGGTGAGTCATCTTGCATGATTGATTGTCACGGTATTCGTCTAGGCCTTGCCATTTGCGAAGATTTTTGGCATCCCCCTGTCGCACTTGCAGCAAAGGCAGCAGGCGCAGAGTTACTATTAAGCATCAATGCCTCCCCTTTTGATCATCAAAAAATAAGACGCCGCGAACATGTCATGGCGGAGCGTGTCGCAGATACAGGATTACCGCTCATTTATACCGCTTGCGTTGGCGGCCAAGATGAGCTGGTCTATGATGGTCACTCGTTTGTGCTCAATGCACAGGGTGAATGCATAGGCCGTGCAGCGGGTTTTAGTGAAGCCATGCTGGTAGTACAGATACATAAATCTGCAGAAAAACTACAATTGCAATGCTTAACACCACTTGAAGCAGCTGACGATAGTGATGCCAACATCTATCAAGCACTCGTACTTAGCTTACGCGATTATGTCAATAAAAATGGATTTAAGAACGTCATCTTAGGACTATCTGGCGGCATTGATTCTGCGCTTGTTGCATGCATTGCTGTTGATGCCTTGGGACCTACAAGCGTCAAAGGTGTTCTTCTGCCTTCACAATATACTGCCGAGATAAGCAATGAGGATGCTTCTGCCTTAGCTAACAACCTTCAGATAGAAACACTTACTTTTCCTATTGAGCCAATGCTAGCTCCTTTTCATGCAGCTTTAGCACCGATTTTTCATGGAAAATCAGCAGATAAAACGGAAGAAAATTTACAAGCGCGCTGTCGCGGCGTATTACTGATGGCATTATCAAATAAATTGGGCAGCCTTTTACTTGCAACAAGTAATAAGAGTGAAACCGCTGTGGGTTATGCTACATTATACGGTGATATGGCGGGTGGGTTTTCACCCATTAAAGATGTTTATAAAACGGAAGTCTATCGTTTAGCCGCTTATCGTAATCAATTAAGCCCGGTTATTCCAATAAGTACAATTGAAAGAGCACCAAGTGCCGAGCTTAGTCCTTGTCAAAAAGACAGCGACACCTTACCTGATTACGCCGTGCTCGATGATATGTTGTATCGTTTTATTGAGAAACGTCAAAGCATCGAAACCATTGCAGCAGCAGGTTTCCCTATCGATGAGGTGCGTCGCATCGTAAAACTGGTTGCGCATAATGAATATAAACGAAGGCAAGCAGCTATCGGTCCTCGCGTCACTCCGTGCGCTTTCGGCAAAGAGCGACGCATGCCTATCACGCAACATTTTTTTTGAGAACCCTGTGAGCATACTTGTATTCGATATTGAAACTATTCCTGATACAAAGGCAGGACAGATTCTGCATAACAGTGCGCATCTTGATGCACACGATATCGCTGATGCCATGTTGACACTTCGCCAGCAAGAAACAGGCAAATCTTTTCTACCCCATTATTTACAAAAAATTGTAGCCATCTCTTTGGTATTGGCAACCCCTAACAAGGTTCATGTTTGGTCTTTAGGCGACGCACACAGTAACGAAGCGGAGCTTATTCGTCGCTTTTTCGAAGGGATTGAGAAACATACGCCTACACTTGTGAGTTGGAATGGTGGTGGTTTTGATTTACCTGTGCTGCATTACCGGGCACTTTATCACGGTATTGCTGCACCCACTTATTGGGAACATGGGGATAACAATCCACAGTTTCGCTATAATAATTATCTTAGTCGCTATCATTATCGACATATTGATCTCATGGATTTGCTGTCTGGATATCAAGCACGCGCAGTTGCACCCTTGGATGCTATCGCTCAATTACTTGGTTTACCTGGAAAAATGAATATGCATGGCAGTGAGGTGTGGCCAGCTTTTCAAGAAGGCCGCATAGAAGATATTCGGCACTATTGTGAAACCGATGTGCTCAATACTTATTTAGTCTTTTTACGCTTTGAATGGATCCGTGGTCGACTAACTGACGCGGATTATGAAGCCACAAAAATACAATTACGTACCTATCTTCAGAGCAGCGATAAACCACATTTGCTAGCCTTTGAACAAGCCTGGCAGGATAGTCCTTTAATTTCCTAAATACTTATTGAAAAAATAGCATGAAAACACAAGCCATCACAACGACACTGACCATTGAAACATTAAGCCACGAAGGTCGCGGTATTACACATTTACCTACAGACAATCAAGACACGCCAGGTAAGGTAGTTTTTGTCCGAGGCGCACTACCAGGTGAAGTAGTACATATTGATAAATTGCGTATGCATCGACGTTATGCCGAAGCGCAAGCCATCAAGGTAGACAATCCATCTCACACCCGTGTAACCCCACCCTGTCATCATGTAGATATCTGTGGTGGTTGCATGTTAATGCATCTTGATCCCCAGCAAGCCTTACATTACCAAACTGACTGGGTATTAGAGCAACTCAATCACTTCTCACAAATGACACCTGAGGTAATTGCCCCAGCCATCACTGGACCTAGCATTGGCTATCGCCGGCGCGCCCGACTTGGTATCAAATGGGTGGAAAAAAAACAAAAACTACTCATTGGTTTTCGCGAAGTTGATGGCCGTTTTCTTGCAGATTTAACGTCGTGCCAAGTACTCATTCCCGAAGTTGGGCTGCAATTTGAAGCCTTACGCACGCTTATCATGGCCTTATCGATATACAAGGCCATTCCTCAAATTGAAATCAGCGTTGCTGATGAGGGCATCATATTAGTCATTCGTCATTTAGAAGCGTTCACAACAGCCGATCTTGAAATCTTGCAAACCTTTAGTCGCGAACATGACTTCATTATCTACCTACAACCCAAAGGACCTGACTCTATCACTTGTTGCAGTCATACATCTTCACCGTCGTTATCCTACAGCCTACCTGATTTTGGGCTTCGTTTATTCTTTAAACCTGGCGATTTTTTGCAAATTAACGCCAAAGTCAATGAAGCTATGATACGACAAGCATTGGCCTGGCTTGCCCCAACAAAAGATGAGGATGTGCTTGATCTTTTTTGTGGTTTAGGTAATTTTTCACTGCCCTTAGCCACACAGGCCAAATCAGTCACTGGTATCGAGGGTGACGCCCGCATGGTAGCACAAGCGCGTGAAAATGCTGCACATCATGGGCTTTCCAATACCGATTTTCACGTTGCCGACTTATTCAAACCCGATACCAAGGCACCCTGGTATCGGCACTATGATAAAATACTGATTGACCCACCCAGAGCAGGCGCTGAAGCGCTGATGCATCACATAGCCGCACTGGGCGCTAAAACCCTTGTTTATGTGTCTTGCCATTCAGCCACTTTGGCACGCGATTTAGGGATCCTTAAACATCATGGGTTTCGGCTAGAAAAGTTGGGCCTTATAGACATGTTCACGCATACCGCGCATGTCGAAGTCATGGCCTTATTAACAAAATCCTAGGCTTTTAAAGCTGTGCCGCAGTAGGGAATGATTATGGTAAAACGCACAAACACCGATGAAATACATCTGCCTGTTCTAGCACATACCGATGCGTGGCTATCAAGCCTTAACGCGAAGCTCACGCCAGCTGATTTCACACTGATAAGCACTTGTCTTGATTATGCAAAACTATTGGGGGCCAATTTACACACATCCACGGGTGAAAATTGCCTTCAATTAGGTCTTGATATGATTACCTTGTTAGATAATCTTAACCTAGACATTTATGCAAGCGCCGCAGCATTACTCTTATTCACGATAAAACAAGCCAATATCCACCCATCTGAGCTTAGCAGCCATATCCACCCAAGCGTTGCCCATTTGCTTGCCGGCGTGCAAGGCATGGATACAATAGGTCTTTGGTACCAAAATCATCATAGTTTTTCAAAACAAGGACAATACACCGACAACTTGCGCAAAATGCTATTAGCCCTGGTTGACAATGTTGATATGGTGCTCATCAAGCTTGCTGAACAAGTCTTATTGCTACGTATGGCAAAAAAGCAAAACATCGAACAACAACAAAAGCTTGCAGGACTTGTCAAAGATATTTATGCACCCCTCGCGAATCGTCTTGGTATTGGTCAGCTCAAATGGGAATTAGAAGATTTAGCCTTTCGATACCTTGAACCTGAAACTTATAAACAATTGGCGAGAGCGATTGAAGGCAGACGCTCAGAACGAGAACAATATGTCTTACATGTGCAACAATTACTCTGTGATGCACTTAACAAAGCAGGCGTCCCTTTTGTTGAAATCAGCGGTCGGGTGAAACATATCTATTCAATTTACCGCAAAATGACACGAAAAAATGTGCCCCTCGAGCAAATTTATGATGCCATTGCGCTTCGTATTTTAAGTCCTGATATTGAATCCTGCTATGCCGCACTGAGTGTTGTGCATCATCATTGGGAGCAAATCCCTGCTGAATTTGACGATTATATCAGTAAACCTAAACCCAATGGCTATCAATCGATTCATACAGCCATCATAGGCCCTGCGCATCATAATGTTGAAATTCAAATTCGTACACAAAAAATGCATGAAGAATCTGAATTAGGTTTTGCTGCCCATTGGAAATACAAAGAGGGTGCTGGTGTTGAAGAACAATTCGAAGCAAAAATCAATTGGCTACGCCAGTTACTTGAATGGCAACAAGAGCTTAGCGGCGATGATGACACTCAAACGACCGCGACCGATCTAAAAAGCTTATTTCAAGATAGAGTTTATGTGTTTTCACCCAAAGGCGATATCGTTGATTTACCCCATGGCGCAACCCCGCTTGATTTCGCATACCAAATTCACACCATGGTAGGTCACCGTTGTAAGGGCGCTAAAATTAATGACGCCATTGTACCCTTAACGTATTTATTAAAAACCGGTGACAGAGTTCAAATCCTTACTCAAAAGCAGCCAAATCCAAGTCGAGATTGGATGAATATGCATGCTGGCTATCTGGCAACACCCAGAGCCCGTGCAAAAGTATTCCATTGGTTTAAACAACAAGATCATGAACGTCATATTGAGGATGGCAGAGAACAATGGGATCGTGAATTAAAACAGCACCATTTGCCTCCATTTGAACTCGCTAAGCTCACAAAAAAACTGGCTTTTAAGCATGTTGACGATTTTTATGCGGCCTTAGGAAGTGGCGATCTTAAAATAGGTCATCCTATTCAAGTTTTACAGCAACTCTTAATGCCAACAAGCGAGACCAGCACGCCTACCGTAAAACCCATCGCAGCTATCCCTAAACCTAAGCAAACCCGGGTACAATTGGCGGGCATTGATGAACTCTTAAGTCACCCGGCACAATGTTGTAAACCGCTCCCAGGTGATCAAGTGATAGGCTTTATTACCCGAGGTCGTGGCATCAGCGTTCACCGGCTTGACTGCCCTAATATTATCAATAATCCAGAACCCGAGCGCCTTATCGAGGTTGGATGGCAACAAGCGCCAGCCTCGCTATTTTTGGCAGATTTAACGGTATGGGCTGATGATCGCGCAGATTTAATAAGAGATTTAACAAGTATGCTAAGTGGTCATAAAACTGCTAAATTGATTGGGATCAACACGCAGCGAAATAAAGCAAACCAACAAGTCGCGATCAAGCTGACCCTTGAACTTGAAGGATTAGATGCGCTTCACAATCTGCAAGGTCTGTTTAAGCAAGTGCCTGGCGTTATCAGTGTGACGCGTAAAGTCTAATGTATCATTGCTGCATAACAACTTTTCCCCCTCCTCCAGCCTCGTGAGCAAGAGGAACGGGGCGTTTTTTGTCATGCATTAAATCAAACAACACATGTTTTCAGAATTACTTACTGCACTCTGTGCCTTTGTTGCAGCAGCTGCAACCACATTTATAGGAAAACAGGTATTTTATTAATGCACCAGCGCCTAATATTGGTATAAAAATTTCGAAAAATTTGGGAATAAAGGCCAGCCCAGATAAGCTTTCTGCTGGTACTAAAGCTGCTATAATACCCAATACTACACCCAGTGCAATCACAATAATTGAAAATACTTTACACATATCTATCCGCTCCTGTGGTTAATAAAAAGCGCCGCACTCAAGCTAAACGCATAACGAACTATCATTTATAGCATATTCACATGATATCCCGCAACTATCGAAAAGATAGACTACACTAATAAAAAAGCCATCGTACGACGATGGCTTGCGTGCGTTTCGAAGCATCTATATCTAGGTTTCTGGCAGGCGTGTTTTTTGGTTTTTTACTTAAGTACAAAAAATGCCCTTATTTCTTTGAGGAAAGAGATGGCTAAGCCCTCATGAGGGATAACGATACCATCGCATAAGCGATGGCAACATACGCTTGTGGAAGTGACTTGCGTTTATTAAGGATGATGATGAATTTACATGCCTTGCACAATCGCCTAGGCTACAAAATAGGTGTAGGTTTTAGCCTGGTTGCTATCATACTGATTGGCACTATTTTGTATACGTTGGTTCAAATCCATGCCGTGATTCAAAAAACAGAAGCCCTTTCTGATCATCTCAATAGTGTTGTTGAAAACAGCATTGGCCTTCGCAACAAACTGAATAATATGATAGGCGCCGAACGCGATTGGCTTATTACTGGACAAACTGCTTATCAATTACAACGTAAACAATTATGGATTAATGATGTCTTACCTGCGAGCAATGCCCTGCTTCTTAGCACTGATAATACTGCGGAAAAGAATGTGTCTAAAGATGTCGGGCGAATGAATAACGCGATACAAGAAATCAATAGCCTTGCACTTGCAAATGAATCCATGACTGATATGGCAAGCGCTCGCGTTTTTTTCTTTCAAAGAACCGCGCCGCTTTTTCTCAAGCTGCGAACCCAACTAAGCGCCTTTATTGATCAACAACGACATATATCTAATGAACGTTTGCTCATGCTGCGAGAACAAATGATGCAAACTTATTTTATTAACTTAGGTCTGTTGCTCATTGGGGCAATACTTTGTGTACTTATGGGATTCTTATTGACGAGAACCATGACGCGTCCTCTCAGTCAGCTCGTAAAGATGGCGGACGAACTCGCTAAGGGTAATCTGGATCAACACGTCGCGATTTCAGGTGCCCTTGAATTTGATATTTTAAGCCAAGCCTTTAATCGTGTGATTCAAACGCTTCAAGAGGTTGAAACCGTCACTGGCAGCATGGCAGAGGGCGATTATAGTCACCGCATCGATATCAAAAGTGATAAAGACCGTCTAGGTATTGCTGTCAACGCCATGCTTGATGATTTTAATCAAATTGTTGATGAAGCAAATGCCATTGCCCAAGGGGATTTCCATTCTGATATTAAGCCCCGCTCGCCGATTGATACCTTAGGCCAAGCCTTATCCAATATGACATTAACCTTGCGTCATAATCATGAAGAAGCCAAACAACAGAATTGGCTGAAAGATGGTCTAACTGAATTTGCTGCCATGGTCAGTGAAGCAAGAGATTTAAAACATTTATGTCAAAGCGGTATGAATACCATTGCCCATTACAGTCAAGCGGGCACTGGTGCTATTTATCTTTTTGATGCACAAGAAGCTTGCTTAGAAGCTATCGGTGTATTTGCGTTGATTAATAACCAATCGATAAGACCACGTTACGCGCTCGGTGAAGGCATTATTGGTCAAGTAGCCACCGAACAAAAAGCTATTTTATTATCGGAAACGGAAGGGATTTTGTGCCCCATTGCAACCGGTATTGAAGAAACACAGGCGCAAACACTTTATGCCTTCCCGCTCATGTATGAACGAAGTCTTGTGGGCGTTTGCGTTCTTGCCTGGACCCATAAGCCCTATCCCCTGGTTTATCAGTATTTAAATGCACTCGCACCTATTTTATCGAGCCATATTCAAGCTGCACATCAGCAGGCTATTACGCAGTCATTACTCAATGAACAAAAATTATTAGCCGATCAATTACGTACACAACAAGAAGAGCTCAAAGTCACTAACGAAGAATTAGAGGAACAAACGCAAATTCTTAAAACATCCGAAGAAGAATTGCGCCTTAAAGATGAACAGCAACAAAAAATTAATAAGCAATTAGAAGATAGAACGAAAGAGCTTGAGCATCAAAAATCAAAGATAGAAAGTACCAATTATGCATTGCAATTAGCCTCTGCTGAGCTTAAGCTTAAAGCAGAAGCCTTGACGAAGGCCAGCCAATATAAATCTGAATTTTTGGCCAATATGTCACATGAGCTTAGAACGCCATTAAATAGCCTGCTTATCTTGGCAAGAATGCTTGCTGAAAACCAAGAAAAGAATTTAAGTGAAGAACAAGTTGAATCTGCAAAAATTATATATCATAGCGGTCAAGATCTACTGACATTGATCAATGATATTCTTGATCTTGCAAAGATTGAGGCTGGTAAGGTTGAGATTCAAAAAAATAGCTTCCAAGTCAGTGAGCTTATTCATACCCTTGCCGATACTTTTACTGTGATTGCTAAAAACAAAGGGATTCAATTTGTTACAGATGTCGCAAGCGATGTCCCTAAAACACTTCATACAGATCAACAGCACATTTTGCAAATTCTTCGTAATCTTTGTGCGAATTCAGTTAAATTTACAGAGAAAGGTGAAGTCAAATTAAGATTGTATGTTGCTAAACGCAGAGCTGATATGGCAAGCAGCGTGAGTAATACGCCCTGGCTTGCTTTTGAAGTGAGCGATACAGGTATCGGCATTCCTAAGGAAAAACAAGGCTTAGTTTTTGAGGCCTTTCAGCAGGCCGATGGCACGACAAGTCGAAAATATGGTGGCACAGGTCTTGGTTTATCCATTTCAAAAGAATTTAGTCGCTTGTTAGGTGGACGCATCAGCATGCAAAGCGAAGTGGGTATTGGTAGTACATTTACGCTGCTCATTCCATTACATGAAAACCATGAAGAAAAATCAGATTCAGCGCCTATACCCGCCATAGAAACGGTGACACCTTCAACTGAGATATCACTTAAAAAAAGCAGTATCAAAAAATTACTGATCATTGAGGATGATCAAGCATTTGCAGAAGTGCTTATGAAAATAAGTCGCCAACGTGGTTATCAATGTAAACACTTAAATCAAGCCAATGAAGCACTCCACATTGCCGAACAAGAGCAACCTGATGCTATTTTATTAGATATCGGTCTACCCGGTATGGATGGTCTCACATTACTTGAGCATTTAAAAAATAATCCGAAAACACAACACATCCCAGTGCAAATCATTAGTGCAACCGATAAAGATAGTGATGCCATTAAACGAGGGGCTATTGGTTACTTAGCTAAACCCATCACCAAAGAGCAACTAGATAGAGCGCTTGACTCGCTTATGCATTACGATGCTCGGGAAATTAAACATTTACTTCTTATTGAGGATAATGAATCAATGCTAGCGAGTATTAGCAAATTATTTGCTAATCGCGAAGGACTTATCATGACAACTGCAACAACGGGTTCAGAAGCGATTACTATACTCAAATCACAAGCAATAGACTGTATTATTCTTGATTTAGGCTTACCTGATATGTCAGGCGAAACACTATTACAACAGTTTTATGCATTGTCTCAGGCACCCTACCCTACCATTATCATTTTTACTGGCAAGGAATTACAAGAGCAAGAAATAGAAAAGTTAAATCAGATGGTTGATAGCATTATCATTAAAGGCTCAAGTGCATCTATTGACAGACTTGTCGAAGAAACTGATTGGTTTTTACGGCACACCAATAAATCTGACAGTAAAGAAAAAACAGCTGTATCCATATCTTATTTGCATGATAACAAGAAACCATCTACGATGAAAACACATGCAATTCATTTTCAGGAACAACCCGTGTTATTAGTCGATGATGATCGTAGCAGCAGTTTTGCCATGACACAGCTATTAACCCAGCTAGGTCTTTGTGTGACCACACTTAATCATGCTGAGCATGTAATGGATACCTTGAAACAGAGCAACTTTGATCTTATTTTCATGGATATCATGATGCCATCGATCGATGGTTATGATCTCATCTCTTCAATTAAATCACAAAAGTCTCTCGATAAAATACCCATTATTGCCGTAACTGCAAAAGCCATGTCTGAAGATAAGAAAAAATGCCTCGATGCAGGTGCCGATGATTATCTAGCAAAACCTATTGATTACGATATACTAACTGAGGTGCTAGCACGATGGCTACCCAAGGTGTAGATGCTTTAACCATTTCCGATCTGGAACTTGATCTCTTGATCAAAGCTATTTATCACCGCTATGGTTTTGATTTTAGTCATTATAAACGCGATTCTTTACGAAGACGAATACTTTTAAGTATTAAAAAAATGAACTTATCATCTATTTCTCAACTCATTCCGAACATTCTGTGGGATCCTCAAGCATTTGAGCGCTTGCTTGAAGAAATATCTGTGCCGGTCACTGAATTCTTCCGAGATCCTGATTTTTATCATGCGCTTCGTGAAAAGATTATACCGGTATTAAAAACCTATCCCAAAATTCGCATTTGGGTCGTTGGTTGCGCGACTGGAGAAGAGGCTTATTCACTTGCCTTATTGTTGCATGAAGCCGGCATATCTCACCACGCCATAATTTATGCCAGTGATTTTAATCAAACCGCAATTACTGCAGCACAGCAAGGCATCTACTCCGATAAGCAAATAGAGCTAGGTGAGCATAATTATAGGATGAGTGGCGGTCAGAAACCGTTTAGTCAATACTTTAAAAAAAACCAGATGCATTGGCATATCAGCGACACCCTGAGCCAGCATATCCATTTTTTTGTGCAAGACTTAACACAAGCTGAGCCGATGCCGCATTTACATATGATTTGTTGTCGTAATCTATTTATTTACTTTGATAAGCACTTACAAGTAAAAAGCAGTTATCTTTTTAGTGAAAGTCTGCTCACCGGAGGGTATTTGGCGCTTGGACCTAAGGAAAGTTTGGGCACTCAATTAATACCCAAGGTATTTCAATTAGTAGATGAACATAACCGTATCTATCGTAAATGGCCCAGCTAAGCATGCGACACTTACACTTGCTTTTATCACCAAGATTATCCAAACTACGAGAAGCTTTATACTCAAGTGGCTTCGACATGCGCGTTCTTGATTTCACTCACTATACGATAGAAAATGTCCGCTTCCTTTGCAGGAGAAGAGGGCCAAAGCTCGGATGAGGGATAATAGAACCATCGCGTAGCGATAACAAACATGCATTGAAAGACGACGGGTCATTAAGGAAAGCCTATGCGAACCCCAGCTAAAATCCTCATCGTGGATGACAAACCAGAAAATCTGGTTGTGCTAGACAAGTTATTAGCGCCGCTAGGCGTTGATGTTTATAAAGCGAGCTCTGGTAATGAAGCGCTTGCTTTAACGCTCGAACACGATTTTGTCTTAGTATTACTCGATGTGCAAATGCCAGAGATGGATGGCTATGAAGTACTTGATATGATGTCATGGGATGAACGAACCAAGTATATTCCCGTTATCTTTATTACCGCTAATTATGCTGATGAACAACATAAACTCAAAGCCTATCAATATGGTGCTGTTGATTATTTATACAAACCTATCAACGAAGTTATTTTACTTAGCAAAGTGAAAGTTTTTCTTGAGTTAAATGAGCAAAGGCTGCGATTTAAAGAGTTGCAAACACGATTTCAACTTATTTTATCTGCTGCTGGTGAAGGTGTCATTGAGCTAGACATTAATGATAGAATTACTTACATGAACCAAGCTGCACTCAATCTGCTTGGTCGAACTGAAATCAATGTCGTTGGAACATCTTTTATTGATTTATTTGCTGAAAATGAATTAACACACGACTCTTTAAAAAATATTAAAAAATCCAGTATCTATCTAAAAAATAATTTATATCATAAAGATGATTCAAAGTTTATAAGGGCTGATAAAAGTGCTCTTCCTATTGAATACTCTATCAATGCAATTAAAAATGAAGAAGATCAGCCCATAGGAAGCGTTGTTGTCTTTAACGACATTACCTTGAGAAAAACCATTGAGGCTCAACTCACCAATTTAGCACTTTATGATCACTTAACTAAATTACCCAATCGTTTCCTTTTTGAAAAAACGATTAATCAAACCATTGCTCGTGCACGCCGTTATCAAAAAATGATGGCTCTTATGTTTCTAGATCTCGATCATTTCAAAAATGTGAATGATAACATGGGTCACGATATCGGTGATTTGCTATTAAAAAGTGTTGCAGAAAGACTTGTGGGCTGTATTCGCGAAGCAGATACGGTTGCAAGACTCGGTGGCGATGAGTTCGCGGTTATTCTTGATAAAATTGTTAAACCTGAAGATGCTGTATTAGTCGCGGACAAAATTATTACATCACTCGCACCACCCTTTCATCTTAATGGTCACGAAATTTTTGTCAGCACCAGCATTGGCATTGCTTTGTTCCCTGAAGCCGGCGGCAATAGTATTGATTTAACAAAAAATGCTGATATTGCTATGTATCAGGCCAAAATGGCTGGCCGCAATAGTTATCAGTTATTTACCCAAAATATGAGCTCGCAAGTTTCACATCACTTAGATGTCATCCAACATCTGCGTTATGCCATTGAGAAAAATGAGTTTCGTCTCTGTTATCAACCCAAGTTACGCCTTGAAGACAATAGTATCGCCGGTTTTGAAGTATTATTACGTTGGTCACATCCCGTTTTAGGTGAGCTATCTCCCAATGAATTTATTGCCATCGCAGAAGATACTGGATACATTGATAAACTGGGGGCTTGGGTGATTCAAACAGCCTGCAAAACTGCCAAAACATGGGAGCGAACACTCAATCGCCAAATACCCATCGCTATTAATATTGCAAGTGCTCAAGTGCTCAATCCGCGTTTAATTGAAGTGATTAGTACCGCACTTAAGCACCATGAAATATCGCCAACCATGTTTGAGCTTGAAATCACTGAAACCTCATTTTTGACCAATGCACAAATCGCATCAGAAATTTTACTTGCAGTACATCATCTTGGTGTTAAAATTGCTATCGACGATTTTGGTACGGGCTACTCATCTTTAAATTATCTTAAAAAATTACCTATTGATTATTTAAAGATAGATAAGACATTTATTGCTGACATATCCAAACATGCCAATGATGCCGCGATTGTTCGTGCGGTCATTGTATTAGCCCATACTCTGGGTGTGATGGTTATTGCTGAAGGTGTAGAAACACAGGATCAATTAAATTTTCTAAAACAACATCATTGCGATCAGGTTCAAGGTTACTTATTGAGTTATCCATTGGCAGAAGATGCTGTCATGGATTATATTCGCGAACATTCATGAGGTTATTATGCATTTTTTATCTGAATATGGTTTGTTCTTTGCCAAAATTATCACTGCTTTTATCTTTATCCTTCTTTTAATCATTGTTATTGTTGGCATGAATAGAAGTCAGTCTGACAGCCACCAGCAAATTAAGCTAACCAAACTTAATGAATATTACAAAAAGCTGGCTTATCGTCTTCAGAAGCAAATTTTGAACAAATCCACCTTTAAACTTGAAGCAAAAAGCCTGAAAAAACAGCAAAAATTAGAAGAAAAAATAGAAAAAACCAACATCTTTGTTGCCGAGTTTATCGGCAATATACGTGCCGATGCTATACATAGCCTGCGCGAAATTATCACAGCAATCTTGCTCTTAGCAAAACCACGTGATGAAGTTGTCATTATCCTTGAAAGCCCAGGCGGCATGGTCCCTCATTATGGTTTGGCTGCCAGTGAGCTTGCACGCATCAAAGCCGCAGGACTGCTGCTGACGGTTGTCATTGATAAAGTTGCCGCAAGCGGCGGTTATTTGATGGCCGTTGTCGCTGATCGCATCATTGCAGCCCCCTTTGCGATTGTTGGCTCTATTGGTGTGGTCTACCAACTGCCTAATTTTCATGACTGGCTCAAATCGCACGACATTGATTATGAGTTACTCACGGCTGGTGAATACAAACGCACCTTGACGATGTTTGGCAAAAATACGAAGCAAGGTCGAGAAAAAGTACTTGCCGATCTGGATATCACTCATACACTCTTTAAAGATTTTATCCATACTTACCGCTCACAGATTGATTTGGATAAAGTTGCAACAGGCGAATATTGGTATGCTAGTCAAGCGTTAAAGCTAAACATGGTTGATGATTTAATGACTAGCGATGATTATTTGTTGAGTGCAAGCAAGCGTGCCAATATCTTTAAATTATCCATGACACCTAAAAAGACCCTGGGAGAGCGCATCATTAGCACCTTTGCACTTGCATTAGATACCCTCAAACTATCCATGCATAAACGTAGTGATTTGCCTGATTTCTAATTATCGACCAATATCGCATATCCATGAGTCACGGCATATACCGCTTTTACGTGAAGCTACGAAACTTACTGTAGGGGCGCGCGGTGCACCGCGCCCAAATGCGACAGATCAGGCTGGCCCCCGTCTCCCTTCCTCGCAAATCCAAAGGGCATGATACCTCGAGCCCTCAAAAATGCCCTTCTCCCCTTGCGGGAAAAGATGCCGCGAAACGGCGGATGAGGGGTAATATAAGCCATCGCACAGCGATGACCCGTATCGCATGTCCATGGGTCACAAATACATACTCAAGTTTTCAATCCAAGCACACAATATTACACATAAACATATTAATACTTGACTCATAAATAAAAATACCCGATAATACCGTCCTATCTTAGGATAAAAATAATAAAAAAACTTAACAACGCCTTAAGAAGCGTGAAGAATAATATCCAGGTATCTATTATGTTAAATAAAGCAGAACAAGAATTACTCAAAAATTATCTCAATATACATATGCCCGCGCTTATCAGAGGGGACGTTGCACTTTATGATGTTTTTTATCAATTCACCATGACTTATTGGCAAAAATTATCAGGCAGTAAATTTACTCGAGGTTTTGCTTCTTCTGCCAACACAAAAAGCACATTTGAATATTATTTTTCAAACATTGCCTTCCCTATATTTCAAAATGCGTCTGAGGTTGACATAAAAAACTCTCACCAATATGTTATTGAAAAAGCGTATCTTTATCATTTAGCACAGTATTTAAATACGAAAAGACGCGCCCTTCTCATCAATTTTGTTAATGCTCAATTTAAACACATAATTAATTATCCTTTTGAAAAATTCAATATCTCTATCAATCCATTAAGGAGAGATCTTGAAGAACCGGCAATAAAATCCTCTTATGATGAGGAAAATATGCGTATGTGCATGCTTGTTAATTTTTACAATTTTTTTTGTGATCGGGACCTTAAGATAGATATATTAGAGAATTTTGATTTTAGCTTTAGCTTGTTAATAAATCCAAAACAAGTTATCGATCAAGTCATGCAAAATCTCATAGCAGATATTGAAACATTAACAACAGAAATTAATAACCTAAAGAACTTAAAACATACAGAGAGAGTAGAAAAATATAAGTCATTATCAGAAAGCATACTTTTTGAGGAACGATCAGAGATTTTTAAAGCAACGCATGTATCTCTTTATCAATTTATGAGAAAGATAGGACTAAAATTCAATTCAGGTTACATTGAGTCTTTAAAAGACTTCTTTACGCAGATTATTTTTCCCTTTATTGTGTCTCAAAATACCCTATTCCCTTATGTAAGTGATATATCGACTGCACCGGCTGAAACCATGCTGAGTTCAACAACATCAAGTAGCTCATCTAGCTCAGATATAGCGTATCAAGAGCACAGCAATGCATTAACGACACCGACAGAAACGACGCTGAGTTCAACAACATTAGGCGGTTCCTCCAGCCCAAGTTTGACGCACCAACGTCGCAAGATAGATTCACGTAAGCATATTGTTCCCGAACAATTGGCAATATCCTATGCTGCATTTGATAGAAAGCTGATTCATGCGCTCAGTCACAATTCTGAATTATGGTTTATTCGAGTAGATATTGCCAAAGTGCTTGAACAACACAAATCAAAACTGAAGTTCCTTATCAAGCAACTTCATAAAGGACAAAAAAAATCATCGGATCCCGATTTACATTGCATACAAGAAGAATTACGTACATTAATAAGCCAACTGCATCCAGCTTTAAAACCAGATCTCCCTTTGGCAATAACACCTGCCCCCCTGCCCAATAGCAACACAGACTCAAACAATGATCACAGTTTTAACACAAGCAGCCTCAGTTCAGTGCCAAACTCAGGCAGTCAACTCACACTCGATTCAAGCAGCAGTGAGCCTGGCATGACATCTTTCATCATGGAAACTAACACAAGTAGCCATTTGCCCCTTGGCGGCTCAGCAGTACTGCCACCATTGAGCATACCATTGTTGCCATCCTCAACCGTAGAAGAAGATCCCTCGCATGCTCATCTCACACTATCACGGACAGAAGCCCGGCGCGATTACACCGCTATGGCAGCAGATTATCGTTCAGAAACACACATAGACCTGCCAGCAACGGGCACCACACAAACCCATGAACAAGAACTGCATCACTCCATCGCTACTTTTACCAGCCTATTCGTGACATCACCACCTGAAGATACAACACGCGATAGCTCGCAAAAGGATGATGAAGCAAGCAATACAACATCATCTCACACGAAAGATTCACCAAGGGCATCCTTCTAAAATCGCGTTGCAGCCTGAAAGCAAAAGTGATAAACTTTGACCACTTTTAGCTTAGACATAAGATGTTAATCATGAGCGATGAAGCCTGTCGTCCCCAATGGATAGATCTCACAGCGCTACCTTTGTGGAAGCCGGAAAGTGGTCGAAAACTCAGCCTTAAGAAGCATTATCCCTTGTCTACCGAATGTGAAGCGAAATTGGAAGAAATTGTTCATCTTGCTATGCATCAGATCCTGCCTGCATCCCCTGACAAACAAGGCGATTATTCGGAAAAGCAAATATACGTGCTTATGAGCGAACAATATCACGCTATCATGACACCTATTCAAACGGCATTAAAAGAGATCTGGCAAACTGCGCGTAACAGCTGGTTTACCCGTCCACGAGCAGGCGATACAGCAGCATCGCTATCCCGCTCAATACTCAAAACACTCCCTTTTTTATCTTCCGTTGAGCTTAAACAAGCCGGTAATGAACTAAGTGCGTTGCTGACGCAAGATTTTCGTCGCCTCCGAGCTGAAGCAAAAACATCATCATTTGTCGTATTCACTTTCCCAAACTTGGTGACACATTTGCAAATGCATTTGGACTGGTCAGAACATGAACGCCACGATGCGTCTCTAAACATACATTTTAAGGCACTTGTGCTCGGTGCGTTATGTGATATTTATCAGATTTCTGGGGAACAAGCCGCCATGTCTGGGTTTTGCATAAAAAAAATGCAATATGCGAAAGTCATTGGAACATTGGCAAAGTACGCCCATAAATACGTTCACAAAGAAACATCTAAAGAAACATCTGATGAAGATAGTAGCTGGATAGCGACAAATTCATCGCCCACAAAATCCTTGAGCGCAAGTTCCGTCCATGACTCTGATTCCGATAGCACTCCATCTATTAAAAGAGTTCACTCATCCGAAGAGCCACTCTCCATCTCACCCGGAGGGCTCAGCGATTGCCCATATGTGCTACATGCTGCCCCACCATCTTCATCCAGCGAAAAAGCGGTAGCATCGATGGGCATGAAACCCGCAGCGCATTAAGCTATTTTCTTCGTTGCAACTTGAAAGCTGAGAGGCATATGTCATCTTGAACAACACATGACACTCGGGCATTTAAGTACGAGGCTTTTTAGAAGTATCCGTCCCTTTACCATCTGATGGTAGTGCTGCAAACCCAAATAGGCCCGAAGTACTCTCTCGGAATAAGCGCTTAGCTCCCTCAGCACGAGCTGAGTCATTAGCGCCTGCCGTTGTCCGTGACGATAAGACACAAGACCAATGGTTATTATCATGATGAATTGTAAAATCAACACAAATAGGGCGAAGTACGCTATGCAAATAAGCAACAGTTTCCATGCTAAGGGTCTTTAAACGCGTCTGAATACGCGCAACATCTGGTGGATACGCATAGCTACCATCTTCTTTAAGCACTTGATCGGTAATAAAATGACCTGCATCGTTGAGCACCCCTCGCGCTTTCAAATTACAAGCTAGCGCGCTGGATGCATCATTACCCAACATTAAATAATGGTAAGCACTTATGCCATGTATATCTCCATGATTCGCTTGTTGCTTGATAAGTTCACCAAGATTCACATCTTGTAGTATGAGTGCTGAGAAAACACTGAGTTTATCCAGCGTACCTTCACGAAAACGCACATAACTTGCACCCGCACCACAATCCAGATAAGTTAAATGTTCCGCTAAACCCAAGGCCATTAAATGATCGAGCGCATCAGGGCCTATTTGCGTAATAAGTAAAGACAAAGGTATGGTGCCCTCTCCCACACCAACGACAGTGGCTTCAGTCGCATCATCTTTTATCAAGCCAATGTTTAAATGAAAGGCTAATGCTAATACCGCTATTTCATCATCACCACCCCACTTATGCTGTTCCCCAGCATTGTGTGCAGGTGTGAGCATATCATTAAAGTAAATGATTTTTCCTTCATTCTCCCACCATTGAAGAAAATCTTGCTCAGACATGCCAGGTGTCATGCTCAGCTTTTCTTGAACATGATGAAAATTACCTAATAACGCGGAATCTTCAACAGGTATACCTACAATATAATGGCGAACATGCTCAAGCATATCGTTCATACCATCCGCATGCAGCCAGGCTAACCATTGACTGAATAACTCGCTATGACACGATAGTTCTGCATACGATTGACAGATCTGGTATCCTTCACTTTGCCACCAGTACATGAATCTAGCTTCATCTTCGGAGAAGCTTGCATATTGATGACGAATAAGCGCAATGGCCCCTTCAAAACCAGCATCAGCTTCTAAGCTTTTATTGTAGAGATAGCTTGCATAAGTTAATTTTAATCGCTCTTTAAAACCTAAGTGGAACATCGCATCATAGATCGTGGGAATCGCTATCGTGGTGACTGCCTTATAACGAAGCAAAGGCGCAAGCATACGTTGTTGATCATCCGCATTAAAGCTCTTTAAAGATTCAAGAAAATCGTGTGTTTGTTGTGATGTTATCGGTGCCAGCGGGGCTTGCTCAAGAAGATAAACCAATGCTTGAGGGGCCATACTTGCGCGTTGCATAGCAGTCAAGCTTGGCGCATTGACATAGGCATAGAGCAGATGAATAAGCTCAATTTGACCATGGCACATCAGCTTAACCAGCCCCTTAGCAACGGCATTGAAAGCGCAATTGCCATCTGCTAAGGTGGAACTTTCATCGACGATAATTTTCTGACTTGACGCCCCCCGAAATAAAACATATGAGCCTTGACCTAGCTTGGGCAAATCAGAATCACTGTCGTAGAAGTCATACGGTTCAAACGCTTTGCCCTCATCGCAATTGGGTTCCATGTCTTCTTCGTTATATACGCTTTGCCCAGCGAGCGCGTCCTTGCTTGACAAGGTGGACACGTCTTCATCATCAGGCATTGACTCATAAATTGCATTACCTACGGCAAATGCGATAAATAATGCAACCGGATCAAGAAGTAAGCGTGATTCTTGCTTCACCAATGCGCCGGTCTTTTGCGTATCCATCCGATAGACGGCACGCCGAAATGCATCAACATCCTCACGTGAAAGCATCGCTATTTTAGGAGGATAGTCGCCTTTATCGGCTGAACATTTTGCTTCCTCTAAAATCACCTGATAACATTCCTCGTCTTCTGATGCCCATGCACTTTCGTCTGAATATTCTGTATTCTCTACAATCGCTCGATACACTTCATCATCTTGTAATCTTGATTTTTTTGGAGCTGGCATATAAGGCACCTTTACTTTGAATTATTTTATACACTTTGACATTCACTGACGCTCGTCCTATGGGTATACTCAAGCAACGCGTTATTCTTGGACGCTCTACTAAATGGCAACAGCATTATAGCGATTCAGACTTAAGACTTTATTAAGTACCAAAACCCCCATTTGTTCAGAATATTGACTTTCCCAAGTGAGGCTATCTCGCGTATAATCATGCCAACTTAACGCTATCCTTGGACACCCTATGAAATCCACTAAAGTCTTTGTGCAAACTTATGGTTGCCAAATGAATGTGTATGACTCAAGCAAAATGCTTGATGTACTGCACGCAAAAGATCCCTCTGTGATTGCAACCCAAGACCCGCATGATGCCGATATTATTTTACTCAACACCTGTTCTATTCGCGAGAAAGCTCAAGAGAAAGTCTTTTCTGATCTGGGTCGCTATCGTGAAATTAAAGAAGGGCGGCCTGAGCTTATCATTGGTGTTGGTGGCTGTGTAGCTAGCCAAGAAGGTGACATGATTGTAAAACGCGCACCCTATGTCGATGTCGTTTTTGGTCCACAAACGCTGCACCGACTGCCCGCCTTATTAACAGAAGCAAAGACCACGCAAAAAGCAGCCATTGATATTACTTTTCCTGAAATTGAAAAGTTTGATAAGCTCCCCGCACCGCGTGCTGAAGGCCCTTCAGCTTACGTCTCGATCATGGAAGGCTGTAGTAAATATTGCAGCTATTGCATTGTACCTTACACACGGGGTGAAGAAGTTAGTCGACCGCTTGACGATGTCCTTGCAGAAGTTGTTGCATTAACGTCTCAAGGTGTTAAAGAAATTCATTTGCTTGGACAAAATGTCAATGATTATCAAGGTGAGCGCCATGAAGGTGGCATAGCCGATTTAGCTGATTTAATTCGTTATATCGCTGCCCTGCCTGATGTTGCGCGTATTCGCTTTACAACCTCGCATCCCGCTGCTTTCTCCGATAAACTGATTGCAACTTATGCCGATGTACCTAAGCTCGTTGATCATTTGCATCTGCCCGTTCAAAGTGGCTCAAATCGTATCTTAGGCATGATGAAACGCGGTTACACGGTTGAACATTATGTTTCACAAATTGAAAAACTACGCGCAATTCGTCCTCATATCTCGATTTCTTCAGATTTTATCGTCGGTTTTCCAGATGAAACTGAAGCTGATTTTTTAGAAACCATGGCGCTTATTGAAACCATCGGTTTTGATACTTCCTTTAGTTTTATTTATAGCCCAAGACCCGGCACACCGGCTGCTAAGCTACACGATGGTGTCGATGCCATTGAAAAAAAACGACGTCTTGGCCTCTTGCAGCATCGTATTATTCAACATGCCATGACTATCAGTGAAGCTATGGTTGGTACAACAGTACCCGTGCTAGTCACTGGTCCCGCGAAAAAGCATGAAGGACAATTGAGCGCACGCACGGAGAATAATCGTGTTGTGAACTTTTATGGTGATAACAATCTCATAGGCAAGGTCGTTGATATTAACATCACATCAGCTGAACCTAACTCTTTACGTGGTGAGCTATAAACCTTATTTCAGAAACGGGAGCGCAATATGTCACATCTTATTGGTCTACTGGCAACTGGCGATGAAGTTCAGTATGGCGATATTCTTAATACCAATGCACAGCGTATTGCGCATATGCTCAATGATGCCCAGTTTCAAGTGGGTGAGCATATGGTCGCTGGTGATGAGCGCACGACCATTGTTCGGGCACTGGAATATTTATTAAAGCATCATCAAGCCGTCATTATCACCGGAGGCCTCGGTCCCACTGCGGACGACATCACGCGCTTTGCCTTGGCACAAGTCTTGGGTTGTGAACTCACATTCTTTGATACTGTTTGGGACAATATTAAAATCCGATTACACAATCTTGGATTATCCGCGCCTGACAATAACCGTCAGCAAGCCCTGTTTCCACAAGATGCCATCATTATTCCTAATAACGCTGGTACAGCTGCAGGTTGTAAAGTCATTTTTGGTGATCGCATCATTTATATGTTACCAGGTCCACCCAGCGAATGTTTACCGATGATGCAACAATTTGTACTACCTGATTTAACGACTCAGGGTTGGCAAGGCAAAGAGGTCAGTCGTTATTGGCGTCTATATGGGGCAAGTGAAAGTCATATTGCTGACTGGCTCGAACCTTTATTGGCAGACAAACCCTGCCGCATTGGTTATCGCCTAGATTTTCCCTACATTGAATTCAAATTATTTGCAGCCGACTCAAGCATTTTAGATACTATAGCAGCTTTGCTTGAGCCTAAGTTTTCACAATATTATCTTGTTGACAGTTATATGCCAGCATCCGCGATGCTTAAACAGCGCCTTGCAGAAGCTGACTGCCCCAAAGTGACTTTGCTAGATAACGCCACACGCGGTATGTTAGCTCAGACCTTAAGTTCACCAGAAACAGCGGCACACATTGATTGCATCGATCAGGATGATGATAACGTGGTTGTCATTACCTTGTCGGGTCTTGACGGCTATTGGCAGCAGCAGCAAGGCATCACCACGACCGAGCTTCACTTTCATTTATCTAAAGGCACAACACAGATAAAGGAAGATTATACCCTGCCCTATCGCTATCACCGCACACTCAATTATGCAACCGAGTTTGCTGCTGCAAAGATCTTATCGTATCTTGCTGCAAAACCAAACCTTGAAAAATAATGTATATGCAGAAAAGCCTTCACTATGATTTTCTCTTAGATCTTAATATAGGGCACGGCGTGCCCCTATATAAGATCTAAGGGAGAATCGTAATCGTAGTCGACCTTAGGATTAAGAGACGAAAAGTATATATGGCTAAATCATGGTAAGATTCAGCTGCACACCCAACAGATTAGCGGCATTATCTGAATGGCCTATGGTTTTGTACGTGGCCTGTTGTTGATCGATTTTAGCATCATCAAAGAACAGGTGGGTATAGCCTGCATCGATAGACGCTGCTTGATTAAATTTATACTGAACACCACCAGAAAGCGCATATCTATCTGAGTCAGGCAATCGTACGCTGCGATCTTTATCATTGACAGGGCTAGCGTCATACCCTGCACCGACACGAAAACGCCAGTGATCCGTCATTTGGTAATCTGTGCCTAAAGAAAAACGCCAGGTACTCGCAAAATTCTCAGGCAAGGCCACTGTACCCAACTGCGTTTGGCTGGCCGCAATCGCCAATGCAACTTGCGGAGGAACACCTGTAGCAACACGTGGCTGCACAGTTGGTCCCACAACGATGGATTGAATCTGCTTCCAGTCGGTATATACAGCGGTACCCATCAACGACCATTGCGAATTAAACTGATGAAATCCGCTGAATGTGGTATAGGCGGGTAAATCCAGTGTCGTACTAAGATTATCCGCCTTAACAAGACCATAACTATTACCCGATAAGGTACTGCTACCTGTTGGTTTATGCACAACATGGGAATGAAAATCTAAACCAAAACGTGTGGCTTGCGTAAATTGGTACAATACACCAGCATTCCAGCCATATGCCCAGTCACTGGCTTTATTTCTAGCCTGTGCATCAGGAATGCCTAAGGGTGGTGCGACATTCACTGCTTGATTGAGCTTTGCATTCAATCTTTGAGCATCGAGACCTAAACCCACCGATAGCTTCGGTGTTACTTTAACACCCAAACTTGGGCTTAAATCAACGGTCTGTATCTGCGATAAGGTTGCTGCATAGGCAACATTACTCGGATTTTGATAGTTGGTTGTTAGACCAAAAGGCGCGGTGAGACTCAAACCTGCATATAAAACATCATTGATAGGCACGGCTATTTGAAATGCAGGTACGGTTGTATAGCCGCCACCATTTTGATGTGCGGGTGTTAAATGGCATAAAGTACCACTACCACCGCATGCCTGACCTTGAAAATCTGCTTGCGACCAGACGCCGATGGCAGATAAGGACATGGTAGGCTGCTGTAAGCGCACCAGGCCCGCAGGGTTGGTCGTCGCTGTTGTTGCATCATCAGCTTCTGCTGCACCACCTGCATTATTGTTACCCATGGCAGCACCGCTGTATTCAAACAGCTGAAATCCTGATGCAAGAGCCGAACCAGATACCAGTGTTAGACTGAGTCCAAGCATTATCGATAAGACTTTTAATGAATATATCCTTCGCTTTTGAGCTCTATAAAGCTTGCTTCGCATCATCTGTCCATCCCTATACAAAAAGTAATGAGTCTACGCGCCCATCATAAAGGACCCCATGCGGATGTCAAGCCTCAAGTAAAGGTAATAATAACTCTGCGATTTGTACCGCATTTAATGCACCGCCTTTACGGACATTGTCGGCAACTATCCATAAATCCAAGCCTCGAGGATGTGATAAATCTTGGCGAATACGCCCTACAAAAACAGCATCATTATCCGCCGCATGTGTTACCGGTGTTGGATAGCCCTTTGCTTTAGCATTATCGACAACCTTGACACCTGGGGCTTTTTGCAATAATTCCTTCACCTTTGCTACAGAAATAGGATCCTTCGTTTCTAGATGCACCGCCTCCGAATGGCCATAAAAAATAGGAACCCGTACCGCGGTAGGATTAACCAAAATGCTGGTATCGTTGAGGATTTTCTGAGTTTCTAGCACCAGCTTCATTTCTTCTTTCGTATAACCATTCTCTAAAAAGTCGTCAATATGCGGAAATAAATTAAAGCCAATTTGTACGGGGAAAGTACGCGACGTTATCGGCAAGCCATTTAATAGTTGACCTGTTTGCTCAGCAAGCTCGGCCAAGCCATCTTTACCAGCCCCAGATACTGACTGATACGTTGCGATATTCACACGCGTAATACCCACAGCATCATAAATAGGCTTTAGCGCTAAGACTAATTGCACAGTCGAACAATTGGGATTCGCAATGATATTTTTTTTACGAAATAGATTCACCGCCTCAGGATTAACCTCTGGCACAACGAGTGGCACATCTGAATCCTGTCGAAATTCAGCGGTATTATCAATGACAACACAGCCAGCTTTAGCCGCTTTAGGCGCATAAATTTTTGAAATCTCGCTACCGGCTGAAAAAATAGCAATTTGCGCTAAGCTAAAATCAAAATCAGCTACATCTTGTACCATATGACCGCGATTACGAAATAAGACAGTTTGGCCTTCCGAACGCGTACTTGCTAAGGGATATAAGATACCGACAGGAAAATTACGTTCTTCGAGTATTTGGATTGCGGCTTCACCCACGACGCCGGTTGCGCCTAATACGGCTACATTCACTTTTGACATGCATTTTCTCCTTGGAAACTCGCTTTAAGCGCTTTTGCAGTTAATAAAAATATACCCTCTCCACCATTAGCAAACTCAAGCCAAGTGAACGGCAGTTCGGGATAGGCCTGAATCAATGCTGCTTCAGCCAGACCCACTTCGACAATAAGAATGCCATCATCGCTTAAATAATCCAATGCCTTATGAAGGATAGTACGTACACAATGCAGGCCATCCTCGCCTGCGGCTAAAGCAAGCGCAGGTTCGTGTTGATATTCTTCAGGTAACGACTGCATGGCGTCAATCGGCACATACGGCGGATTGCTGATGATAACTTGAAATTTCGCTGTTGGGGGCAAAGGCGCAAAAAGATCGCCCTGATATAAGGCTATCATTTCCGTCAAATCATAATCTTGGATATTACGCTCGGCCACGGCTATTGCGCCCGGGTCGATATCTACGGCGCTGATATGAGCCCAAGGGAAAGCTTTGGCAAGCGCGATCGCAATACACGCACTTCCCGTGCATAATTCGAGTATATCGGTTACCTGCTCAGGCATAAGCCAAGGTTCTAATTGTTCATGAATGAGCTCAGCCACGGGTGAGCGTGGGATAAGTACGCGCTCGTCCACATAAAACGGTAGATCCATAAACCAGGCCCGATTTGTTAAATAAGGCACAGGTATACGTTTCTCTACGCGTTTGACAATGGCATCATACAGCCGTTTTCTCTCATCTTGTGTCAGCACTGCAGTTTGGTAAGTGCTAAAATGGGTATGAGGTAATTTAAGTGTGTCGATAATAAGCGCTGCTGCGTCGTCCCAAGCATTATCTGTGCCGTGACCATAATACAATGGCGCTGCTGAAAATGTACTGGCCGCAAAGCGCAAATAATCGATGACCGTCGCCAAAGTATCACACACAGACTCAAATAAGGGCAGGGACATAAGAAGTTCCTTAGATAAATTTATGATGAGTATACACTATGGATAACGATGACGCCGAGGATAAGCAAGCCTTTATCGATGCGATGACGCAGGTGCGTCCATTAAAACAAATAGACCAACCGCGTACGAAAAAAGCAGCTATCCCTAAGTCCAAGCACATGATTAAACCAAACCTCAAGGCAACATTCACCAAAGATACCCTGCTGCCGTCTGTGATTCGTCCCCAACCTTATCAGACCGATGTTTATGCCGAAGACATGTTAAGTTACCGCGATCCCAGCATCAATGCCACTTTGTGGCGACACTTTAAACAAGGCAAACTGGGTATTGAGCGACGTCTTGATTTACACGGTATGACGCTTGTTCAGGCAGAGAATCATCTTGAACAATGCCTGCACTATGCCCATGAACATACTCTGCGCCATCTCTTAATTATTCATGGCAAAGGCAGTCACGATGGCCACACGCCACCTATTCTTAAAAACTGGTTGTGGCGCTGGCTTCGCAACTGCCCTGATGTATTAGCCATTCACTCCGCCCCTAGTCATTTAGGAGGCGCCGGCGCTGTGTTGGTTTGGTTAAAAAAATGGATTGCACAACGAACATTATCAAGATGACTTTACAATGCACTGTTATTTAGAGTATTATATCAATCTAAACGCTGCGCCTAATAACAGCCTATAAAAAATGAAATCCTGATATTAACAATAATTTAAATTATATTTTTATATTTCAACATTATAATAACGAGAAAAACCATGTGTTTCTTTTTTAAAAAACCCAAAAAAAGCTTATCCATTGATCCAATTAATGAAATAAAAACAGGAAAAATGACATTCGAAACAACAAATTTCGAAAAATTAAAAAACACTTTAATGAGTGTATCTTTAAATATTAATCAAGAAAATCGACATATTACCTTTGAAGTTACTATGAAAAATATTGATATATATGATAAATTTCCGCGAGAACCCATTGGGGCCTCAATTATACGCTATAGTCAACATGACTTCTCTATCCATATAAGTGTAGATAACATAAATAAATTGAAAGCTGTCATAGAGAAAGTCATTGATCTTATTTATTTAAGAACAGATGCCGGCGAGACTGATTTAGGCGCAACGGCAATCACAGACGCCTATGAAGTGCAAAGTGCTATATTTGAGCACTTTAATATCAAACCAAGCGTATCGCCTGCAACCATAAGCCAACGATAAGATCTTAGTACATGATCCAACTTAAACCACAACCGACGTAATGCTTATAACCACCCAACTGCCCTGCTAAAGCTTGACCCACTTCAGCATCAACAGAAACATTGCGCGCTAAGAGATATAAAACGCCACTATCGAAATCGGCGCCCGCCCCCTGACTAGGTGAGACTTTCGTTTGTCCATATAATTCACCATATAACTCAAAGTCAGTATTAGGCTGCCAGGAAAGCACCGTGTCAGGATTAATACTGTTATAACGCTCGCCGTCTGAACTAGATGGCAACGCCTGTGTGCTCACACCAAGTTCAAAGGTGGCTGACACACTATTCGTGAAATTATATCCCAACAAACCATTCACAGCAGCACCCCAGGCAGCGCTACCAAAAGCTGCACTACCTGAGGTAGGCGTTACTTGCGCTTCGCCTGCCCAAACCGCTTTATCGTTATAGCTAAACATATGTTTCACACCCATGGTAGTCGCAGTAAATCCAGCATGCGGCCTCACACTTTCCAGATAATAATTGGGGGGTAATACGTATAATTCTGTATCCTTGGGTAATCCAATACGTATTTCGCTTTGTGGAAACCCTTGAAAATTGCCCGTATCTGTTAACCACCCATACTGATAACCCATTTCTGTAATAACAGAATTGGATGGTGCAGTACAAACACTATCGGCCTTACTTGGTCTATCTAAAAAATTAATCAATGAACTATTGCTACTACAGGCACTGTTTTGCAAATCGGCAAACGCCGATATTGGTAAGATCAATACACAGCAACACAAGACATATCCCTTATTTTTCATCTTCATCCTTCCATTGCCCGCGAACGATACTTGCTCAAGTAACTGTAACAAAAGCTTAGCTCGCCTGAAGGTATATGCAAAAAAATCTTCGCTATGATTCTCTTAGATCTTAATTGTAGGGGCACGGCGTGCCGTGCCCCTACAATATAAGAATCATAACGAAGGAATTATTGACTCAAACAAAAAAAGGGTTGTATAAAACAACCCTTTCTTCTCTGCATTATCCTTTTGCAAAACCGCACTGAGCGGACTTCTGTCCTGACTCATCATCCTTGTCCTGTGCAAATGAATGACAATCATTATCCCCGCTTGCTGACACCCATCTCAAGCGGTTAGCTTCATGCTAACCTCGATGTCTCATCCTTGAAGTCCTTGTGTCCATGTCAATTGACGTCCTGTCAATGTGATAAGTGAATTATAGCGGACATAACGAATGATTTAAATTTATTCAAAGACTATGCGAGGATGTGGGCGTGCTAGAGGTATAAAAAATAATTTGTATATTCAGTGAGTTATAAATAATAGTTATTTCGATTCATCTAATCATTTGAGATATCACATATGCACTTATAAGAGATATCTTACAAATAAGAGGGGGGTTTACGAGGTCGCTGATGCAGCTTCAAGTACTTACTAATACCGAGCTTTTAATGAAGCTATCATGAATATTGGTGGGCCGTGTTGGTTTCGAACCAACGACCCGCTGATTAAGAGTCAGCTGCTCTACCAACTGAGCTAACGGCCCATATTCATTGATTTTGTTAACGCCTTCTTGGCAGTTTTTGTACTTTGCATTCCCTGCCGTTGCTTCCAGCCCTCGCTATCCCTGCAGGGCGTTCGTAGGGAAAAAGCTTTGCTTTTTCTAACGCCTACTCACCCAACTGAGCTAACGGCCCATATTCATTGATTAAAACTGGGGTGAACGATGGGACTCGAACCCACGACAACCGGGATCACAACCCGGGGCTCTACCAACTGAGCTACGCCCACCATAATAATCGACCACGACGTTATGCCAACCTTGCATGGCAACAAGGGCCCTTGAGGGCAACACACCAATCATCGGTTAAACCTTGAATTGGCGTGCCCGGCAGGATTCGAACCTGCGACCCTCGGCTTAGAAGGCCGATGCTCTATCCAACTGAGCTACGGGCACAGGACCTTTCGGATTGGTCGGGATAGAGGCATTCAAACTAAGAAAATAAATGATTGATTTTATTTGAATTAATCAAGCTTTATTTTCATCGATCCCCCTAAACATCCCCCCAATCTGTATTAAACATTGTTCGTGAAGACCGGAATACTACTACATCTTTAACCTTAAAATCAAGAGGAACTTTGGGAATCAGGGAGTATTTGCCCTAAATCCCTGCCAGATAAGGCATCTTAGATTCTCTAAGTAAAAAGTTGATTGGGAGAATCTAGAAATATTACATACACAGGTTATCTGCTATTGAACGCTACATACTTAGCATAATACCCAGTCACCATAAATTTATTTTTGACAGTATTACAGATAATTGACATTATTTAATCCATAATCATATGAAAAAAACTTGACTCATTTGCCACGCTTAGATGTCGCGTGACAAATGATTTTTATCAAGTTTATCAGGATCTTCGCCATGATAACAAAGTTGAGCGATCTGACTCATAAAAGAACTAAAGAATGAAACAGCGCCGCAATCTGATAATCGCTTATCTTGCGAAGATTCTCCGTCTTCAGCCTCTAGTTGACCGGCAAGTTGAGATTTGTCTTGAAGAAGTGGTTGATTGGATTGCAATATTGTTTCAGCCCATGAGTCTTCTTGACTTCGAAAGGGTGTAGTGGCCTGGTCTGTTATCTCAGAAAAATCTAGGGGCCAGGATGTTTGCGCGAATGTATCAGCGCTGTTATCCTCAAGAGGTATAACTGCTTTATCTTCAGTGACTGGGGCTAGGCTTTCATATGTAGCGTCCGGTAAATGACCCAATGATATGTCTGGTACAGAACTAGCCGCATAATCTTGTATGTTAGTAGTCGTAGGTGCCCATTGAGCAGACAAATGCTGGCGTACCCGCCTGTAAGTAGCTTCAAGATTATCAGTATTCTCTTCTTTGAAACTTCTAGCTAAGCCTGTAATTAACGATGCGTCTTGTGTTTTTAGGCCATCGCTAAGGTAATTCAAATTTTCTTGAATTTTTTTATGTCTCCAATATCGAGTATTTTTACTTTTTTCTTCTGAGAAGCTTGCATACGTAGCATCTTCAAATAATGATGCCAATGTTTTATACAATACATTAAATAAGTATTTATTTTTGTTTGGCATTATAATTAAACAGTTATCTTTTAACTTGAAGCAAAAAACATCCAAAATCTCATTAAACTCTCTAGATAATACCATATAAAAATTAATCATTTCGTGCTGATCTTTATGTGGTATATTGTTTCTTAAAGAAATGGTTATTTCTTTATGACTTTTAGAGGTTATATAAAATTTTTCTTTATCAATTGTGGAAAAATAAAGACCCATATCATGTATAATATTTTTTGAAAAAAAGAAAAATAAGCTTTCAATAAATTTTGTTGATCTTTCATTTTTCAATCTAGTGTTTTGTTTTAACATGGTGTCACGTTCATTGACGGCGTGACCTGTCATAGTATCAGTCGTCATTAAAAAATCTTCACCAGAGATATGTTTAATATAATGATTAAATAATTGTAAGTGAATGCTATCGAGTTTACTGAGATATTCATCATGGGGCAATTGACAGCGATAAGCATAACATAAATATAAATACCAATGAGCTTGAGATTCGGTTGAAATTGCATATTGGAATAGCTTTTGATGAATTTGATTGAGACGGAACGCTCTATCAGTCAATGTCAAATCAGAGCATAGCATTTCACCAAATAAAAATAAAATAAGCACCATAGGCTCAATGATGATAGCTCCAGATAAATCGATAGCATGCCGCAAGGCAGGATGTAAAATGATTTTTTCCGCATGTGCATATCGAACCGGAAGATTGATGACGTTAGGATCTAGGGTTTCTATATTGGCTATCCATTGATAGTAGCATTGGTGCATTTTTTCTTTATCTTTCTTATACCATAATATATTAAATAACTCAGCTATTGATGTATAAGAAATATATGATAATCTCGTTAATATATCTTCAGCTTCTTGCATCAACTCAATATCATCTTCATTTCCTAAAAAAACAGATAAAACTGAAAGAACATATTTAGCTATAGCCACATTATTTTCAAGAATATATTTTTGTACTTCTAAATAATCAGGCAAATAATTAGCATTTGCTAGATTGAGTAAAAAATTAATAATCTCAATATCTTTAGAGCTAGAAAAAAGCAATAATTTAAAATCTATCAGTATTTTAATATCATGTGCATCTATTAGACAATCACCCGGACTGAGTTCATAAATAGATGCTACGATAGACTTATATATGAGAAGCATTCTTATGGCTGTCTGATATTGGCCTAATGTTATATAGCAAGAAATCATATCCGAAACAACAGATAATAAATGTTTTAATGATCTTATATCATGCTGATGGATTCCTTGACTTTCCTGTTCTAATAACTCATCTATATTGACGTTATAATGCAGTGCTTTATCTTTTAAAGTAGATAATAATTTATGTGTCTTTTCACGCATAGCATCGCTTAACTCAAAATTGATATGAGCATCATCGAGTGCCTGTAATGTAGCATCTATCTCTGTAATGGACTTTAATCCAATACAGTGGTTGTCATTAAAGAAATGAATGAGCTCCATGAGCTTGTTATCTTGTTTAAGTAGATGCAATTTATTCCATGAACTATCCGACATTAAAGAAGGCTTTTCATCGATATGATCAATACTTAACAATGCTTCCTGTCTAAGTGGCGTTGCAACACGCATGGTATTTTGTAAGGTAACAATGTCTTCAAATTTGCTTTTAGCTGAGTCTGTATTATTCATGCAACGCAGAACATGTGCTTGAAGTAATTGGCATTGTAATTTAAATGTCGTTGTTGTGCATGATTGTTCTTTATTAAACCAACTTAGACAAGTCTCCAACAACCTCGAAGCCCTATTTAAATGGTTAATTGCTATAGAATAGGAATAACTCACGACATCATGATATAACAGATAAGCTTCAGCATAATCTCGATATACCTTAAAAATACTATCGCCTGTATTTGTTTCTATGATAATGCGATCTATTTGTTCGATAACCTCACTGGCTTCTTTTATGGCCCCACATCTTACGTAAACGATTGTTTTTAAAGCATAAAATTTTATGAAATGAGATGAATTTTTGAACCAAACAGGTATGGTCGTATTGCTTTCTATTGACAATAAGTTTAACGCTTTTTTATGACTATCAAGCATTAATAAAGCTTCAAGTTGATAGCAAATAAAATCATAGATGTATTGTAAGTAAGAGGGTGTTTCAGCTAATAACATGTCAAATGAAGTTCTTTCATCTTTTATCAACGCACATGATGTGCCATCTAGAAAGTCCAATTGTTGCTTTCTTAATGTCATCAACGATTCATCTGATCCATTAAGGCTTCCCGATGCTGTAAGTAAATCATTAATTTTCTTTAAATCTTCTTTTGCTTCATTAATTTTTAATGCTTCACAGTGATAATAAAACAGTTGTAATAAAATATAAAATACCTTATTAACATATAAACGGCGCTTATCTAATTCTTTTATGCCTAAAATAATATCTATTTTTAACAGCTCACCGATGTCTTCCTGATTTTTTTCAATAAAATTTTTTGTATTATCAAGATAACCTTGATAAAAATAATATTTAAGACTCGCATAAATCAAGTCACATCTTATTATTTCTTGAGTATTATCATCGTCAATATCACGCAACATATCTTTTGATTCTTTTAATAACTTAATAGCAGATTTAAATTGTCCAATTTTTATAAAAAAATTACCAGCATTGTAAAGTAATTTGCAAGTTTTATTTTTAGATACATCTGTATTTTCTTGACAATTTTTGATGGCATGCTCCACTTTATTTAAGTCAAATTCATCATTTAGCGTTAAATAAGCATTAGAAAGTAATAACTCTGTCATCAATGATGACTCTTGACCAGCATAATGCATAAGAAAATCTTTATAATTTTTTAATATATCAACTAAAAAATTGATGTTTTCATGAGATAGAGAGAATTTTTTAACAGTATATTCAATTAACCCATAGATATAATAAAAATTATGGTATTTTAATTGATCATCTTCTATTGATGTAATTGTTCGATAATATTTGTCAATTTCATTTAGAACAAAATCTTTTCTAAAAAAATCTTCAGATATATAGGTATAATCCCATAAATTAGCTAATTGATAGTATTGGCTTAATATTATAAATGAAGGATCATCTTTATCATAGACATCTTTTATTTTATTGAATATATTTATTAATTTTATTGAATTAAATGTTCTAGCATATCCATTAAATAATGCCATATAAAATTGAGATAGCATAATTTTTTTTATCGCTTCCCCTTGTTTATATCCTTTTAAGTTAATTTTTTTAATCTCTTTTATTGCTGTAGTTGTTATTTTTATTATCTCACTATAAGATCCAAGATGGTTGTATCTCATTAATTGTGTAAGATAACAAAATATACGTATAATAAATCGATAAAGTTTATCTTTTTGTGTCAATTTTAAATCATCAAGACATAAAGCTATGCCTGTATTTTTCATGATAAATTGATTAAATAAACGATGATCTATGTCAATTTGATTTTTTTCTATACTATCAATGCACTCAAGGAATAGGGCTTCATTTATTTTTGATGGTGCAACATAAGTGCAATAAGATAATAGTTTAAAGAAAAATTGACCGTTAACTGGAGGCTGAAATGGGTCAATAACTTTATCACTTATCCATTCAGATATGGCATTAAAAAGCTCTATTTTTGTATGCATTGAAGCCGCTGTATCATCATCAAGAATATCATTTAATGTATTAATCATATCGATTTCATCGAGATCGAATTTATCTTGGATAGTTTTGATAATATTATTTAAATTAATCTTATTATTATTTACTTTACTATAGTATAATATCGTACTATAAATATAGTTTTGTTTATTTTTATCTTTTACTAAACAACACAAGATTCTTTGTAGCGCATCTTGTGATATGCTTTTTTGTGGCCATTTGCATAATAATGCGCAAAGCTCTTGGACGTAATATTCATCCAATTGAAGTATTTCATCCAAAAAATGTTGGAGTGTTAACGTACTATTTATCCGAAAATTGCACCCATTATATTGGTGACTGTTATCATTAAATGTGTTGGCTTTCCCCTTGGCACCAGTTGCTGTAGCACTTTTATACGTAACAGTGCTTACTGGCAATGAACCGCTATCTTCCTTACTGGTCGATGCCTGGAGTAAAGCCAACATGTGTTGATCGGACTTTCTCCAGGCTACCTTTTTGGGGCTAATAAACTCTCCGAAGATGATGCGGTTCCCTGGGGTGGTGGGGATTGCCAGTGACTATGCATATTCCTACCAGCATAAACTTTTGCGGCATCATCACCTGAGCCTGGAGAAAAAACACTGGCGCTGCTTCCTGCATGCGCGGCTTCAGCGCTATCTAAGACTAGTTTTCTTCCAGGTTGTATCGCTTGTATCAGTAGAAGATTTCTTTTAAGTTGTTCATCAGTATAATCATGTACACTTAAGAATCTATCGGCGTGCGTGTCTGCCTCACTGGCTATGGCAGATCTTATGTATGCTGTATTATCTATTGTTTTTGATTGAGCTAGATAGCTTTCTATGACATTGACTTTAGCAGAGAGTGTCTGTATCTGATCGGACACTTGCTTGTTCTCTCCTATAATTGCGAGGGTCTGCTCTAACGTAGCAATCTTTGCCTTAGCTTCTGATATGAATGTATTCATACGTTCTAGATTTTCATGCATAAAATCTACAACTGTCACAACCCCTTTCATAGTCATGATGCGGTGCAATTCCGATTGAAACATAAACATATTGCCTGGATAATCTAAAGGAAGTACCACATGCCAACGTTCACCATATTGCTGTAAATCAATGCCTTGCAGTAATTTCGCATCTTCTCCATAGATCTCTGTCATGATTTCATGCCAACCAGCACGCTCAAGCTCCATGGTTTTTGCTTTGGCCAAATCACTTAAAAAAACTTGTGCTTGTAGTTCAAAGTGATGCAGTGCTAGACTGTGATGACTTTGCTCGGTACTGAGTTTTGCGTAATGTGCGTGAATAGCGGCATTCATGAGCTCTGTAAATGCTTCTTTAGTCATGTCGGGATCGCTGCTTAAGGCCACACGAATAGCACTTTGAGGATCGGTAAACAATTGGTTATACCAAGTTGGCGTATGTGCATCCCGCCCAAATTTGCTTGCGAACCACTTATAAAAATTATTCATAAAATCAAAAGGTGCTTTTAGAAACTTACTCACTGCTTTTTTAGGCAAATTATCCAAAAACTCATTGAGCTGCGGCCAATCCGTTATTTGCATTGGACGATGAGCTTGCCCGGTTGCAGGATTAAAACAATGGAGAAAATTTTCCATTTTGTGCGCATTAAAAAAAGGTAATGCCACATCTTCGCTAGTGCCACCTAAATGCCACATCGTACCAGCTTGCGTACCAAAGGTATTAACAACCGTTAATGTAGGACAGAAGTTATGAATATCGAGCGTATCTAAATTGATGGTTCTTTGCTCTGCAGGAAGATTCGATTGTAATGCCCGCATAAAATCATAGGCGCCGGGGCTGTCAAAAACCATAGCCCGAAGATTGCTAGCGATACGTGCTGTGTTTGTTCCTGAGTCGCTGGAACTGCTGGCGCCTGTTGATGGCGCTTGAAATTCTCGACGCTTAGACCAATAGACACACACTTGCGCTAAAAAGCCACCTAAGGAATGGCCTGTCGAAGAAATACGATAACCTTGTTTTTCATAATGTAATACATCGTCATGTGATAAAGTATCAAGGGCTGAGCGTATAAATGTACCTTTTCGACGCTGTATGACCGACTCATAATCGGTTAACCAAGATTCGATATTCTCTGAGCCGCGATGTGCAATAACCAATTGGCAAGTGTCATCATGCACCCAGATACTACCAAAATAACCGTTTTTTTCAACTATCGATGCTTGTAAACGCCAGCCTCGTTGGTCCAATGCATCATACGTGCTTTTATCACGAGCCTCTAAATCATGGATATCATTATAATAAGCAGCTCTGCTTAAGAGCGCATATTCATAAGGGCTTGGGTTCGTGGGTAGAATTGCCATCTGTGGTTTCATAATAGTCTCCTTGATATTAACCAAAATTGTGCGTGCTCTAGTGATAACTTTTTTGCTTTCACGTTACTTATCACTATGGAGACAGCATATCTTGGAAAAATCATGTCGGCTATCGTAGAAAATACGGATATGACATTGTTTTTTTGCATAAATAAAGCACATACCTATTATTAGGCGCTATATGATGCATGCTTTTTGGTAAAAGGCTTTAGACGATTATCAGGACTCCTTAAATCCTAATTTTGCCAATTTATAACCCAGTTGAAATGATTTGTAGCACCCTAATTTTCTTTTTGTTTGTTCCATATGTGCCTCTACGGTTCGTTTTGAAATACCTTCAATCATGGCAACTTCTTGCATGGATTTACCTTTTAGCAACCAGGATAAACATTGACCTTCACGTTTTGTCAATAGCACCTCTTCGCTAAGTGTTTTTAAATAACATTTATGCGCATTGATATGAGATAAAAAATCACTAACCAAATTATTCTTATTGAAAAAATTAAATGATTCATCTGATTGAGCTAGATTATTTGGCAAAAAAGTCAAATTATCTTTTGCTTTATGTATGATTTTTTTTGCGTGGTCATTAAAGTAAGCAATAAATCTTTGCAAAACTTCAGGGTTACTGATGTATAAGTTAAGAACTTTTGAATTACCCTTTGTTGTCGCAAAGTGGCAAAATTCAGTATAATTTTCATGGCTGGTAACGACAGTAATGCCGTGATCAATGTTAAACTCCCGTGCTGCATTAAAAACTTGTTGCCCAGGCAAGGTAGACCATAAATAATAGCCTGGCTGATAACTTGCAGATACTTTTTCAAAGGCACTAATCTGATATAACTTATGCTTATAAAAGTAGTCATCCCAATCGCTGTGAGTTGTTAAACTGAATCGTTTGCCGTTTTTGTAGGTTCGTACATATAACAAGAAATGAATACCAAATCGTTCGGTAAGTGGACGACATAAGTCAATCATAGCTTGCCCTGAGGTAGCTTGAATATACGGTTTTACTTCGGATGATAACATAACATCTCCCTATATTTTATTCTATTTATTATCAATAATTAAACAATCGACGCTGAACTGAAGCAAAATCTTTTTGCAAAAGTGTAACAGGTCGCGCTATAAATAATCGTTTAGATATTCGATATACCTGCCCTTGAGGGCTGACCTTCTAGCATAGCATAATTACAGTGTTATGGGTGATTAAATCACGATTATTATCCATACAGGTACTTGAAGCGCCAATACTTACCGCCCGTAGCGGTAATATATAAAAGCAATCCACGTGCATCATAGCGTTTTTGAACTTTACCATTTGCCTTCGCATTACGTACTTTGAGTTCTGTGTAATGCCATTGGGGGGGATCTCCAACTGTTAGGTCTCATGTCCCCCCATTTGTCCCCCCAAAACGAGGTAGACGCATGTGGACTTTGATTGTCTAATACGGTCGGAGTTGTACATGAAAACCCTTGTCTGGCAAGGGTTTCATAGAGAGATATACTCGTATAGAGTATGGATGTGGTCGGGGTAGAGGGATTTGAACCCCCGACATCTTGCTCCCAAAGCAAGCGCGCTACCAGACTGCGCTATACCCCGAAAAGACGCAAATCATAGCAAGAAAAAATCATTCTATCAAGCAAATTCTGATATTTACAAATAAATTACATTTTTACGCTATTTTTTGCATACGAGCTTCTTGCTTGCGTACTTGCTGCCAACAGTAAAAGTCCATTACTCTCATCATCAGTGTCAGTACCTGAGTCATTGTTTAATGCCGAGTATAAACTAGCTCTACTCGATGAAATGACTGAAGTTGAGCGCTGACATTTGAATCCCTCCTTATCTTTTTCCGTGTCATCGCCTGGCCTACTTGTACGTTTTCTTTGACGGACGCCTGAATCAATGGGAGCAGATACATCCATGCTGGATAAATACCTAGTATTTGCAGCCAATAGTACCTGACCTTCGGGTGTTGCGCTCAATCTAGAAGCCACCGAAGCACCTTCGTGAAAGCTTCTCGATATTAGTGCATTGCATGTGGTCTCATTAATATGTTTAGCTAAATGCGCATCGTCTGCTGCTAATAAGGCCTGACCTTCAGCTGTTGTGCTCAACCAATAAGCTACCGAAGCGTTCATATGGGGGGCGCTCGGTTTTAGCGCATTGAGCGTAGCCTCAGTCATACATTTAGCTAAGTGCGCGCCATTTACTGCTAATAAGGCTTGACCTTCAGTTGTTACACTCAACCAATAAGCCACCGAAGTGCCTGCGTAAGGGCCACTCGGTATGAGTGCATTAAGTGTAGCCTCATGAATGCGTATAGCTAAACGGGCACCATCTGCTGCTAATAGATCCTGCCCTTCTGCTGTTACGCCCAACCAATAAGCCACCGAAGTGCCTGCGTAAGGGCCACTCGGTATGAGTGCATTA
>CAMFJL010000011.1 GCA_945957175.1 uncultured Legionellales bacterium
GGTCAACGTGACCAATTGTACCAACGTTCAAGTGTGGCTTGGTACGTTCAAATTTATTCTTAGACACAGTTTAGCCCTCAAAGTAACAGTTAATCTTCTTTCTTGCCTTTAAATTTACTGACAATTTCTTCAGTAATATTGTTTGGTGCTTCGGAATATTTCTCGAATTCCATCGAGTACGTTGCTCTACCTTGTGACATAGAACGAAGATCCGTCGCATATCCAAACATTTCACCCAATGGCACCTCAGCACGCACTTGTTTTCCAGTGGGGATGTCATCCATACCAAGGAGAATACCACGGCGACGGTTTAAATCGCCCATCACGTCACCCATATAATCTTCTGGGGTCATGACTTCCACTTTCATAATTGGTTCAAGCAAGACAGCACCAGCTTTAAGCGCACCATCTTTAAATGCACGAGAACCTGCAAGTTTAAACGCCATTTCACTGGAGTCAACATCATGGTAAGAACCATCAAAAATGGTTACTTTAACGTCAACCACTGGATAGCCAGCAAGTACACCATTCGCCATTTGCTCTTTGACACCTTTATCAACAGCTGGTACATATTCTTTTGGTACCACACCACCAACGATGCCATTCACAAACTGATAGCCAGCGCCACGTTCCAGCGGCTCCAATTTAAGCCAGACGTGACCGTATTGACCGCGACCACCGCTTTGACGAATGAACTTACCTTCTTGCTCGATTTCTTTGCGAATCGTTTCACGATAAGCCACTTGTGGTTTACCTACATTTGATTCAACACTAAATTCGCGCTTCATACGGTCAACAATAATTTCTAAGTGTAACTCACCCATACCACCAATGATGGTTTGGCCAGACTCTTCATCGGTAGACACTCTAAATGAAGGATCTTCCTGAGCTAAGCGGCTTAAAGCAATGCCCATTTTTTCTTGGTCTGCTTTCGTTTTTGGCTCAACCGCAACGAAAATAACAGGTTCTGGGAAGTCCATACGCTCAAGCGTAATAATGTTATCACCATCACAAAGGGTATCCCCTGTCGTGACGTTCTTTAAACCAACTGCCGCAGCGATGTCCCCAGCGTGAACTTCTTTAATTTCTTCACGATTATTGGCATGCATACGAAGCAAACGACCAATACGCTCTTTTTTGCCTTTCACAGGGTTGTAAACGGAGTCACCGGTTTTAACAACACCGGAATAAACACGGAAATACGTTAAAGAACCAACATAAGGATCGGTTGCAATCTTAAAGGCTAATGCTGAAAACGGTTCATCATCACTTGAATGACGCACAGCTTCTGTACCTGCAGCATCATCTAAGATACCTTTAACAGGTGGTACATCATAAGGTGAAGGTAGAAAATCAAGCACCGCATCAAGTACAGCTTGCACACCTTTGTTTTTAAAGGCAGAGCCGCAGAATACAGGTACAATTTCATTGTTAATTGTACGGGTACGAATCCCTTTACGAATCGCTTCGTCGCTTAATTCGCCATGTTCGAGGTAATGATTCATCAGTTCTTCTGATGCTTCTGCCGCCGTTTCAACCAATTCACTACGATACTTTTCGCAGATTTCCACTAAATCTGCTGGAATATCTTTAAGCTCAAAGCGCATGCCTTGACTTTCCATATCCCAGAAAATGGCTTTCATGCGGATTAAATCAACCACACCTTCAAACTTTTCTTCAGCGCCAATAGGAATCTGCATCGGCACAGGTTTAGCACCTAAACGGGTTCTGATTTGCTCAACTACGCGCATAAAATTAGCACCTGCGCGGTCCATCTTGTTAACAAAGGCAATACGGGGTACTTCATACTTATTCGCTTGACGCCATACAGTCTCAGACTGAGGCTCAACACCACCTACTGCACAGAAAACAGCAACGGCACCGTCAAGTACGCGCAATGAACGTTCAACTTCAATCGTAAAGTCAACGTGTCCGGGTGTATCAATGATGTTAATGGTGTGCTCACCATAACTACCATCCATACCTGACCAGCGGCAAGTTGTAGCAGCAGAAGTAATGGTAATACCACGCTCTTGTTCTTGCACCATCCAGTCCATGGTTGCAGCACCATCGTGGACTTCACCAATTTTATGCGAACGGCCAGTATAGAACAGAACACGTTCTGTTGTTGTCGTCTTACCGGCATCGATATGCGCGCAGATACCTATGTTACGCACGTTTGCTAAGTTCACAATTTAACCCTCATTACTCAATACAATAAATACTACCAACGGAAATGCGCAAACGCTTGGTTTGCTTTCGCCATGCTGTGAACCGTTTCACGTTTCTTCACAGCTTCGCCACGTTTATTAAACGCATCAACAAACTCACCCGCCAAACGTAATGCCATACCTTTATCGCCACGTTTACGCGCAGCCGCAATTAACCAACGGATGGCTAATGCACGACGACGTGTCGGGCTCACTTCAACAGGTACTTGATAGGTCGCACCACCCACTCGGCGTGAACGCACCTCAACCATAGGACCCACATTTTCCAATGCCGTACTAAAAATAATAATGGCTTTCTGCGTACCTTGACTACCGCCTTCCATTTCTTCATCTTTTACACGGTTTACAGCAGTATCTAATGCATCATAAACGATCTTCTCTGCTGTGGACTTTTTACCATCAAACATTAAATTGTTGATGAACTTAGCAAGTACCAAGTCTTTGTACTTTGGATCAACGTTAATTTGACGTTTAATCGCGGCTCTTCTACGCATGACTACATATTCCTACTTAAAACAATTCAACTATTCTTTGGGACGTTTCTCACCGTACTTCGAACGGCTCTGACGACGACCACTCACACCCGCAGTGTCTAAACTACCACGGACGATGTGATAACGCACACCTGGTAAATCCTTTACACGACCACCACGGATTAATACAACCGAGTGCTCCTGGAGATTATGGCCTTCACCACCAATATACGCAGTAACTTCAAAACCACTGGTCAAACGTACCCTTGCAACTTTACGTAACGCTGAGTTTGGCTTTTTAGGGGTCGTTGTATAAACCCGTGTGCAAACGCCTCGTCGTTGCGGGCACTGTTTAAGCGCCGGAACTTTACTTTTTCTCGCAGGTGGGAGCCTTTTCGTACTTGACGAGGTTCTCACTAACTGACTGATACGTGCCATAAATTAACTCCACCATCAAACTTCTTTTCATGAGTTGTTGGCTTTCTGCAACTCAAGACTAAAAAACATTACATGCCTAAAATAACGCAGCTAAACACTCACTTCGCGATTCAAAGGAGGTTAACGCCAGCATTAATTGCGCTTTTATAAGTCAAAAACGGCATCGACAACTTGATTGCTTCACAACAACGCGCCCTTTTGCCTGACTTTTGAGCAAAAATCTCTCATTGACGGCAGCTTCTAAAATCGCATTTTTTCGCGATACGCCACGCCAGAACTGCCATAGCGGCAGACTTTATCCGAAAATGAGGCAGAATTGTAATGATTGCATGCCGCTTTGTCAAGCAATTATGCAAAGAAACTCAAACTCTTTTCATATAGGGCTAATTGCGGTCATTTCGAGCACTGACATATACGTCAGTGCGCCTCAAATACCATCTCTGAAACGCAGCGAGTATACATTCAGTTGCAGCTATTTTAATCAGCAGAGCACATAGCGTGCTGCTACGGGGTAATTTTACCATAACTGCATCGTATAAGGTAGTGTCTAACAGTAATTGTTTTTTCATACCCCATCATTGGCTATGTGAAAAATGGTAGCTAGTAGCGCGAGACCAATGCTGGCCTTAAGTCAATCTGTCTTACAACAACATTGCAGATTGAAGGACACATACACTACTGGGTCTTGTACAGCGCTCTCAATGTTGCGCAATCTAAGGTATGTCCCTGCATCTGATTGATCATCTCATTAAGATAAAATCCGCGTGATAGATTCAATTTGGTATCGAGCGCAAACATTTTAACGGTATAACAGTGTTCTTTATCGGGTGGCGCACAGCCGCCGTAAGCAGTTGCATCGTCTCTATCGAGTTTCCATTCCGAGGGTACGATACCGGAAGCCCAGCTATTAACACCTTCAAGTAGACGCATATCGATACTCGCATTTTCAGGCAATTCGCCAAGCGTCGGATCAATATTCGCAACCGTCCAATGAATCCAAGAGAAACCACAGACAGGGATGGCATCGTGATCAATAAACAATAACGCTAAAGATTGTGTTTTCTCTGGTACGTTTTTCCAGCCAATATGAAATGAGCGGCTTGGCATTTTATCTTTGATAAAGTCTTTGCCTCTGTGGCCTATTGCGTCTTTGAAGTAACCATCGACGACACTATGAGAAAAAATTTCCACGGATATCTCCTGCACGCATTAACGACAGCTATTATCGCGTGCATCGGCCCCTCTTGTCAAAATTGGCAGAGCTCATTGATAATAAAAAAGGGCGCAACATGTTGCGCCCTTTTTGTTTCATCGCGATGCTTATTCGGACTTATCATCCGCTAAGTTAAGCGCTTCACTTAAGGCCTGAGCAATATCATCCGCTGTCGGTGCTAATACTTCTTTAGGCTGCTGGGCTTGTTCTATTTTCTCAAAACGACGACGACGTCGTTCATTATGATAGGCAAGTCCCGTACCTGCAGGAATCAAGCGACCTACAATGATATTTTCTTTTAATCCACGAAGCTCATCCGTCTTACCACAAACAGCGGCTTCAGTAAGCACACGCGTGGTTTCTTGGAATGAGGCCGCAGAGAAGAATGACTCTGTATTTAATGAGGCTTTCGTAATACCCATCAGTACGCGTTCACCTAAAGCTTCACGTTTATTTTCATCACGCATTTTCTGATTTTCTTCACGGAAGCGCACTTCATCCACTTGCTCGCCCGCTAAGAAAGTTGTATCACCTGCGTCGGTTATCTCAACTTTTCTCAACATCTGGCGTACGATCACTTCAATATGCTTGTCGTTAATCTTAACACCCTGCAGACGATAAACATCTTGAATTTCGTCAACAATGTAATTAGCAAGCGCACTGATACCTAACAAGCGTAAAATATCATGCGGCGTTGGCGGACCATCAGCAATCACTTCACCACGTTGCACTTGTTCACCTTCAAATACCGTGACATGACGCCATTTTGGAATCAACTCTTCATGCACTTCACCATTAGAGGCGGTAATCACTAAACGGCGTTTTCCTTTGGTCTCTTTACCAAAGCTCACAATACCGCTTAAATTAGCCATAATGGCTGGCTCTTTAGGTTTACGTGCTTCAAATAAATCAGCAACGCGTGGTAAGCCCCCGGTAATATCACGGGTTTTTGACGTTTCTTGTGGAATACGTGCAATAATATCACCCACACCCACAAGTGCTCTATCTTCAATATTAACGATAGAATCACTTGGCAGATAATAATGTGCCGCAATATTTGTGCCTGGCAGTAAAATATCACTGCCTTTCTTATCAATCAGCTTAATCATAGGACGTAAATCGCGACCCGCAGCACCGCGCTGTTTAGGATCCATAATGACAAGATTACTCAAACCTGTCACTTCATCCATCTGACGATTGACAGTCACACCGTCAATCATATCGATAAAGAGAACTTGACCTGCTACTTCAGTGACAATCGGGTGAGTATGTGGATCCCAACTTGCAACCACTTGTCCTGCATCGACATCATCACCATCGTGCACGGTTAATGTTGCACCGTAAGGAATCTTATAACGTTCACGCTCACGACCGTTTGGATCGATAATCGTCAATTCACCCGAGCGCGATACCGCAACTAGGTGACCATCAGCATGAACAACATGCTTCATATTTTGAAGCTTCACGCGACCTTTGGTTTTCACCTGGACGTTATTCGCAGCGGTTGCTCTTGATGCCGCACCCCCGATATGGAAGGTACGCATGGTTAACTGGGTACCTGGTTCACCGATGGACTGCGCCGCAATGACACCCACAGCCTCACCCATATTCACGCGATGACCACGCGCTAAATCACGTCCGTAACAAGCCGAGCAAATACCAAACTTGGCTTCGCATGTAATAGCCGAACGTACTTTGACTTGATCAACGCTGTTTTTCTCCAATTGATCAACCCATTGTTCATCCAACAAGGTACCTGCAGGAACAAGCACCGTGTCATTACCAGGAATCAATACGTCTTCTACTGTCACACGACCGAGTACACGTTCACGCAATGGCTCAACAACATCACCGCCTTCAATGTGCGGTGTCATCAATAAACCTTGGTTAGTACCACAATCCTCTTCAGTAATAACCACATCTTGCGCAACGTCGACTAAACGACGGGTTAAATAACCTGAGTTTGCGGTTTTCAACGCAGTATCCGCAAGACCTTTACGTGCACCGTGAGTTGAAATAAAGTATTGCTGAGAATTTAAGCCTTCGCGGAAGTTAGCCACAATCGGCGTTTCAATAATCGAACCATCTGGTCTTGCCATCAAGCCCCGCATACCTGCTAACTGTCTTATCTGCGCAGCACTACCTCTAGCACCCGAGTCGGCCATCATGTAAATAGAGTTGAAGGATTCTTGTTTAACCTCTTCTCCCTTGGCATTAATCACTGTTTGGTGTGCTAATTTTTCCATCATTGCCTTGGCTACCAACTCATTGGTGTGTGACCAAATATCAATAACTTTGTTATAACGCTCACCACGTGTTAACAGACCTGAAGCAAATTGCTCTTCAATTTCTTTCACTTCTTTTTCGGCGCGTCCGATAATATCAAGCTTAGATTCTGGCACCACTAAATCATCGACACCAATAGACATACCCGAACGTGTCGCGTAAGCAAAACCCGCATACATGAGTTGATCGGCAAAAATAACCGTTTCTTTAAGACCCACACGATGGTAACACTCCGTCACCAATCCTGAAATTTCTTTCTTGGTCAAGTTTTTGTTAATCGCTGAGAAAGGCATACCCGCAGGTAAAATATCCGTTAATAACGAACGGCCTACCGTTGTGTCTGCCAAATACCGACGATGCACTAACTCACCATGCTCATCTTTCACATATTCATCTACGCGTACTTTGATTTTTGCATGAAGCTCAACCGTACCATTTTCATAGGCACGACGCACTTCTTTAACGTCTGCAAATACTTTACCTTCGCCGCGACCATTGATTTTTTCACGACTGACATAATAAAGGCCAAGCACAACGTCCTGCGTAGGTACAATAATGGGCTCACCATTAGCTGGCGATAATACGTTATTCGTTGACATCATCAAGGCACGTGACTCTAATTGTGCTTCAATGGTCAGTGGAATATGTACTGCCATTTGGTCACCATCGAAGTCGGCGTTATATGCCGTACAAACGAGGGGATGTAACTGTATTGCTTTACCTTCAATCAGCACAGGTTCAAATGCTTGAATACCCAAACGGTGAAGTGTAGGTGCACGGTTCAACAATACGGGATGTTCGCGAATCACTTCATCTAAAATATCCCAAACCTCTGGCACTTCACGTTCTACCATCTTTTTGGCAGCTTTAATCGTGGTAGCAAGCCCACGTAATTGTAATTTACTAAAAATAAATGGCTTAAATAACTCTAATGCCATTTTCTTAGGTAGACCACATTGGTGTAAGCGAAGGGTAGGGCCCACAACGATCACTGAACGGCCTGAATAATCGACACGCTTGCCCAAAAGATTTTGACGAAAACGCCCTTGTTTACCCTTAATTGCATCTGCCAATGATTTAAGCGGACGCTTATTGGTACCGGTAATAGCACGACCGCGACGGCCGTTATCAAGTAAAGCATCGACAGCTTCTTGCAGCATACGCTTTTCATTACGAATAATGATATCCGGCGCCGATAATTCTAATAACCGTTTCAAACGGTTATTACGGTTAATCACGCGACGATATAAATCATTTAAATCTGAAGTTGCAAAACGACCACCATCTAATGGCACTAATGGGCGTAAATCCGGTGGCAATACAGGCAATACCGTCATAATCATCCATTCAGGTCTGTTGCCAGATGCTTGAAAAGATTCCATCAGCTTCAAACGTTTGGTAATTTTCTTAATCTTGGTTTCTGAGTTAACCGTAGGTAACTCTTCACGTAATGCGGCAACTTCTGCCGCTAGATCGATATCACTTAACAACGCATGAATCGCTTCTGCACCCATGCGTGCATCAAAATCATCACCGTATTGTTCAATTGCATCTAAATACTCTTCATCGCTCAAGAGCTGACCGCGTGTTAACGGTGTCATACCTGGATCAACAACAACGAATGATTCAAAATACAGAATACGCTCGATATCTCTTAAGGTCATATCTAACATCAAACCAATGCGCGATGGCAATGATTTTAAGAACCAAATATGTGCAACTGGACATGCAAGCTCGATATGTCCCATACGTTCGCGACGAACTTTTGATAAAGTGACTTCAACACCACACTTTTCGCACACCACCCCACGGTGTTTCAAGCGTTTGTATTTACCACAAAGGCACTCATAATCTTTGATAGGACCAAATGTACGTGCACAAAATAAACCATCACGTTCCGGTTTAAAGGTACGATAGTTAATCGTCTCTGGCTTTGTCACTTCGCCGTATGACTCGGAGCGGATCTTTTGTGGAGAAGCTAATGCAATCTTTATAAAATCAACTGTTCCATGGGGTAAAAAATCAGTTGCTGTAGCTATCATATTTACAGTTCCTCTCATGTCTTAAAAAACCAGGTTACTTTGAAAGTAGCCTAGTCACCGTATAACTCAAATACACAAACACGCTGGCTTATGCTTAATAACTTTCGATATCAATATCGAGGCCTAATGCTCTAATCTCGCGGATTAATACATTGAAGGATTCAGGCATACCTGCATCCATACGATGATCACCGTCGACGATATTTTTATACATTTTGGTCCGGCCAGACACGTCATCTGACTTAACAGTTAACATTTCTTGCAGGGTATACGCTGCACCATAAGCCTCTAGAGCCCAAACTTCCATCTCCCCGAAACGCTGACCGCCGAATTGGGCTTTACCACCCAACGGCTGTTGCGTCACGAGACTATAAGAACCTGTTGAACGTGCATGCATTTTATCATCCACTAAGTGGTTGAGCTTAAGCATATACATATAACCCACAGTAACAGGCCTATCAAATTTGTTGCCTGTACGTCCATCCGTCAATTCGGTTTGACCTGACTCAGGCAATCCCGCAAGCGTCAGCATGGTTTTAATTTCAGCTTCGCTCGCACCATCGAAGACCGGTGTTGCCATAGGCACACCATCGCGCAAATTATTTGCGATATACATCACTTGCGCATCCGTCATTTTGGCGATGTTAGGACGGTGCTCTTCCGTAGCATGCGCATAAATACGCTCAAGCTGTTGTCTTAACTCGACCATTTTGGCTTGTGCATCGATTAAACGCCCAATCTGTTGTCCAAGTGATTTCGCCGCCCAGCCTAAGTGAGTTTCTAAAACCTGACCGATATTCATCCGCGAAGGCACACCTAATGGATTTAATACGATATCTACAGGCGTGCCATCTTCAAGGTAAGGCATGTCTTCCACGGGCACAATCATAGAGACGACACCCTTGTTACCATGACGACCAGCCATCTTATCACCAGGCTGAATACGACGTTTAACTGCCATATACACTTTAACAATCTTAAGTACACCAGGTGCTAAATCATCACCTTGCGTGATTTTCTTGCGTTTTTCTTCAAGCTTAGCATCATAAAATTGGCGGATATCTGCAAGTTGTGTCGCAAATTGTTCAATTTGCTGGTTAATGCTGTCATCTTTAACATTAATTTCAAACCACTTACTGTATGGTAAATCTTTTAAATATTCAGATGTAACTTTGCTGCCAGCCTTCAGTCCCTTAGGACCGCTGCTAACAACGGCATTAACAAACAATTTTTCTAAGCGTTGATAAATATCTTGCTCACGAATACGCAGCTCATCATCAATATCTTTCTTCGCTTTTGCCAATTCTGCATTTTCAATATCAAGTGCACGCTCATCTTTTGTGACACCATCACGAGTAAACACGCGAACATCAATAATAGTACCATTCATACCTGAAGGTACGCGCAATGAGCTATCTTTCACATCCGATGCTTTTTCACCGAAAATAGCGCGCAATAGCTTTTCTTCAGGTGTTAGCTGCGTTTCACCTTTAGGTGTTACCTTACCAACGAGAATATCACCTGCTTCGACTTCCGCACCAATATGAACGATACCGCAACCATCTAATTTAGCTAATGCATGCTCACCTACATTAGGAATATCTGAAGTAATTTCCTCAGGCCCTAATTTTGTATCGCGAGCAATACAGCTTAATTCTTCAATATGAATGGATGTAAAGCGATCTTCATTCACAACTCTTTCAGAAATAAGAATGGAATCTTCAAAGTTATAACCATTCCAAGGCATAAATGCCACAAGAAGATTTTGTCCTAATGCTAATTCGCCACGGTCAGTTGATGGTCCATCAGCAAGCACATCACCACGATTTACACGCGCACCAACATGAACTAATGGGTGTTGGTTAATACAAGTTGTATGATTTGAACGTGCGTATTTTACTAAATTGTAAATATCAACACCACGCTCACCTTTCAGGGTTTCATCATCATTGACACGAATCACAATACGCGACGCATCGACGGAATCAACAACACCACCACGTTTTGCAACGAGAGTAACGCCTGAATCAATCGCAACAATGTGTTCCATACCTGTACCGACCAATGGCTTGTCTGCACGTAAGGTTGGCACTGCTTGACGTTGCATGTTTGAGCCCATAAGCGCACGGTTTGCATCATCATGTTCTAAGAATGGAATCAATGACGCCGCAACTGATACGATTTGCTTGGGAGAAACATCCATATACTCAACTTTATCTGCACTGGTAAAAGCAAACTCATTGCGATGTCGGCAAGGCACTAACTCATCCGTTAATCGACCTTTCGTATCAACAGTTGCATTAGCCTGAGCAATAATAAACTTACCTTCTTCAATCGCAGATAGATAATGCAATTCATCTGTCACACGGCCATTAATCACTTTGCGATAGGGCGCTTCTAAGAAGCCATATTCGTTAGGACGTGCAAACACAGCTAATGAATTGATCAAACCAATGTTAGGTCCTTCAGGTGTTTCAATAGGACAAAGCTTAGCATAGTGAGTCGAGTGAACGTCACGCACCTCAAACCCTGCGCGTTCACGGGTTAAACCACCTGGGCCGAGTGCTGAAACACGACGTTTGTGAGTAATTTCTGAAAGTGGATTATTTTGATCCATGAATTGAGACAATTGACTAGAACCAAAAAATTCTTTAATCGCTGCAGCAATTGGCTTCGCATTAATCACATCTTGTGGCATCAGGTTTTCAGCTTCAGCAATGCTCAAACGCTCTTTGACTGCACGCTCTACACGAACCAAACCTAGACGGAATTGGTTTTCAGTCATTTCACCAACACTTCTTACGCGACGATTGCCTAAATGGTCGATGTCATCTGCTTCCCCAGAACCATTGCGAATATCAACTAAGGTACGCACAACAGCGAGGATATCATCATGCGTCAATGTGCCTGGACCAGCAATATCTTGACGGCCAACACGCAGGTTGAACTTCATACGACCTACAGCAGATAAATCATAGCGTTCTACATTAAAAAATAGATTTTCAAATAACGCTTCAGCTGCTTCTTGTGTAGGTGGCTCACCAGGACGCATCATGCGGTAGATTTCAACTAATGCTTCAATTTGGCTATTGGTTGGATCAATACGCAGTGTATCTGCGATAAATGAACCGCAATCTAAATCGTTAGTATAAATAACATCAATTTGATTGTGACCAAGTTCATGAATCTTAGTAATGAGATCTTGCGTTAATACGGTATTCGCAGGCACCACGATTTCACCCGTATCTTTATTAACATAGTTATGCGCCACAACTTTACCAACAAGGTATTCAACAGGCACATCTACAGTTTTAATACCGGCTGTTTCCAATTGACGTATATGTCTGGCAGAAATTCGGCGGCCTTCTTCTAAAATAACATTGCCTTTACTATCTTTAAATGTTGTAAAAGCGATTTCACCGCGCAAACGTTCTGGAATAAGTTTTAATTTAATTGAACCATCTTTAGCTAACGTATATTGGTTTATTTCGTAAAATTTCTCTAAAATTTCTTCTGTGCTCATACCTATTGCGCGCAACAGGATACTAACAGGCAGCTTGCGTCGTCTGTCAATACGTGCATATAAGCAGTCTTTTGCATCAAATTCAAAATCGAGCCAAGAACCACGGTAAGGAATAACACGAGCTGAGAATAATAATTTGCCTGAGGAGTGTGTTTTGCCTTTATCGTGCTCGAAATAAACACCAGGTGAACGGTGTAACTGAGAAACAACAACTCGCTCTGTACCATTAATAATGAAAGTACCATGTTCGGTCATAATCGGTATTTCACCGATAAATACTTCTTGTTCTCGGATGTCTTTGATAACTTTATTGTCTTGTGCTGAATCTTTATCGTATATCACTAAACGTACTTTAATACGCATAGGTACAGAATACGTTAAGCTACGAAGTTTACATTCGTATTCATCAAAACCAGGCTCACCTAAATTATATTCAACAAATTCTAATACGGCATGACCATTAAAACTCTTAATGGGAAATACTGAACGAAGTGCAGCTTCTAACCCTACAACTTTACGCTCATGGTGAGGTACATATTTTTGTAAAAAGAGATCATAGGATTCCTTAGGCACTTCTAATAAGTCGGGAATTGCCATGGTCTCAGGTAACTTGCCAAAATAAAGGCGAGGTCTAATACCATTAAGCGCGTGCGTTAGTGATTCGCTAGTGTTCGTCGTGGTCATGGAGGTTCCTCAAACTGAGCTACGCTTGTTTATGCCAAAAAAACAATTAACAAAACAACCCACGACGCCTAAAGGCGACATGGGTTGTTTTTATCAAGACTCTAATAAATTCATACTCCCGGCATTTCAATGACCTGGCATGGTGCAGAAACGTAAACGCAAAGTCATGCACATACAATACATAACCCCAGCGGACAGCGCTCTTGCAATAAAGCCAGGCATTGAAAGACGAAAAGTATTGGAAGTTTAAATTATTTAACTTCAACTTCCGCACCAACTTCCGTCAGTTCCTTCTTGATCTTTTCTGCATCTTGCTTGCTGACGCCTTCCTTCACTAAAGCAGGCGCGCCTTCCACCAAGTCTTTTGCTTCTTTTAAGCCAAGACCTGTGATACCGCGAATCACTTTAATTACGTCAACTTTCTTCTCGCCGAAAGCTTTCAGCGTAACTGTAAATTCCGTTTGCTCTTCAGCAGCAGCAGCACTGCCACCTGCAGGAGCAACGACTACTGGCGCAGCAGCAGCTGCAGTCACACCAAATTTCTCTTCCATCATTTTGATAAGATCAACAACATCCATAACACTCATTTGTGCAATGGCATCTAAGATATTTTCTTTTGAAACAGCCATGATAGCTCCTAAGTTTTTTGTAGCTAGGTCCGTCATCAGTGCTTTACAGCATAGAGACATTTATTTCAACAACTACAACATTAATGTAAAAGTAATTACTCAGCCTTCGCTTTTTCCAAACGAACTGCTTCCAGTGTACGCACTAATTTAACATTAACGCCAGCCAAAGTTTGAACAAATTTGGCGACTGGCGCTTGCATCACGGATAACAATTGTGAAAGCGCTTCATCACGTGTTGGTAATTTCGCAACAGATTCGAGCTTTTTCGCATCGAGCAATTCACCACCAAGGGCAATCACTTTAACTTCTAAGCGCTCATACAGTTTGCAAGCATCGCGAAATAGTCTTGCCGCAGCACCTGGATCATCTTGCGAAAATCCAATAATAAGCGGACCAACTAAGGCATCTTGCATGCAAGCAAAGTCAGTATTTTCAACAGCTCTGCGTGCTAGCGTATTACGAATAACACGTAAATAAACACCGGAATTACGCGCATTTTTGCGTAACGAATCCAGCTGAGTGACCGTGAGTCCACGATAGTTTGCTGCAACCGCTGACAAAGATTTTTGTGCAACTTCAGCAACTTCAGCGACTATCGCTTTCTTATCATCAAGCTTTAAGGTCACTTTATTTACCTCCAGAAATGTCTAGGTAAAAAACGAAACGCCATTACCTAAACGCCTATTAGACGATTAGTGAGGACATATTTAGATGCCACACCGTCTGCGCAGGTCGTCTTTACACGTTTATGCTTACACACCTGCGGTCTTAGACGGCTAGATCTGAAATTCAGATCTGGGCCGTTAAGATTCTTTTGCCGCTAACGCCCAACTGAGACGCCGCATGCTTAAATACGCAAGTATTTTGAGGGTTAGCAAGACGTCCAAAGGTTTAACTGAGAGAGTGTACAACTAGTACACGACCGAAGTTAAATCCTGATGGACAACGCCGCTAACGTTCAAAAGACGCCACGTATTTTTAGTTAATACTGGTGAGTTCAATAGCCAATCCAGGTCCCATGGTGCTCGATATCGCGACTTTACGCACATAAATACCTTTGGCATCACTCGGCTTAGCTTTCTTCACATCCGCAATAACTGCTTCTATATTCTCTTGCAATTGTTCTTTTGTAAAATGAATTTTACCTACAGGGCAATGCACAATACCGCCTTTGTCAAGACGGAAGGTAATTTGTCCTGCTTTAGCTCTGGCAACAGCACCAGCTACATCAGGTGTAACGGTACCAACTTTAGGATTAGGCATTAAATTACGTGGGCCTAATATTTGACCCAATTGACCCACCAAACGCATCGCATCAGGTGTTGCAATAAGGACATCAAAGTCCATTTGCCCACCTTTGATTTGTTCAGCTAAATCTTCAAAACCCACAATATCAGCACCTGCTGCTAACGCAGCATCTGCATTAGCGCCTTGCGCAAACACAGCAATACGTACTGTTTTGCCAGTACCATGAGGCAGAACACATGCACCTCTCACGGTGGTTTTACGTGGGTCAACGCCCAAATTAATAGCAAGTTCTACTGTTTCTGCAAATTTAACAGGATGCTTGCTGGCGATATCTTTTAACAACGCTAAACCATCAGCTAAGGCATGGACTTTACCGGCTGTTACTAATTGCGCTAGTAATTTTTGTCTTTTCGTCTGTTTACTCATGGCTTACCCCTCAATCTCAACGCCCATACTACGAGCTGAGCCCGCAATGGTATTTATAGCCGCTTCTAAAGAGCTTGCGGATAAATCAGGCATTTTCATTTTTGCAATCGCTTCAATTTGCGCACGTGTAAGCTTACCAACTTTCTTGGTATTAGGCGTACCGCTACCCGATTTGAGATTTAATGCTTCTTTAATCAAGATTGACGCAGGTGGTGTCTTTAATATGAAATCAAAGCTACGATCGCTATACGCATTGATTGCGACAGGAATCACTAATCCTTTTTTCATGCCTTCTGTTTTTGCATTAAATGCTTTACAAAATTCCATGATGTTAAGGCCACGCTGACCTAACGCAGGTCCAACTGGCGGACTTGGATTCGCCATACCTGCCGGGATTTGCAGTTTAATGACTGCAACGACTTTTTTTGCCATCTGTAACACTCCAATTATGGGTCATCACGCAATCACGTTTCGTCAGTCAAAATACGGTGAGTGTTCACCCTTCGTCTTTTGATATCTGGCTTTAGTGCTAACTCGTTGCCTTTTCTACTTGGCGTTAACGAGCATTGCTCCCCGTTGTATGTGAAGAAATTCGATCATCCTCTTAAGAAGAACGATTAAACCCCTTTCTCTACTTGGCCAAACTCAAGCTCAACCGGCGTTGAGCGGCCAAAAATCAATACGGCGACGCGAAGACGATTTTTTTCAAAATTCACATCTTCAACAACACCATTAAAATCTGCAAAAGGTCCTTCAGTGACACGAACCACTTCGCCCACTTCAAAGATAACCTTAGGTCTTGCTTTACCTTCCACATTATCGCGTACACGCTGTAAAATAGCATCCGCTTCACGTTCGGTAATCGGCGCTGGTTTTTCTTTGGTGCCACCAATAAAACCCAACACTCGCGGTGTTTTGCGTACCAAATGCCAGGTATCATTATCCATCTGCATTTGTACTAATACATAACCTGGAAAATACTTACGCTCGCTTTCGCGCTTTTGTCCTGAACGCATTTCCACTACTTTTTCTTTTGGCACGAGAATCTCGCCAAATTTATCGGCAAGTCCTGCCGCTTTAATTCTGTCTATCAGTGCATCACGCACAAAAGATTCATTGCCAACAATGGCTTGTACCACATACCAGCGATATTGCTGTACGGTTGGATCATGTGCTTGTTGTTCAGTCATTTACTTTAACCTCTCTGCCCAGTCAACCAACTAATTATCCACAACATAAAGGCATCTACGCCCCACAGGAGTAATGCGGTAACTAAGACCATCGCCATCACTATCACTGTTGTTTGTATGGTTTCTTGCTTTGTCGGCCAAAAAACTTTACGAAGCTCAATCTTTGCCTCGCCGATGAAGCGAATAGCAATGCGGCCTTGGTCGGTCAGTACTGCAAGTCCCAACAGTCCGCCAAATATCACTATCCACGCGATAATACGTATAGGCGTCGCTATACTGGTAAAATAGTAGTTAGCAACTAATGCTGCCACGAACACAAGCGTGATAAATGCCCATAGCATCCCATTACGCTTGCCGGAATTAGCTTCACCATTAACACTCATCGCAAACATAGTTACCTTTGATCGTGGGTTTAAACCCGGTAGGTGGCAGGCCAGGAGGGTCTCGAACCCCCAACCTGCGGTTTTGGAGACCGCCGCTCTGCCAATTGAGCTACTGGCCTAAATCAATGCCCGGGTGACAATGAGGCAAGTATTCTATCAGACTGACATAAGATTGCAAGCACTTTTTTATCTATCTTAAAATACGCTTAAAATCTCCTTTTGCGTTTAAAAAATATGTCCTATTTATGTATACAGATTGCCTAGACTCGTGAAATAAGAGACCACAATACGCTCATCCTGTCTGTACGGGCCGACATAAGGCCCGCCCCTACAGGCGTATGTCTGTCATTTTCTCGCATTTTTAATGATCCCAAGTATACTATCGTCATGGATTAATTATATTCACGGCAGATAAGGAGCTTACAAAATGTACACCAGCATTATCAATGACGGACTTGCGTTCATTGAAGGCTTTGCACTTATCGTCTCCCCCTGCATCCTACCCATACTGCCCATCATATTGGCCGGTGGACTGAGCGGTGGCCGTAAGAGACCGCTGGGCATTATGATTGGCTTCACGCTATTTTTTGCTTTATTTACGTTACTATCTAGCACTATTATCCGACATATTGGGGTTAACTTTACGTGGATACAACATATTTCTTATCTGCTTATCGGACTTTTTGGGATAGTGCTAATCTTTGATACATTATCATTTCAATTTAGTCGCATAACCCAAAAACTTGCCGATAAAAGTGGACAGTATGCTGATAAACGCTATCAAGACGGCTTGTGGAGTGGGGTTTTATTTGGCGCATTAGTGAGCTTAATTTGGGTTCCTTGTGGTGGCCCCATTTTAGCTGCAGCCATAGTAAGTATGGCCGTGCAGAAAACACTATGGCAAAGCTTTATCACTTTTTTATTTTTTGCTTTAGGCTCCGTATTGCCTATGGTGCTGATTGTGTTGTTAGGTAAAAAGCTTATGAATAAAGTTACCTTCTTTAAAAGACATGGCAGCATATTACGTAAAATCTTGGGCATTATTATTGTTATCATGGCCTTACTTCTTAGTTTAAACAGTAACGCAATTACATGGCTCACCGGTGGTAACACCGCTTCTTCTACGCTCAAGACGGATAACCATTTGATAGATGCACTTAATATTCCCTATGCAGCGCCACCACTTAACAGTGATACAGTTTGGTTAAACTCCGCGCCACTGACCATCGATCAGCTCAAAGGGAAGGTTGTACTTGTCGATTTTTGGACTTACTCATGCATTAATTGCGTTCGCACCTTACCGTATTTACGTGACTGGTATCAAAAATATCACAATGATGGTTTGGTGATCATTGGTGTACATGCACCGGAGTTTGAATTTGAAAAAAGTGTTGCGAATGTTAAGCAAGCCATTCAGCAATATCATATTACCTATCCGGTTGTACTCGATAATCATTATATCATTTGGCAAAATTATCAAAATGCTTATTGGCCTGCCCATTATTTAATTAATAAACAAGGACAAGTGGTATACCAACATTTTGGTGAGGGCGATTACTCAGAAACTGAGCATAATATTCAAGTGCTGCTTGGCCTTAATCAGGTAAATAAAGCTAAAAATCCCGCAGAAGCGCAATCAGCTTTACAGCAAACACCAGAAACGTATTTGGGTTATGAAAGAGCTCAGCGTTATCAAGGTGCACCTGAGCTTAATATCGATACGAATGTATCCTATCAATTACCTACGGCACTGGCTTTAAATGCCTGGGCTCTGCAAGGTCTATGGTCGATCCACCCACAATATATTGCGTCTTTAGCAGCTAACAATCGTATTCAACTTCACTTTGTCGCCCAGCACGTTTACATGGTCATGGGGAAACAAGGAGATAAACCTGTTCATGCCGACGTATGGTTGAATGGTAAGCTAGTCAATCGCCTAGTTATCGATCGGCAGAATCTATATCCGGTACTCGATCTCCCTAGCTCACAGCAAGGCGAATTGACCATCCATTTTGCCGAACCCGGAGTTAATGTGTATACCTTTACATTTGGCTAGCACACAGGCATTGTGGCGGGACAGCAGGCCAACATACGGCGAAAGGTATTGCTCAATTAAGACACGAAGCTTATACTTCGCAGCTAATAATCATGAGAGCTTATGTCATGTCCGCAGCAACCGATGTACACCGCACGACTTTACTCAATGCCTGGCTCGGCAATCAAGGCTTTGACCTGCAGTCATTAATCGCGCTGACGGGTGATGCCAGCTTTCGCCGCTATTTCCGCATTCAGCGCGATAACCGCAGCTATGTTGTCATGGATGCACCACCCGCTCATGAGAAACCACAAGCGTTTTATGATCTCGCCAAGACCTTAGCGAATCACAGCATTCACACCCCCCAAATCCATGATGTCAATCTCGACGAAGGATGGCTTGTTATCGATGATTTTGGTGATCAGCTATTAAGTCATGTCATTGATACGCCGGATGCTTTACCACGGTATCAACAAGCAATACATCTTGCTGCAACATTATTACAAATACCTGTTGACAAAACATTACCTGCATTTGACGCGGCAATGCAATTGACCGAATTAAAGCTCTTTTGCGATTGGTTTATTGAAACGCATCTTGGTTATACTATCTCACATGCTGAATACGCTTTACTCACCCAAAGCTATGAACAAATTATTCAAAGATTATTGCGTCAACCACAAGTTTTTGTACATCGTGATTTTCATTGCCGTAATCTGATGATATTACCAAAAACACTGGGTGTTATTGATTTTCAAGATGCTGTGACAGGTCCTTATACCTATGATTTAGTGAGTTTACTCAAAGATGCCTATACAAGTTATGCTTACCAACAAAGTGATATCTTCACGACCTTATTTTGGGATGCCATGCCAACAGAACTGAGAAATAGGCTCACCTACCAGCAATATCTTGATGATATCCGTTGGACCGGTATTCAAAGACATCTTAAAGTGATTGGTATTTTTGCAAGACTTTATCGTCGTGATGGCAAAAGCACTTATCTTAATGATATTCCCCTGGTTTTTCGCTATTTAATGGATGCACTTGAAAAAACACCTGAGCTTAGTCAATTATATAACTGGCTTGAAAAGAAAATTTTGCCTCATTATCAACAACAACTTAATCTAATACACGCATGAAAGCAATGATAGTTGCCGCAGGTCGCGGTGAGAGATTACGACCTATTACAGATGATACACCCAAACCTTTGGTTCAAGTAAAAGGAAAATCTCTGATTGTTCATCATTTATTGGCACTTGCCAAAATTGGCGTCACTGATGTAGTGATTAATGTGTGTTATCGCAGCAATCAAATTATGAGCATGTTAGGTGATGGACATGATTTTGGCTTAACTATTCACTACTCACCAGAGGAAACCATGCTTGGTGTTGGCGGTGGCATGGTCAATGCACGCGATTTATTGGGCAGCCAGCCCTTTATTTTAATTAGCGCTGATATTTTTAGTGATTATCCTTTGGAAAATCTACGTCTATTGCCGAATCAATTGGCACATTTAGTTTTGGTTAACAATCAGCAAGATCACCCACTTGGCGATTTTGGCTTAGTGGATGGTTATCTTAGCCAAGACACACAGCCCAAATTAACCTATGGTGGCATTGCGATAGTACACCCTTCTTTATTGCAGAACCATCCCATCAAAGCGCAAGGCATTGTACCCATCATCGCTAACGCTATTCATGCTGGCCAAGTCAGCGGCGAACACTATCTTGGCCACTGGTATAACATAAGCAGCATTGCCGAGCTTAACGCAGCCAATGCTGAATAATTGCTTTCACGGCTTGAAAAGCGAAAAGGCTTGCAGACCTTGCCCTTGATACGTTACAGTTGCACATCGATGATCTTCATAATTTAAGGACTGCTCGTGACTCGACTGCGCCCCCTCGCTGTTGCTTTGTCAGCGCTATTACTCACAGCCTGTGCCAATAAACCTTCGGTTTATACCAGTGCTTGGCCTGCCAGCGCAACAACGGGCGTTGTTGTTGGTGGCTTTGCAGGGGCTGCGACAGGTGCCGCCATCGGTGGAACGGGTGCAATACCACTTGGTGCGGTATTAGGTGCTGTGTTAGGTGGTGGCATTGGTGCTGCAGTTAATCAACCAAAAGCAACGCAAGCGCTTGAAAACGCAGGCATTCAAGTGATTCAACTCGGCGATTTAGTTGAAGTTATCCTGCCTGCTGATCTCATGTTTGAAGCCAATAGCACTGAAGTGAAAGAAAGTGCTTATCCATTGCTTGATCAAGTCATCGCGATTCTCAATCGTTTCTGCCAAATTGATATTAAAGCTGTTGGACATAGTGATATTGTCGGCACGAATGCCCAACAAATTTCATTCTCAAAACTACAAGCACAAAGTATTGTAACCTACTTATGGACACATGGCATTCCACTCAATCGCTTGAGTTTTGTTGGTGTAGGCACACATGATGATGTTGCAACTTATAACAGTGTTTATGGTAATGGTTACAATCGCCGGATTGTGCTGATCTTTTGGCGAACAATGAATACACCGAGCAATTGCAAGGCACCCGCGACACCGCAATTATCACCCTTTGTAGGGCCCGGCACTGGGTACGGCTAATATATCCACAGATAAACATCTTCGCAGATCGAGAGACGAGGCGTCTATCACGCGCGTTCCCATGGGAATGCGATAACATCAGCAAGACGTTTAGCATTAAGCGCACACATAATAAGCCTATCCACCCCCAAAGCAACGCCCGCACAATCGGGTAAACCATAGTCTAATGCTGCGAGTAAATGCTCATCTATAGGGATCAGCGGCTCGCCTAAGACTTCACGCTTGGCTAAATCGTCTTGAAACCTTGCACGTTGCTCAGAAGCGTCACTTAACTCATAAAAACCATTCGCCAACTCAACCCCTTGCCAATACACTTCAAAGCGGGCAGCAACGGGCGGATCACCAGGCAAGATACGTGCCAATGCCGCTTGGCTTGCAGGAAAATCAATGATAACCGTAGGCACATTGGGCTCTAACTGCCGTTCAATGACTTCGGTCATAAGTAATTGCAGACAAAGATCAAAATCTTGTAAATCAGCATTCACCGTATCTACTTGATATTTAGCTAAACAATCATGTAATACCGATAGGCTGACATGATGTGGATCAATCTGCACACTATTTTTAAAAGCTTGCGCATATGTCATGATAACGGGCGCAGGTGCATCTGCAATTTCAGTTAACAATGCCAGGACTTCGGTTAATAATTGTTTATGATCAAAACCCAGGCGATACCATTCTAGCATGGTAAATTCAGGATTATGATAACGGCCTGACTCTCCATCACGAAAAGCTTTACTCATTTGATAAATACAACCGCTGCCTGCAGCTAACATACGCTTCATCGCATACTCGGGTGATGTTTGTAAATAGCCTAACAATGCAGCACCACCTGGTGGATGATATTCACTAGTCATGGATACAATATAAGGATTGCTCACGCCGGCTTGTGACCAAACCGGTGTTTCAACTTCCATAACGCCGCGCTTCGCAAAAAAATGGCGAATATTCGCTATCATTATCGCGCGTTGTTTTAATGTTTCAATACTTGCCGTTGGTTGCCACACGTATGCATTATGCATTTTGTTGCTCATTCTGCTCTCGAATGACGTCTGCAATACGTGTCGTCATACCTTGTACTTGATGGACTAACTCCTCAATATCGGGTTGAGAGAGTGCTAATGGTGGATAATAGGTACCTGTTTGCATATCACGCAAGAGATCTTCAGCGACAGCCCTCGCTTGTATTGAGCTTCTACCTGCAATTTTCTCAACTAATTCAATCTTACCGCGAATATCTGTACGGCGTAAAATAGGACTTGCAAAATCATTGAGCTTATTACCCACAAGCTTAGCGATATTAGGATCAATGTGACGGTACGGCGTAAAAATATTAAGCTCGTCATCAGGGAATTCTTCTTCCAATTCGGGCTCTACAACTTCTGGCATATTCTCTGCAATATACGTACCAATAATTGCGTCTGCCACTTGCTCATAATCACTTTCCTCTCCTACAAAATTATCAATCAGTGATTGTAGCTCTTCATTATAAACAACGCGTTCTCCGATTTGATCGGCTGTTAGCAACGCCTGTTTAAATAACTCACCACGACGTTCAAATTCAGCTAGTAAACTAGTAAGCGGTGCATCAACTCGCAGTTGATGATTAAGGCGCATTTCTTTAATCGGCGGAGGTGCCGCGTAAAACATCCTTGCTCTAATAATTTTCGATTTGAAAAAGATATGTGCTTCACCTTCACGTTGTTCTTTTAAATCAAGCAAATCAACCCGAGCTCTTTTTTCAGCAGAGGCACTTCGTGTATCCATGTAATTATTCATTAAACTTTCAGGTCGCGTTTGAAAAGCATCTACTTTGGTAACATACGATTCACCCGCTGTTTTTGAGAAGAAGTCCCAGGTTTCAATTGGATCTTCGAGTTTCATTGCAATTTTAATATTGGTATTTGCACCAATAGATGCGGCTTCTTCTTTCGATGCTTTTTGAAATGCGGGTAAATCTTGTCCCGCAAAAATGGCAGAGAAGCCCAGCGAACGTGCCTGAGCTGGCACAACGGCGAAACCTTCTACTGCATAATAACCATATTCATCAAGAATACACATAAAAGGTGAGTCAGAATTAGTTGGTTTTCTTTGAATTAATTCGCGATAAGTACCTTCAACATCACTACCAAGACCCGAAGCCATCATCGCCTTAAGTGTTGAGATAATGATTTTTCCAAGACTCGATAATTCCGCTGGTGCTTTTTCAAGTGCCGGTAATAATACGACCAAAATGCGGCGATTTAAAACCACATCTCGTAAATCCACTTCTGCACGTTTAACCCGCAAGATATGACCATAAGTATCTGCAAGCGAGGTAAATACCCGTGTTAGCTGCATCGTAATATAGCCATGCTGTTCAAGTGTTTGTGATCCTTGTTTACCCTTCTTGTTCCTATCATAACCTGGCAAAGTCAGTAAAAAGTTTGATAATGGTTCGGCGACAACACTTGGAATTCCTTCAATATTGACAGATTCTTGATTATCACGAGGAAAACTTTTATCAATGATAATTTGTTCAATACGCTCTAAGTGGAAATAGTTACGAATAATATTTGCATCAAGTAAAATATGTCCGGAATCTCGCATATAAACCAGCATCTTCATCAATGCCTCAACGAAAGATATAGCACGACCCTTCCACATATCACCATCAGGTGACTGCGATGCTGAGTCCATCATACTGACAACTAATTGCGATAACATGCTCGATGAGCCTAATGCAAATGGATTTAACGTATTTGATAATCGTTTCTCTTGTGGGCCAAAAACGTCCCTTGCTCCTGTCATAAAATTGACAAGCAAAATATCATCTTCTCGCCCCATTGATCGCGCCATAGAGAAAATTTTAGCAAATAACGCATTATCCCCTTTACCATCTACATAAATAAAGCCACTGGCAAAAAGCAAGGCATTATAAGATAAAGATACCAACGCTTCTGTTTTACCAGAACCAGTTGAACCAAAAATAAGAACGTGCGTACGCATGTCATCATTTGTAAACCAAAGTTCTTCACTACTGCGGCGATCATTACCAAAATAACAAATACCTCTTGCTTTTCTTGGTTTATTACTGCCAGGTAAGGGATCATTATAATCTGGCTGGCCTGAGGCTTGTGGCATACGGAAAGGCAATGTTAATTTACGCGTATACGTGTAGAGAAATAAGCAAAATCCTATGAGGGTAAGCAAATCTGCTATTTGAGGTAATATAATCATACTGACCGCTATGACACCCAACAGCACGATAGTATTAAAAGGATCACTTAAAAAATCACTGATGCGCTGCCCTAGCGTACGCGTATCCCGAATAAGCTGTAGCTGATCTTGTTCATGTCTTTGATCAAGACCACGTTGCCTGTACTTAGCCATAGATATATGGGCTCCTCATCGCTGGCATCTCAATAACTGTGGTTCTTGGCGTACCGAAAATCATGATGCATTGTCCGGTTTATATATTATTTCAGCAATGGCTGACTCCAGCGCAATACTTGCCTCTTCCACCATGGGCAACACTAAAGCCTTACCAATCGCTTGTTCAGCTAGCCAATGTGCCATTAGTCCTGCAATTTCAACAGGTGCTGTTTGCCGACCGACCGTATTGAGCATATACCACAAAGGTCTGTCGATAGGTTTTAACCATAAGAACTCTGCTGCAGCTAGTACACCATCACCTCTTGCGGCTTCTAACATAGACGCCATGACGATGAGCTCATGCGCATGTGCCGAGCATATTTTGTCAAGCGTTTTATCATGCAGGTATTTCTTCAATAAATTATCAGCCCCCACGAAGCTTGGTGCTTTACCACCGATTGTCGAGTTTGCAATGGATTTTAACAGATCATTTGCAGGCGCTCTGTCCCCTTTAAATTTTGCGGCAAAAATAGCAAATAAGGCTCTCGCATGCGGTCTTAGTTTTGTTGGACCTTGCCATGGCCTACCCAGCTGATTGGCAAAAATACGCGTTGCTTTGCCACGATTAATACTGGCTACAATTTTAATATCCTTTTGTAACCCTGATGTACCGACAGCTTCTCTATTTTCAATGAGTAATTTATGTTTTTTAGCAAACGCCATGGGTGTTTGAGCCATGGCCCAAGGCCCTTCATCTATAGGCTGTTGTAATAAATTAAGGTGTAACACAGGTGTGATAAATGGCCAATTCGTTTTCTCTTGTTTTGCCAAAGTTGTCATATTGTGTGTCTTACGAAATCGATTTTTTGCACTGGTTTTATATAACACACCTGCTAATAACACCATCAATGCTGTCGTTGGGATTGACAAATAGCGTCCAACCTCTTTGCACAACATCACAACTTGTCCAAATTCAATAGAGGCCGGATCTGCATTGAGAATCGTATGTTTAATTGGTGCAGCACTATCCGTAAATAAGCTAATGAGCGAAAGCTCTGCCAATTTGACAGAAAAAATAAATCTAACAATAGGTGCGCGCTGATAATACCAGAGCACTAATATTAAAATGAAAACACCAATAATAATCCAGAAGAAACCCATGGAATTATCTTGACTGCCGCCTTGCTGTTGGGGTGGTGCCATGGTTTTATTTACCTCTATTTACGATCAGGCCATTTTCAATGAGATACTCTGTCTCAGCATACGTTAGTTTCTTAAGCTGATCTAAATCAACCGGCGCAAGCGTTAACAGCTGGCATTGCAGCTGTGGATCTTGTTTAACTCTACGCTGACTTGTAATATCTTGTTCATCTGTGATTGCAACCGCAATATATCCATAATTTTCCCCACGTAAACTGCGTTTCACATCTTCTTCATTAGCATAGACTGCCAAACCATGTTTTTCCGAGTCTCTTGCCGAATCAAGCAAAGTCTTTACCCAACTATGATCACTCTGTGGTAAAAGCAGTTGTGGTAATTGTCTGTGAAAAACTCGTACATAAACATATGTTAGATTTTTATGTGCTTTTTGAATATGCTCATGTTTACTTGAAACAATATCTTGATTTTCATGCTTTTGAGGAAACTTTTGCAATAAGGCATTTTCTAACGCATTTAACTCATTAAGAATAACTGCGAATGCTGTTGATTTACCTTCATATAACTTTGTTAGCTTATTTACCATATTTTGTATAATATCTAAAAGGATGGCATTATCATCCGTATCTTGGTGCGACAATGCTTGTGTAAAATCACTGAGCAAACTTTGCAATTGCTCAAGTGAAACACTGTCCTGTCGTTGCCGACGAAAACCACCTTGCTCACCTTCTTGTTGGGGTGAAACACTTTTTATCCGCAACAAATTATCTAACATCCCAGTATGGCGCTTCGCCCAACTCAAGAGTATTTCAACGGCCTCGTGATGCGTCAGTTCGTGATAAGCTTGTAATCGTGTTAGTTCTCTCATGGGCATAAGCTAATCATAAAGCAGTTCATCTAAGCGCACGGTCTTGAGGCTTGGCGACGCTTTCATCAATTCATAAACAACATCGGTGATACACATCAGTCGTAAAATAGTTGGTGTTAAATCATCAAAGGCAACGCGCACACCGATAAGCGATTCACTCGCCTCTTCATAAGTTGCACCAAGACCATAACCTAGGCACAAAGACGCTAATTGATCCGCGCGTCGCACCATCGCAGGTAATAAACCTACGTCACTAAAAACCTCTTGAGGCGGGATAATTCGGCTATTTAAGCTGAAGTCGACCTTCATTGCTTTGGCAATTTGTGTCATGGCTTTCGTGATTTCCAAACTTAACTCCTATCTCGAGGTATCTTGACGCCACCAGGGCTTAGCAATGATGCGGGGTCCAGCTAAAACAGAGCGCATCATACGCAAAAACACTCTCGCAGTGAATCCAAAACGTTCAAGCAACCCAAAAAACAATGTAATGGTTATTGCAAGAAAAAAAGTCCACCAGGCAATATGGCAAAAAAACAATAACATAGGCAAAGTACAACGCGCATCGATACCTAAGAATCTGGGCGCACGACCACTGTCGCGCCAATTAGCTACCACTCGCCGAATTGCCATACCTACCTCTTTTTTGACGTCTACGCCGCTATGTCGCGCAGACCAGCAGACCGCAAGGGTCATCTTACATTACTTCAACCCTATCATTATAGAGCAAGTTGTATGTTCTTGACAAAATGAGCCCATCTTGTTTCAATGGCAATGCCCGATGAAGGATGAGCTACAAAATGAAGCAGTTACAAGTATTTTCTATAGGATTGTTGTTAACACTACTTACCGCTTGTGCGCCCAATCCTCCCCAATCGCCCCCGGATCCCGCCTATGGTCTTGATCCTGCACTTGGCCGTGATCCTGCTGAAGCCCAGCTGGCTGAGGCTGCAACCTCTGTTAGTAAATCACTCACAAGTCTCAATGCTATCCAGCAAGCTGCCACGCCGCCAAAATATAACCCTGATCCACCCGATCCTGCAACTTATGGCATGGCTAACTTAGTGTCACTGGATTGGTCTGGTCCCATTGAACCACTCGTTCAGCAAATTGCTAAAGCCACCGGCTATCGTGTTAACACTGTAGGCAAACCGCCCGCTATTCCCATTTTAGTGAGCATCTCTGAGAAAGATACCCCCATTGGCATTATCCTTCGTAATGCAGGTTATCAGTGCCGTAATCAGGCAGATATTGTAGTTTACCCGAAAACGAAGACCATTGAGTTACGCTATGTGGAAACTTAATCCATTAAGGACGCTCAGTCTTGGTCTAAGCTGTCTATTACTCGCGGGTTGCACCACGTATGTCACTGCGGACAAAGTAGATACGACCAATCTTGAAGCATTACAAAGCTTGAAGCAAATACGCACGTCAACGGAGCCCGCTGGCGATGTAAATCCCATCCGCGCAGATGCTATTCGAGAAACAGCGATGACAGTGGGCGCACAAGGCGCTCTTGCTCTTCGTAGTCAGCAAATTGATGATGTTTTAAAGAAAGATACACCTTTATTGAACCAAGCTTTCAACTTTACACCGCTTATGTTACCTAATAATGTGCTGCCGCCCGTGTTAGTCGAGGCCAATACCACTTTAAATTTACAAGATAATCAAACCATTCGCATTGCAGACAAAACCTACAGTATCGTGCAACAAGCTAAATTCATCACTGTACCACCTACATGGCGTGATTATCTATGGATGGACTTTCCAAAACCTGAACAACCCGATAAATCGATGCTACCTAAAAATGAGGATGAAGAAGCCTTATGGCGCAGCGATGTGGCTTTAGGCTGGCGTCAAGGTATCATTCAGGCCGACCATATTTTTTCCGAAAATGTTGGCAGATTAAAACGTGATTATCGAGGCATTATGTTATATCGGCAATTACTCGATGAAAAAATGATAAACACACCTTTTGTGGCAACAACCAGTCTTGGGGTGACTGGTGGCGGTAATAATCTAACCATCAACGATCAAGTACAGCGTATTACCAATTTGCCGCAGCTAGACCCAGATAGTAAAGATTGGCAACCCGCTGTTGCACAGCCGGTTAATTAGAGAGAACGGTATCATGACGACAGAAGCAGAACAGATGTATTTGATAGAAGATGAGCCGCAGCGTTTTACCAAAGACGAGATTGATAAGCTTTTAGTTTTTTGTCATCGACAAGGCGCTTCCGATATTACGCTTCAAACATCAGAACCGGTTTTCGCAGAAATTCACGGCTTATTGTATAAATTAACCAAGCGTAAGTTAAACAATACCGAAGTTGGGGAAATTCTTAATTACATGTACGGGCCTAATGGCACCACACAATTATTAAGCGGTCGAGATGTTGATACCCACTATGAGATCAGACCTACACGTACCGAACGCTTTCGCTACCGTGTCAATGGCACCGCTTGTTTAATCGAAGGGCATGATGGCATTCAAATTACGTTGCGAACCATTCCTGGTGACCCACCCTTACTTACCGATCTCGATATTGAACCGCAGCTAGTCGAAGCCATGACACCCGAGGAAGGCGTTGTTTATGTGACTGGTGCAACCGGTTCAGGTAAAAGTACACTATTAGCATCCATGATTCGTCATATTATTAGCGATCCTGAGTGTCATCGTAAAGTATTAACCTATGAAGCACCTATTGAATTTGTTTTTGATAGCGTACAAAAACCAAGTGCTATGGTAAGTCAAGCTGAAATTCCAAGACATTTGCCAAGCTTTGCTGCCGGTGTAAGAAATGCTTTACGTAGAAAACCCAGACTGATTTTAGTTGGTGAAGCGCGAGATCCTGAAACCATTGCTGCGGTCATGGAGGCGGCCATTACAGGTCACCCCGTCTATACCACGCTGCATAGTAACGGTGTGGCGGAAGTTATGCGTCGGCTTGTCAATACTTTCCCTGCTGATGAAAGAAATGGGCGTGCCATCGATATTATTGAAACACTAAGACTCATTGTATGGCAAAAATTGGTGCCCACTGTTGATGGTAAACGTACGGCATTGCGCGAATTTTTAATTTTTAATGAAGCAATTCGGGATCAACTGCTCTCAGGTGACATGGAGCAAATCACTGCCAACACTCGAAAATTATTACATCAACACGGCCAGTCTATGTTAACAACTGCGAAGCAAAAATATCATGCCGGCGTTATTTCAGAACGCACATTCAAACTGATTGAGGCAGCTGATCATTTCGCGGATAAAGATGCTGGCTTGAATTAGATGGATGGCTTATACCATGACAGAGCTGAGGCTGGCTGTATACTTGCCGAATCACTAAAAACCTACGCCAAAGATCCTAATGTCATTATTTTAGCGCTCCCTCGTGGAGGCATGCCTGTTGCTTATGAAATTGCTAAAGCGCTGCATGTAGCGCTTGATATATTTATTGTGAGGAAGCTTGGCGTACCGCATAATGAAGAATTTGCTATGGGTGCGATTGCTTCGGGCGATACGGTTATTTTCAACACTGACGTTATTGAATGTTTATTTATTGGTGAGCATACCATTAAAGAAGTGATTCAAAAGGAAAAACAAGAGCTTAAACGCCGTGAGACTTTATATCGAGGGCAACGTCCACCGCCCACAATTACAAATAAAACGATTATTCTCGTGGATGATGGCATAGCCACCGGCGCAACCATGCAAGCCGCCATCGCAGCGCTTCGCAAACAACAACCTGCCCGTATTGTCGTTGCTGTGCCCGTCGCGCCGCCCCCTATATGCGACATGATAGCAACATTGGTTGATAGCTTTGTATGTCCACTACGCCCCCCTCACTTTGACGCCGTGGGGCAATGGTACTCCGATTTTCCTCAAACAAGCGATGCCGAAGTGATTCAACTATTAGATGCGGTTACACATTAGCTCTACGCACAACATGGTAATTGGCAACGTAGCTCTTTTTCAATTCGGAAAGTATCGGCGCTAGTAATTCACGACATATTTTTTTCATGGCATCTGCCCAAAAACTTTGCTATACTCTGCCGCTATTATTGCATTTGGAGAGATGGCCGAGTGGTTTAAGGCGCACGCCTGGAAAGTGTGTGTACGTTAACGCGTACCGAGGGTTCGAATCCCTCTCTCTCCGCCAAAACCCTAACCATAGCCTTTGGCTATGGTTAGGGTTTTAATGGTTATGGTGATTTGAACCCTCGGTCGAGGGTTCGACAAAATGGCAGGATTGCCATTTTGGACGCCGCCTTTGGCGGCGCCCTGAAAGGGCGAGGACCATGGATGGTCCGAGTCAATCCCGAGCTCTCCGCCAGATATAAAAATGCCGCCCAAGGGGCGGTATTTTTATCCCCGTCATTGCGAGGAGGCCAAAGGCTGACACGGCAATCCAGACGTAAATAAACTTGGTAAAATCGTATATTTAGCTATGAGGTCTTATTAGTCATGCTTGATAACGTTTTACTACGTTAAACCTCCCATAATAACGTTACGCCTGGATTGTTTCGCTTCGCTCGCAATGACGGCATTTATGCTTTTAACTACGTTCAGTAGAACTTTCGCAGTAACAAGCTGTCAGCCATTTCTTGCTACTTTAGCTTTAGGAGACACTTCCCTGTCATCACTAGGGGGCTCACTTCTTTTAGCGTTACGTGGGTATAAGCTTGCAGAGTTTGAAGTTAACACGGGAATGACAGATACGCCGGGTTGATTGCGTTCTAGATTTGAAAATAGCGTTTGCGATGTGCCACTATAGATAGTAGGATTTTGATTGATACCAGCATCCTTGGCTAAACTGCTAAGATCTACAATACATGATATGGACGAAGGTTCGATGTCAATGCACTTTTGCGTATTTTCTGATGCATCATCTTCAAATTGAATATCTCCATCCAAATATGGCAATAAAAGCTCAATCAGTAGAACCGCCTTTTTCAATTGATTATCATGGTTTCGTTGTAATAAATCGTTAATAGGTTTTAAAATATCTTGAGTCGTAGCGTTTTGGTCATCTTGTTCTTCAAAATCATTATCATCTAAATTGAGACGGCGTAGGGTACCATTGTTTTGAAGTGCATCAGCAATGGCACAGACACCAGCATTATTAATGGCGTTACAGCTTAAATCTAAATCGATTAAAGTACTATTGCACTCAAGTGTACCAGCAAGAGCCAAAGCTCCTTCTTCACCAATATTATTATCGATTAAATTTAGACTGGTTATGCTGGTATTCTTAGTCAACGCATCGGCAAGACGGCAAACCGCTTCATTCCCCATGTAATTCCCCCCCAAATCCAGCTGGGTTAAAGTATGATTGAGTTCTAACGTAGTGGCAAAAACACTGGTACCAGTTTGACCATGGTTATCTCGCAAACTCAAATTGGTTAAGGTACTATTAAAACAGAGTGCCTTAGCGATTGCCTTGGTACCCTCAATACCTATCATGTTAGCTGTCTCAACCTGGACGCCTGGGCCTAAATTCAAGCTAGTGAGAGTGCTATTATGAGTAAGGGCAGTAGCAAGATGGATGCCACCGTTGTCTCCTATATTATTATCTCCTAAATCCAGACTGTGAATCGTGCTATTGTGTTGAAGTAATCCAGCCAAGACGCCGACGAGGCGATCGCCCATGAAATTACTATTTAAGTCCAGAGAAGTTAAACGAGAGTTAGTAAGCGTTATCAGTGCAGATATCCCGTCCTTGCCGATATTATTGCTGAGCACTAAACTTAAATGGGTTAAACCACGGTTCGTCTCAAGTGCTTGGGCGAGCGCAAGACACTCTGGATCACCTATTTTATCATCATCAATATCTAAGTTCTCTAAGACCAAGCTAGTTAAGTTGTCATTATATTTAAGCGCGTTGAAAAGCGTACGTAGACCTTCTGGGAAAATCGACCTCGATAGTCTGATACCTGGGGAAGGCTCCCATGGTTTTAGACTCAGTATTGATGAGGGGTAATAAGTCAGTATCTTCGTCAAGAGATAATGCGCCAAGATGGGGTGTGTATAAGTGAACTTCATAGCCTTATGGATATGAGTATCATCGTAAACGGGGGCCTCAATAAATCGAGCAAGTGTTTTAGGTTGAGAGAGCGCTTCAAGAGCGATGGATGTTTGTTTCCAAATAGCCCTGCTCTCAATATTGATTTCTGAGCTTAATTTAAGAGTTTCAATGATTATCTTTTGTGTAGCGATTGCATCGCCACCTGTCAACGAGTGTAATTGTATAAACTGAGAGGCTAACGACATGTGTTCGGGTAGTGACATTTGCGAAGCAGAAGTAGTAGCTATTTGCGTAGGTAATTTATCCAATAGAGCATTTAAAAAAACGAATGCTTGTTCGGGTAAAAAAATACAACCAAGAAAGGCATCTGTCATTGATATATCTGTGTGCTGGCCTTCAAACAATATAAACGTGTAGCATGGCCCATATAAGGAGGTTAAATGCTGGTCTGATGCATACAAATATTGTTTAGCGATGCCTATCCAAGCACGAAAGAGCATCATGAAAACAGCCTCTTCTTGACTTATACGAATGGGCATGCCAGACGTGGCTGATAAGTTTGTTGTGCTATTTGGCATACGTTTCTCGTTATATTAGGGTGACCCAAATCGACATTGTTGCTATAGCAACATATTGCTCGGAGGGCTAAAATGTTGTTGAAACAACATCAATATATATCATTTACCTAATAGGATCAATGTATCAATTGATAGATTTAATTTTAAAGCTGACTAAACTAATGTCGCTATTTATTTTGCCAATGATAACTATTTGAGCTATAATCTTATTAGTAAGATTAATGAGAGAACCTAAATGAATAAGTTAGCAACGACAAAACTATCCTCCCGCGGCCAAGTGGTCATACCTGAAGAAATTAGAGAGCAAATGCATCTCAATACCGGCGACCAATTCATTGTGTTTGCCGAAAAGGATGTTCTGATATTAAAGGCTATTACCCGACCTGATATCAGTGAATTTAATACCTTAGTGACCAAAGCTCGTCGTAAGGCAACAGAATTAGGCATGACGAAAGCCTCTCTTAATGAAGCTCTTAAGAAAGTATGTAAATAATCTATAGAATGATATTACTTTACAAAAAAATCAGCACTAATACCAAAACGTTTTTTTAATCCCAATATTTGGCTTTTGGATAATGATCTTTCACCATTCAAGTACTTAGAAACATTGGCCTGCCCACCAAAAACATCTGCTAAATCTGTTTGATGCAAATGATGAGTTTTCATTAAATATTTGATCATATCAACTTCATTGATATCCTGACCAATATCAGGATAGTGTTCATTATCATACTGTTCTAAATTTTCACCTATAATTTGCATAGCAATAGCTAATGGATGTTTCTCATTGTCTCGAATTTCATCAATGAGTTGATCTAATACTTTTTCTAGTTTTGCGTACTCTTTACTATTACTAGGTTTTTTAAAGACATTAATAGGTAAATGAATTTTGTGGTTGGTTTTTTGATCTACATAATCAATGGCTAAAGCTGGCATGTTCATAGTGCACCTCGATCTAATTTATTTTGATTATAGCGTTTACTATACTCAGCATGTGTCCATATTTCTCTGATGTAACAAAGTTGCCGATCATAATGAATAGCTGTAATCAAACGGTAATTATTTCCACCAATATTAAAAACTGTATAGCCATTGACGGAATCAACGCTATTAAATGTTTGTCGTAACTCATTTAAGTTTTTTGCACAAACCACCTGCATCGTTAAATACCATTCTAATAAAGGAAGTTCCGCTTGCGAATTATTTTTACTATATTCCCGAATTTTCTTTTTTGAAATAACTCGCAATTCATACTCACTTCATTGATACTGGTTATCTACTAAGAAGTATATATCAGATTGACATATATGTCAATCTGATATACCTAATTAAACTTAATCAGAACAGAAGAATAACGATCAAAAGACGTCTCAATATGTCGCATGAAAGCCACTCATTGAGTATGGTACTTTTTTGGGGTATAACAGTATTAATGCATGCTGTGAAGTCACGTATGACAAGGGTTTACATTAGCAAATCAACGGCCTCTCTCTCCGCCAGTTATAAGAAAGCCGCCCTTTGGGCGGCTTTCTTATAACTAGGGGAAAATAGATTTGAACCCTCGAACGAGGGTTCGACAAAACGGCAGGATAGCCGTTTTGGACGCTGTGCAACGCACAGCGCCCTGAAAGGGCGAGGGTCAGGATGACCCGAGTCACTCCCTCTTTCTCCGCCCTAACCATAGCCTTTGGCTATGGTTAGGCTTTTAGTGGTTATAGTGATTTGAACCCTCGGTCGAGGGTTCGACAAAACGGCAGGATAGTCGTTTTGGACGCTGTGATTGCAAAGCGCCCGAAGGGTGAAGGCCATGAATGGCCTGAGTCAATCCCTCTCTCTGGCCGTATATTATTTATACAGATCTAAAGGGCAATTAATACGTCAACAACATCAATATCTATTTTGTATAAACCGCACTTTCAGATTCGGCCTGACAGAAATAAGGCAAATCCACTACCTCCTCCCATTTGACAATGAGTGTGGTATTTGAACTAAAGTATTTTGCAGTGATTTTTCGTGAAATTGACTTACCGTTATCTGCCCCATACTGTATTAATATAAATAAGTGCGCCAGTGATAAGCTTTTCTTGATATGGTGTTACATTTCCATCTGTTTCTGTAACAAGACTGTTAGTATTTTGTGCAAACGTGGAAAGACTCATAAAAGATAAAAACAAGAGTATCATGAATTTTATTTTCATATTGTCTCTGTATGGTGGTGATGTGTTCTAATGTTAACACAGAGGACTATTGCTTATTATGAAAACTCTCCATATTGATTTAGTTTTGCTAATAATAAAGATTTGCGCTATAATCTTATCAGTAAGATTAATGAGGAGTCCTCAGTGACCAAACTAGCGACAACTAAAACTTTTTCTCAAAAGCGGGTTAGTAAGACTCTAGCAAAAAGCTCTCTAGAAAAGTTAGCAACAACAAAACTATCTTCCCGCGGCCAAGTGGTCATACCTGAAGAAATTAGAGAGCAAATGCATCTCAATACCGGCGACCAATTCATTGTGTTTGCCGAAAAGGATGTTCTGATATTAAAGACTATCACTCGACCTGACATCAGTGAATTTAATACCTTAGTGACCAAAGCTCGTCGTAAAGCAACAGAATTAGGCATGACCAAAGCCTCTCTTGATGAGGCTATTAAGGAAGCACGTAAATAATGCAGAGAATCATATTAGACACAATGGTTAGGGTTTTAGTGGTTATAGTGATTTGAACCCTCGGTCGAGGGTTCGACAAAATGGCAGGATTGCCATTTTGGACGCCGCCTTTGGCGGCGCCCTGAAAGGGCGAGGACCATGGATGGTCCGAGTCAATCCCGAGTTCTCCGCCAACACATTATTTGCGCAGTCCGATATTTGAAATACAGTTCCAGTCAAAACCCAATCAAGAAAATTATCCCCAAATGGGAACATACCCTGCACGAGGGTGCTCGGGATCGGCAGGTTTGATAACGCCTATCTTTTGAGCTTGTAGAATCACTTTGGTTGCTTGAGCAGCATTGTGCTTTTCAATGCCAAAACGGATACATAAGCTAGCGTTTTTCATGCGTTCCCCACTTAGCCATTTTAAGATAGTATGCTGATAGCAAGCTCTAATACGTTCATCTGGTGTCATATTAACAAACGGTCTGGGCCCATAAAGGATAGTTTGTACTGATGAATTGGTCTCACGTAAAAGTAATGGGGGTAACTGGAAAATTTCTATGTCTGCAATAACTTTATCCAATCCACTACCTTATTCTTCACAAAAACCCATACGACGCATTAAAGATGCCATCATTTCATTATGTGGCCTCGGTGGTAGAGCGCCCTCTCCGCCAAAACTCTAACTATAGCCCCTGGCTATGGGTTAGAGTTTTAGTGGTTATAGTGATTTGACCCCTCGTTCGAGAGTTCAATAAAATGGCAGGATTGCCGTTAAGGAGACTGGGTCAATCTCGATTGATTTGCCAATAAAAGAGCTGTCCCAGATGGTTTTTGAACTCCTCACACCACCGATATACGACAATGTGGGGAGAGACTCACAAGAAATGCTCACCCCCAATTCAACCAACTATAAATATATCATAGAAGAAATTTTATAATATTAAGATGGCTGAATTGTCGGGTTTGCTCTATCACTTGTATTGCCATCATCTGCCTCGGCTGTAATATCCCCGCTATCGGACCGTAGAATATCTCCCGTCGATGCTCGTGGTGAGGCTGGCTTTATGGCAAATAGTGACTGTGGATTGACTTCATTTTCCTCTGCAGAAATTAAGGCACTTGACTTCGATGATGAAGCAGTAATACTTTGTTCAGATAAATCTATCGTCGTAGTTGTAACCTGAGTTACGCTAGAAGATGAGCTCGGTGCAGCATTAGATGATGAACTAGAAATTGGAGAGCATTCGTCAAGAGAAGCAAGCTCAGCTGGAGTACCCAAAGAGTTATCACGTAAAGATGTGCCAAGTAAAGCCGGTGCTTTCTCTAATCGATCAATAATAACGAAAGGCATGGTTTCATGCTTCAAAGTAGGAGCTACATTATATGAAAAAGCAAAATCCTCCCCATTATATGCATACTTTTTCTTAATGATGACACCCCTTTGCCTTAATGCCGCAAATTCAGGCGGCTCACTCCATATATGCCTATTAATCCAAATGATACAACCTTCTAAGTCTTTTGCCTTCAGTAGATTACGATAGACACCAACGAGGTCATCTGCGCGAGAATCTTTAGCAAACCTATTACTAAGAATGACTTCGACACTAATATCCTTAGGAGGTTCAGCCGCAAAAGATGTAAGAGGACTAGGGGTAACATGACGTTGCACAATAGTACCCGGGGCATATAATTCTGCTCCAGTTAAAATAGCATTTTTGAAATTTGCTCCTGTCAAATCTACACCAATCATCCGAACCTGAGATAAATCAGCATTTTCGAAATTAACATTTCTTAATAAGCCTATCTTTTTTACCTTGGAATTTTTTTTACTTATATCTGGACAGTAATGATAATATTCATCTAGCGTGGTATCCACTAAACTCCAACAATCGCCAACAAAAATTGTGCCTTTTAAATCTGCATAACTTAAATCAGCGCCTTCCCAATGAAAACCTGTAACCTCTTCCCAACCATAGACTGTTGTCAGTGTCTGCGTCGTATGATCATATACAGAATAAAGACTTATTTGACTGCCATTTGCGCCAATTAATAAATTTTGCATCTTACTTTTATCTGTGATGGCTCCCTGTTTTGTTAAACTCAATATGATATGTTCTTTTTCTTCAACACTTGCATTTAGGTTGATGGCAAGTGCGTTGTCTACAATAACTCTATCTGGATCCCAATATCCAAATCGGGCAAAATGCATATCGCTTAAATTAGCAAATCGAAGGTCGCAGGTCTTGATGAATACTGCATAATAATTTAGCCGTTCCAGTCCATCGTATCCGACGCTCACTTCAGTAAAAGTCGCTTTTTGTAAATTAGCCCCAGCCAAACTACCAGTTACTCTTGCGTGACTCACATGCGCACCTCGCAAATCTGCTCTAGCAAGATTAATATTAATCAAACTAAGCCGATCAATATCCAAATCACGAAGATTTGCATTACTAAAGTCCGCACCAGATATGCTATCTAATCTAACGCCATGTTGCTCAAGCAATGATTTAAGATACAAACGTTGTCCCATCGGCCTTTCACCCAGAATATGAGTGATAACAATTGGCCACATATCGTTCATCAAGCCAGTCAAGCGATGCTCTAAATCCTTAGCAAGCACGAGCTGATCTATCACAGCCCCCTCCCAAGCTGCAATTATTGCTGGATCAGGCCCATGCTTAAACGCATAAAAATATAATGAGGTCCAGCTCAAAATAACCTGAATTTTATCACTATAATAGGGCCAATCAGTTGTTACATAGCGTATATGCCCATTCATTGTGAAAAAATTGAGTAACACTGGTGACATATCACTTAAAATTTGATTGATTGGCCAAATGTCATTGCGATGTTCTTCAGTAAGAAGATATTGACTAAACTGCATTAAAATCAATACATTTAAAATAGATATAGCTATCCTGACTTGATAGGCGGGCTCTCCCATAGCTGCTGTAAGTTGATAGACCTCATTTGCAATGTTATAACAATCGTGAATTCTCGCTACGCTATCAGCTTCTGATGCACGTGCATAAGTTTTAAACGCTTTGACTAATGCTGTAAATTTATCTTTAAACTGTTCTAAAACAGCTCTAAATTCAGAAGTTTGCATTCTATTTAAACCTAAGATAGCATCAAATGTTTCTATTGTTTCTGCCAAAGAAGCAATTAATGGAATCCTTGTACTGTTCGAATAATGACTGGGAAATTTTTCCTGCATATAAGCAAGCATTGTTTCAACGGTACGGGTCGCAAATAACGAAGCAACTGTTTTATCTGCTAACCAAAACCACGTTGATGGCAGGCTACTAGCAGTCAGAGGAAAAAAAGCACTCCATAATGCGTGAATATAAGCGCGCATATAGTCAGGATATTTATAATTAAAGGTCATTCCTACATCCGCCTCATAGCTAACAGAATGTAGGTACATATCTCCCCTGGCTACAGCCTGATGAACTTTTTCAAAAAGCGGAATTCTTTGTTGTGATACAACAGCAGCATTCTCTATCGAACCTCTACGCAAAAGAGTATAATAGTTATAAATAACGGTAAAAAGTCCTACAATTGGTGTAAAAATGCTTTGGCCTGAAGTAAGTCTTGTAAATCGACTAAGCAATGCAACCAATGAATATCCAGACTCGCTGACAACCTCCCAATCTTTGATAAGTGGATCAAAATGTCTTAATTCATGATTGTTATCAACAAAAAGATTAATCGCAATTTGTGCTTTAGCGTTGATTTGTCCTGTTCGGCCAAAAGGATGAAGAAATTGTTCTGCGCGTATTGAGAAATCAATTAACAACCCATCCGCAAGAACTGAATGAAGTCGAAAGTCACGAGCGACGATTTTATTTTCGCCAGTATTCTCAAGCGTTTGAGCTGGGGAATACTCGTTAATAAGCATTGCTAAAACGCGTTGTCCGATTCCCATACCAAGTATGTTTTCTTCAGGGCGATGAATCGGATAAAATACATCATTACTATCTGGCATAATAATCTCCTATACTGCTACTAGAAAGTACTATATAAATCTCACGAAGACTTCCTGTCTGAGATGCATGAATGCTAGCATAAGTGAAATGATGATTACAAATTTACAAGGGAGACACGGAAGTTGATTCATCATTAAACTGCTCGAGGATATAAGATGGATTAATAACCCCCGTGCAGAAACACGCTTCAAACTTTGAGCTCAGTAGCTCGCTCAATCTGCCAAGGTAATCGATTGAATGTTGTCCTGCAGGACGAAGATCATGGATAGTCTGAGTCAATTTCGATGGTCAAGAGTTTTGAGTATAATAATTATGCTCCGCACGTCAACCTAACTTTTATTGCCTTTCCTTAACCACCCATATGCACCTTTGCGGTCATATCAAGCCCAATTGCATGCATCACTTTGAGCGTAGTTTGTAGGGTAGGGTTACCTTTCTCGCTGAAAGAGCGGTAAAGTTGCTCTCGAGACAGCCCAGTTTCTTTGGCTATCCCGAACCCTCCGCCAATCATCATAATTTCTTGGGTCAGCCCCAATTTGTGACGCAGCGCGTCACATTTTAAGAAAAATAAACAGTAAAAAAAACTAACATGATATAATAGACCTATCCCTCGGAGCTTTTATCTTATGCAACCTTTTTCGCCTGCCTGGCCCCATGGCAACATCCAAAAGATTTTTGATGATGTTTTTCTCGTTACTGGCGCGAATATTACCCATCATGAAGGCATAGAATTACAACACAGTCGGAATATGATCATTATTCGTGATGGTGACACACTCAATTTAATCAATACTGTAAGATTAAGTGATGAAGGCCTTAAACAACTTGACGCCTTAGGTAGGGTAACCAACATTATTAGGATAGGTGCATTTCATGGCAGAGATGATGCTTTTTACAAACAAAAATATCATGCCAAATTATGGACCTTGAAAGGGCTAGAAGATCAGCATCAAACACCTATAGACAAAATACTTGAAGCTGATAGTCCATTACCCATGGCTGATGCTTCATTATTTTCTTTCAGTACATCATGCTTTCCTGAAGCTGTGATTCATTTACATAGAAATGATGGCATTATCATTACATGCGATAGCATTAAAAACTGGACTAAAGGCGATGAGTTTTTTAGTGAGTCATCAGCACATATGTATGAAATACAAGATTTCTTTGGCAAAGCCACAATATCCAAAATCTGGTTAGATGCTTGTCAGGTACAAGCCAGCGATTTTAATCAATTAATGACATACTCTTTTAAACATCTGCTGAGTGCCCATGGTGAAGCATTACTTAACACGGCACATCAGGATGTGCAATCGACAATTCAAAATGTGTATGGCAGTTTGTCATAAAGTTACGCTATTTTAAGCCGTCAAAGAGCGTAATCATGCATTAAGCCCAACTGATACATATTGAAGACTCTTAAGAGATTGATTGTGAGTGCCAGCCGTTATTTCACCAGTAGCCTCTCTCTCCGCCAATCATTGCAAAGAAGCCAAAGGCCGACGCGACAATTCATTTGTCATCGCTTCGCGATGGTTTTATCACCCTGCATCCTGGTTTGTACCTTTGTGCTTCAAAGTTAACAAACTGACTTAACATTTCATTTTGCCATTTTGGACGCTGCATTTGCGCAGCGCCCTGAAAGGGTGGGACCATGGAGAGTCCGAGTCTATCCCGAGCTCTCTGCAAAAACTCTTTTATACACTTATAACTCTCATGATAAATATATTATTTCCAAATCGCTTAGGCATGTACGGTAATTCTTACGGTATTGCGCTTATGGGTCATTAGAAGTTTAATAAGCTCGCCCTTCATAGTTTGAGTGTCAACTTTCACAGCATTTACGATGAGGGGCAAGGCGTGGTTGCATAATAAAAACAAGGCTATTATCTATGACTCTCCGTGCATTGGTAACTGAAGGTCAACCGTCTCAAGGGCTTGATCTTTATCGAGTACTGATAATAGATCTTGAACTATAACCTTGCTTGATAAATACGTTTGTATGACAACAATCTTATTTAATGCAGAAGTGTAATTCTGGCATATTTCTATACTTTATCTGCAAAGTACTTCCAGTAATATTCGACTAATTCATTTTTCTTATAATGACCAATTTTTTTCTTCATGTTTTCAATATAAAAATAAATTGTTCTTGGACTTAACTTGAGTGATTTGGCAATAGTTTTAGCCGTATGTCCATGAGCCAGCAAGTATAAGCATTGTTTTTCACGAGACGAAAGATCTTGTGTGTTTAAAGCAAAGCCTTGATTATCTTCTGTAGGATATTGATGAATAGCCTGTAAAAAGTCGTTAATCGCTTCTTCAGTCAATAATGATTGCCGACTATCTATCAATACACGCTCTAACAAGGGCTTTTCTACTGGTATGGATAGCTTATGAGCTGTTTTTAAAAAAGAATTTTTATTCAATTGTTCATTATAGTAAAGAATAAATTGTTCAAGCAACTGACGATGCCGCACATAAAAATTGTTCATTTCTGGTTGAAAATGTCCAGCTGCAAAATGATAAATATGGGTTTGGCAAAGCAGAGGATCCGCTTTAATAACACTGAAAACATGATAAAGATGAAAATTAGCATCTAATTGATAATAATCTTTGGCTAGTTTAGCTCTAGGCAAATAGTCCCAAATAATATAATCAAAGGAGTTAAGATGAGCACCCGTTTGAAAATCTAAATTAAAAAACTTGTGTTTAAGGTAAAGATGAAAATAATCAGCATTACTGCATATGCCTGTTAGCATACCATTAGCATGAATGATAGCGTGTCCAAAATAAGTAATACCCAGCTTTTGCAGTGGTTGACATAAACTTACCATATCAGCCGGTGATACAAGACAAGGATGTTGCGAAATGAGTGCATCAAGATTCATTTACATAACTCACTTTTAAATACTATAATCGAGCTCGAAGTGATTTCGAATTTTCAGTCGTCACAACTTTAGTATAGGATTCAACTAAAACATCAAAAGCTGGCCCCATTATCTGGGCAAATGATTGTCTTAATGTCGCAAAATTTTGAGCATTTGGTTTAAAAAACATCGGAATATGAGCACCTGGGCAACGGGATTGAATGGCATCATAAACTTTACCTACCAAACTAGACGAACTTGGATGCGTTGATAGTGATGATGCTGCAGGATGAATGACCATGGGATCATCTCGCATGTAAAAAAAACCTTGGTATTGCGTCACGGTTAGTTCGCCAGAAGGATATATATGTTCAACCAGTTTAGGCACAAGTTCATTTTCTTCTGAGTAAACTGGAAAATTTTTTACATTACTCACCGTGGCAAATCCATGTGTAGATGCTGCCTCATTATAGCAAATATGCTGATATTTTGTGAATTGTTGACTTAAAGCAAAACCTCTTAACCAAATAAAAGCTTTCATGAGTCCTTTATAGGTAGATGGCATATGAGCCAATGCAAATTTGGCGTGAAAAATTAACGTTGGCGTTTTATTCATATGGCATAAAATAGTGTCACTGATAAAAAAACCAATTAGCTTTCCTTCGCAAAAAATCATATCAACTATTCCACGCTGCATTAATCCATTAAAGTAACGTTGTTTACGGCTGCGTGATGCTGAAGGACTTGAGCTATAGTCATCAGATGAAGATGATTGAGGAATAGATTTATCTGGCATAATATCGATACCAGGATATGCATTAAAAAATTCAAATAATTGCTTATATTCATCTAACGTTAAAAGTTTTATATTTTTAGGTATAATCGTAACATGTTTGCTATCTTTCATCGATAACACGATTTGATAAAAAGGCGATGTATATAAAGCAATGCTTGAAATATAGGGTGTTAGGTGTAAATGCTTATGCATGATAGTATTGGCATCAGCAACCACTTGCGCAATAGGCCACCGTTGTGTTTCGGGATGAATAGCAATATGCGGTTTCATCAAGGGAGAGATTGTTAGCAATCTAATAATATCTTGATAAACACCGAGAATATATGGTTTTACATGAGTGCTGGCACTAACAAGGTATTGCATCAATGTCTTGCCATAGTTGTCAAGCAAGGGATCTGCCCCATAAAAAAGTAATAATTTAAGGGTAGTTAATAATCGTTGTCTGCTGCCTTCGACACCGTATGGGGCAAATGGATTAAAAACGTTGTCTGTGCCCTGAACTGCAGCAGCATATAATAACGTACTACCACAATAACGACTATTAGGATTGACACCATCACGCAAAAATTGAAACATACGCTCATGTTCAAAATAAATAGCTGCCTGATTTAATATCAAGTCTAGATAACTATTTTCATTCGCATTTTCTACATCAATGTCAGACATCTCTTGAAATGATATAGGGATACATAAGTCTTGTTCCCATTCGTTAAAGAATATCTGCAACATTTCAATAAGTCGGCTAAAGACATTTTCATCAAGCAGAGTACCGTCTTTCTTTTTGAGATCGACTAATACTGAGAATATTGATATGAAATACATAATAATGCTATCTTGACCGATTTCATTTATTTGAAAAGTAAAAAATAGACTTCCAGGTGCATCACTAGCACCAAAATTAAATAAGGGTTAACGCAAAAAAAGATATTCTAACGGTGTGCTATAACAAACATACAAATTGATTTTACCATTCGTGAACGTCTCAAGCATGACTTTTGTAAAATAATGGTTATTATCAAAAGAAAGCTTAGTGCGACTATGTAGTACAGATCCAAAGTTTGTTTGATTCGCTAAACGCTTTATTCTTGATATTTGTAGATTAGCTTCAATGATATCGGCTATTTCGTGATGACCAAGCGTTCTTGCTAAATGTAATCCAGATAGTTCATTATCATCACATACGAGTAGTCTTACTTGATACCAATTTAGGATCGCTTCTCTATTGTTTGCAAAAATAGCATCTATAAAATCAGCAAGGTCCATAGGCCAAAGGGCTGTGTCATTGGACTCATGGATTGTTACCATCGAGCTGCAGCTTGCTTCCATTGATGAGAAAGATGGCTGCCCCAGTTGAACATTTGTATCAGTTGATGACGAGGCGATGAGTGTCCCCGGTGGATCTGAGTTATTTTTTAACATAGTTATACACCAAAGCTTCTTCAACATAGGTAGATGTTAATCTGGCTAGGATAAGTCAGAAAAAGCGCTGTTTTTTCCCGCAAATGCCCTTGCAGGCTCTGCGAGAAATGACAAGTATCTGACTCGCCCTATTTAGTCGAATATTTGATGAGCAGCTACCATGCAATAAATCTAATAAGTTGTCACAATTCTATCATATTTCATGGTAAATACATAGAATTATGTTAAAGAAACGAGACAAGATCATCTAAATACAAATACTACATCAACAACGACAGCAAGTAACATATCATGATCTAAAGGATTTTTTAGCGCTATTTGCACTCAAGTTCCGTCAGGCCATATCACTGAAGTTAAAATGTTCTTTCACGATAATACGTTAATCGTTTAGGTGTTTTAACGTCATCATGACGTAATTTTTTGAATTTCAAAATCAAATAAATATCCTTATAAAAATAAATTTTTATTTCAAATATTCATGCATTTGATGTAAATAATTCAGTCTTTACTGCATCTTATATAGATGCTCTCGTTTATGAGAGCACCTGTGGAAAGTAGAATTAAACAGGATTTAATCTATTGTAATTCCATGTATCAACCAATAGAACCGGGCGATGATAACGACCTACATTGATGGGTCCGTTTGCATTTTTGATATCAAATGTCCAACTACCGTCTGCATTACCCACTGGATTTGATAAGGATAGAATACGGCCTTTATTAACGCCAATATCATTAATATTTGATATCTGGTAGAGAAAAGTTGCAGTAGTTGAATGAGTATTATATTGACCATTACTTTTGCTCCAATCATTCATCAATGTAGCGAGTGCAATTTGACCACCTGCGCCTTCTGAACGTTCGTTAAAGAAGATTACATTACTATTAGCATCTAATAACGTCATTTTATCAACACCATTTTCTTCGGTAACGACGGCATGACCTGCACGAATAATAAATAAATCATGACTTTTATCTATCTGTCCTAGCAGCTTAGGTGATACTTGCATATCATAAGTTGTTGCACTGGCTGTTAGGGGTACAAAGGTAACTATGCCTAACAGCGATAACGCTAATGTAAGCGTATTGATATATTTCATAAAAGGCTCCTTAATTTGAAAGCAGGATTGTATGCATATGCCGCCAATAAATACATACGGTATTAATTACCGTATTCCGCCCTCTGGCATGCACCAGAATATAAGTGCTTAAAGTTACTCAGTGCTAGCATAGTAGCTGTCTAAAAGCCATGTTAAATGACTTTAGAGAAGAGACTAAAATTGTGGTCAAACCCTTCAGACGATTACGCCTGAAGGGTTAAACGATGGGAAAATCTAGAATACCTTGACCATCCATATCACTTGCTCTACCCTAACGCATCTGTCTTTTGCAGCAGAGACAAAATCATTGGCCATCACAGACAAATATTCAAAGATGGCCTTATGTCAACTCAATACAAAGGTAACCTAATATGAAATCTCTAAAACCCGCCTATTTAATCAAGCTGTTGCTTTTATGTGTAAGTCTTTTTTTTATACAGCCCTCGTTAGCCCATGCGAAACTAACCACGGCAAATCCATCTGCTAATGCAGTATTGCAAGCAAGTCCAAAAGAATTAGCCTTCACATTTTCTGAAGCTATTGAACTAGGCTTCAGTCAATTTACGTTAATGGATTCCAAGCAGCATCCTATGGCAATCGCAAAACCGAGTCTTGATGCAACGAACCCTAATCAAGTTCATATTCAATTAGCACAGCCACTAGTCGCAGGTGTTTATGAGGTTCAGTGGCAGGTTCTTTCTGTCGATGGGCATAAAACCCATGGGAATTATGATTTCACGGTGAAATAAAAAAGTGGATGGATTGTCTAACGCCTATGTTTTATCGCGTTTTTTCCATTTCACCAGTTTAATGTTCGTGTTTGGGATCAGTTTGTTCCTGACTTTCTTTGCTCGGGGCGACTTAAAGAAAATGCTGACGATACAAATACACCAACTATTAACAGTTGGTGTGTTCATCTGTCTTCTTAGCGCCATCGCGCTATTCGGACTTGAAACCGGGTTAATGGGGCATGGCTGGTCTGATGTTATCGATATAAACACATGGGGCTTGGTGTTTAGCACACATTTTGGCACCATTTGGCGGTGGGAACTCATCATTGCTTTTTTATCATGTCTGGCTTTGTGCTTAAATAAGCGTCGTGATATCGTATTAATGCTTATGGCTTCTGCTCAACTAATCGGATTGGGCTTCATTGGTCATACGGTGATTCACCAGGGTTGGGTGGCCAAGATTCAACAAAGCAATGCAGTCGTACATTTACTCGCTTGTGCTTATTGGTTCGGTTGCCTCATGCCTGTATTTTTTTGCTCGCGCTTTCTCTATAAGGCCAAGCAACACAATGATGCTCGCTTTGCATTGAAACAATTTTCCCGATACGGACATGTTGCTGTCTGCCTAGTGCTTGTGACCGGCATCATAAATGGCTTATTCATAATTCCTATGCCTTACAATTGGGGAGCACTCTATATAAAACTGTTGCTCATTAAAATACTCTTGGTTTTCGTCATGGTACTCATTGCTTTGTACAATCGGTATTACTTGGTTCCTAAAATAGCGAGCGGATCAGAAACGTCGAATAAAAGATTCATTTATCTTATTTGGTTTGAGTGGTCTCTTGCCTTAGTGGTATTATTATTAGTGAGTCTGTTTGCAACAATGTCGCCTTAACAGAAAGATATAATAAACACATGTTCATTTTACCATCAATGCAAGTACGTCAATTACTCATAACCTAGCGCAGCTTTTGCACCCTCCGTAGCGTAACCTTTATGTCAAAATTGTGAGCCTAAGCGCCAGGCTATCTCAGCTGCAGATAAGTCTTGCTTATAGCAATTGAAATGTTATAAAATAACATTTGTTATATTATAACATATATGCTATCGCTACTCATGAGGTTATCTGACATGAAAAATTTACAAAAACAGCAGCAGTGGATAAAACAATACAGCGGTTTATTAGACTTAAGTCAATCACTTCCAAAATCTACTTTTTTAAAGCACACACCACATGAAATAGTCCTCGAGCTCGAGCGTCGATACGGTTTTTTTTCTTGTGTTGCCGTTTCTCGAGAAGAAGAAAATATGTACTGGCAAGAGCTGAAGGCTGGTGCAGTTTTATCGTCTTGTTTTTCAGCTGCTTCATGGGTCATTAAGGATAGACGTTTAAAAAAATCCATGTCAAGTTTTATGGCCGTGCCAATGGATTTAATCTTAGAATTAAAAACGTTCAATGAATTCAAAGGCTATTTTGAAAATCAATCCTATGGGCAAATCATGATGGGACTGATACATCTAATTCATCATACCCGTATCTATATGATAAAACAGCTTGATATAAGCAACTACAATTCAGAAATAGAAAAATATATTATTCATTTATGTAAAGATTATGAGCCGATGCAATATTTTTTAGCTCGATTGGAGGCTTGGCTTGTTTTACACTTAGCCACAGATTTACTCGAGCGCTTTCTTATAGAAAAAACGTCAAAAACATATCATTGTTGTTTTTTTTGTCGTGTTAAGGCTAAAAAAGCATCCACATTGCAAGACTTTGTTGACTACTGTCATGATTTAAATGTTCAATATGAAGAAATATATTCAGATGAAATACGACCTTTATTAGCACTAGCATGATAGTGTTTCTACATTGAGACAAAAGCATATGCCGTTATTAATTCTCTTGATGTGTTATACAATGATTGCAAGCACCCGTAATTTCTAAAACTTCTTCACTCGGTTTTATATTATATTGATTCGTGAGGTATTGAATAAAATGACCTATTTTGTCATCTGAATATTCATATGTTTTAGAACATTGACGGCAAGTGAATAACAATGCATTTTTTTTACTTGTGGCTGTCACATGCTTTTGCTGACATAGTATATATTTCTTTCCACCCGCAACCTTATGTAGAACATCTTGTTTAATCAGGTAATCAAGTACCCGATAAACTGTTGGGGGCTCTGCATTAGGCTTTACTTTTTTTAATAGACTTAAAACCTCATATGCACCCATCGATGTATTTTGTTCTAAAAAAATAGATAATATCTGCACTCTTAAAGGACTCGCCTGGATTTTAGACAGATACTCATGCATTGCCTTCACCAAAGTCACTCCTTAATTAATAAGCTCTTTAACATTATACATTATTTTGGTCGATCACCGGATCTACATGGCACCATTAAACTACGAGTGCTAAAAGTCCCATCAGAATAACGCCGAGAGCACAAAACGATAGATATGATCGCCGATTTACAACGGGGTCACGCATCAGTGGCATGATATATTCGTAAAGGGCGATATATGCAAATGTACCCGCTGCTATTGATAAGAAAATCCCCGCTAGCCCGCTACCCATGCGTGTAGAAAATAGACGTATCGATGTGGCACCCATGATGATACCCACGGGGCTTAATAATGAAAAAATGAGCATAATACTGTGAATGGAGACTCGATGATATTGATGACGCAATAAATGGCTTGTTAATGCAAAGCTAGCGGCGCCTTTATGACATAGTATCGCTATAAACACGATAAGAAAAATATTAAGTTCACTTACAAAGCCTAGTGTCATGCCTTCGCATAGTGAATGTAAACCGAGCATAATGACAATAAATATGCTTGATAGTGAAGTCGATAAAAAGAATTGATTGGCGTTTTTTAATAATCGAGACCATAGATTCATACTCTGCATAGTAAGCAAACAAATAGCAATAGTCCATAGAAAATCATTTAAAGTCAGCTGGCGAATTTGAGTCATCGCCGCTGGAAGCATATGAAATAACGCAGCGCCGATAAATATGCCTGCTGTTATAGCCTGAATGAGTGGACTTTTTATATCTTCTGAACGATAGATAGCCCAGTAGCTGGGAATATATGCGACAAAAAAGAGTAATATAGCCATCACCAAATCAATTTTCATCTATATACAAGCTCAGTCATTTTTAGATTGTTACTGTGAGGGTTGAACAGCAAGAAGGCTGCTTTTTATTATGTTATATTATAACATATATGTGCTAGTGTTCAATGATTTTCAATAAGACACCTTGCTTTCTCTTTTTTATTCAATTAGCTATCAACACAAGGCAACTCAGTAGTACCCATCACCTCGCTTTGTAAAGTTTTAGACCTATCCCACAATCTCATCTGAGGAATAAATATGCATTGGCTATAGGATAATTTGCCTTAACTCATCATACTGTTATAATAACCCATTCATTCATGGCATCAAAAGACACAAGCAAAAGTATGAGTAAAGAATTGTTGACTCTGAAAAATGTTGGCAAAGCAGCAGTCCGCGATTTAGAACTACTGGGTATTACAAAAATAGAACAACTAAAAAACCAAAATCCTGATGATCTCTATGAGCAAATTCAAAAAATTACCCATACAAAACATGATCCATGTGTATGGGACGTCTTTGCAGCTATCATTCATGAAGCCAATACTGGTGAAAAACAACCTTGGTGGTATTTTAGTAAGATTAGAAAAAGTAAATAAGCGCCAGCTATATATACATGCTCAAATGTTTTTATCAAGATTGAGCAAAATGCAGCATACCTCTCGTCTTATTTTATGTTGAACTCGAGCAACGCACGCTCAACCCTTTCAAATACACTATGCCAATCGCCTGGTTTAGCTTGGCGAAATAATCGCATACTGGGATACCAAGGTGAAATATCACAGCCTCGTGGATGACGCCATTCTGTTTCATAACGAATTAAAGTCCATACTGGCTTTCCCATAGCCCCTGCTAAGTGTGCAATCGCTGTATCCACAGAAATGACCAAATCTAATGAAGCCATCACTGCAGCTGTATCTGCAAGATCACCAACAGTATCGCCTAGACTCGTCACTTCACTATAATGCAATATTTCTTTTTCGCCATCTGTTAGACCTCGTTGTAAGCTGATAAATTCAACATGCGGATTGCCCCATAATGAAATGAAATCGTCAAGACAGATATTTCGCTTCATTGCATTTATGTAGTCTTTACGGCCACGCCAGCAAAAACCCACACGAAGTTTTTTTTGCTTATTAAAGTGAGATGACCATTTCTCAATTAAATTGGATTCAGCTGTAATATATGGCTTATTAAAAAACTGTGTCTCTTGATAAATATCTAAATAATAAGGCAGGCTTAGCATGCTGATTTGATAATCCATCTCTTGCATAATTAAATATTTTCCATGAATAACTTTATCGATCTCTGGTATTTGTTTAAATAACGGCGCTAATGCATTGTTACACGCCACTGAAATCTTGGGATGATGCTTTTGTTTAAGTAATGGAATGAATCGCATAAATTGTATATTATCACCCAGACCCTGCTCCCAGCATATCATCAATTTTTTGCCGTCAAGCGACGTCGTTTTATCCCAATAAGGAATATCTAGCTTAACGGGGCTCACATTAGATGACTCTAGTCGAAATCGAGCTTCATAAGCAAGCCACCCTTGTTGATACTGCCTGCTTGCAAGCAGCGTTAAACCTTTTCCAAAATACGCACTCGCCAAATCACCTAACCGGATACCTTCTTCATAGTGATATAACGCTTTATCTAATAGTCCCTCATCAAAATAATGAAGTGCTAGATTCACGTGAAAACCAGCATTATCTTTATCTAAGACAAGGGCACGTTCTGCAGATCGTGTCGCTTTATCATTTTTATTAACCGTTTTATAAGCACTTGCCAATATATCTATGGCTTGACTATCCTTAGGATTTTTTGCAAGTATACTAAATAAAATGGCAAATGCCTCATCTGTTTTTTGTAATTTAACGGCTGATTTTGCTATAGACAAGCGCGCAACACGACTTTGCGGTGTCGTTAATAACAATGTTTTAGAAAAATCATAGCATGCTTGAAATTGACTTTCATGAAATAAGCGATTGCAGTTTTCAACATCTTCTTTATTTATTTCGTTTACAAATAATTGGCCACTGATGCTGGTGCGACTTAATTCATTAAGCGTATAGGTCTGATTCAATTCTTTCATACAAGACTCTTCTCTTTCTCGGTGAAATACTGCACCAATGCGTCCTCAACTCGTTTGAAAACACCTTCCCAATCACCTGGCCATGCTTGACGAAATAAACGCATATTCGGATACCATGGCGATATGTCAGTGTCCCGTGGATGTCGCCATTCAGTTTCATGACGAATTAACGTCCACACAGGTTTACCTACCGCACCAGCTAAATGCGCTATGGCTGTATCCACGGTAATGACTAAATCTAAATGGCTGATCGCTGCCGCCGTTTCTTCTAGACTCGTCAACTGGCTATCTAAATTGAGAATAGGCGTATAAGATAAGAGCGCTAACTCTTCCTCTGTTAGCTCTTTTTGTAAACTGACTAGTTGGTACTGTGTATTTTCTACAAAAGGCAAAAAATAGCTCAATCCGCAGTTTCGTTCTTGATTATAATTATATTTTTTTCCACCTTTCCAGCAAATGCCTATTTTTGGTTTTTTTAATTTCTCCAATTTTTTATGCCATGATTCAATAAGCTTATCATCTGCCTTGATATATGGCTTTGATAAAAACTGATTCTCATGAAATATTTCTAAAAGTAATGGCAAGCTTTGCAAATAAATCTTATAATCATGAGGTGGTAATTCCAGTTTATTATGTGTCATATCAATACCAGGAAATTTTTCTGATATACTAGCTAGGCCTTCACCACAAACAAAACATATAAATGCCCGTGTTTTTTTCTTTAGCAATGGTATAAATCTCATAAATTGAATAACATCACCTATACCTTGCTCCCATATTAACAACAATTTTTTATCTCGAATATCTGTATGCCCATCCCAATATGGCATAGTTGATTTTACATACTCTTTCTTAAAAACATTGAGCTCAAATCTTCTTTCATAAAGCAACCAACCTTCCTGATAACATCTTTCCGCCAACAAAGACAAAGACATATTAATCTCTGTTTCCGGTGTATTTTGCATATCATCAATTTTTTTATAAAATTTGTATGATTCTTTCGTATTACCCATATCATAATAATTTTTTGCAATTGCCTCTAAATACATAGGATTATTTTTATCTGATTTAAAGCATTGCGTTGCATAAAACAAGCTTTTATCATATTTTCTTAGCATTTTATAAGTCACGCTTAGTAGATAGTATGTGATATAATTATGGGGATCCTCTTTCAAACGCCTCAACAAAATGCCTAATGCTAAGCTTTCTTGATTAAGCGAAGCCGCAGCTCTTGCGATGCTAACTAAGGCGCCAAGACAAGAGGGGTCCCTTGCAAAACATGCTTTTGCAAGATTTAGAGAGGCTTCAAGTTGATTATCAAAGTATAATCTATTGATTTCGAGCATTTCAGCTTCGGTGACTTTGCCAGCCAGCTCCGTAAACTGAATGGAAATTGGCGGCGATATTGATGCTTCAATGCCATGCGCTGGAAGCGTCACCCCTTGCAAGCTCTGTAGGTTTGAAATAGGGATAAAATCGGCGATAAATTGATGTAAGGCAGCTATCATATCTTTGACGCAGCCTTGCCAATTACCCGGACAATGCTGCCTAAATAAGCGCATAGTACTATACCATGGAGAAATATCTTGGTCTCTGGGATGACGCCACTCAGTTTCATATCGTATTAACACAAAAGTGGGTTTTCCCAAGGCAGCTGCCAGATGTGCCACCGCGGTATCTACGGTGATAACGACGTCTAATAACGAAATTGCTGCAGCTGTATCAGCAAAGTCTGTTAAATCACTACTAAAATTAGCAATATTGCCTGCATTAAGAATATGAGCATCTTCGTCACTAATAGGTTTTTGCAGGCTATATAATTGAATACGTGAATCACCAAATAATTCAAGAAAATAATGTAATCCTGAATTCCTTTTCTTGCCGTGCATATATTCTTTGGCACCACTCCAGCATAAGCCAACTTTAATACGATTATTGTGTATTTTTTCAGACCACTGAGATATCAATGCGCGATCTGCATGCAGATATGGCATAGGTAACAATTGCTCATCGGTATGTAGCTTTAATAAATAAGGTATACTTTGTATTGAAATTTGGTAATCATGGGGCGGAATGGGTAGTTGATCTGTAAGTAAATCAATACCTGGTACCATCTGAAATAATCGCGTTAATAGCGGTAAACAAACATGAATAATTGTTGCATGTGTTTTTTGCTTAAGCAGTGGCATGAAACGAATAAATTGGATATTATCGCCATAGCCTTGTTCCCACGTGACTAATAAACGTTTACTGTGAATATCAGTAACACCGTCCCATAAGGGCGAATGTAACTTAATAGGGCGACAATCAGGTTCTTTCAATAAAAATCGTCGTTCAAACGCTTCCCAGCCTAGCGCGTATTCTCTTTTGGCTAACCATGCTAATGCTTGCCCAAATCCCATGCTGGGATCTGTTGTTTTTATATCTAGCTGGTGCTGATAAGTAGAAATAGCAAGATCGAAATCACCGTGCTCAAAATATAAAATGGCAAGATTTCCACCTATCAAAAAATTATTGGGATCCATTGCTAACGCTTTCTTAATGAATATAAAAGCTGGATCAAATAAATGATTGTAATAGCAAAGCATACCTAATTGATAGGTTATATAAAAGTTATTAGGATGCTTATGTAGCTGACTTAAACCAAAACCCAATGCCAGGCTATTTTTACCTATCGCTTTTGTCAGCAATATCATAAAGCCCATAATTTCAGTATTATCTGGGTATTGTTTTAATAAATCATTTGCGTATTGCCAACCTTCCTGATATTTCTTTTCTTTATGTAATGTTGAAAGGCGAGCAACCGCTTCTTTTATCTTTGGATCATTGGCGCGTGGTATGAGAGGCTGTTCAATCTGGGTTGCTGTCATGCTTACGGTTACCTGCCATTACTGGATTACATTGGGCACACACTCGCAACGAACCTTAGCGCCCATCATCTATAACCTTAGCACAAGAATGCATGTGACGCATCCAAGCGTTGAAAAATAGACCGGTTATTTTTCGATTTGGAAGAAAACGTAAATGCAAAGCCTTTGAGTATCGTTCTGCTCTTACTATCAAATTAATGTAATTTTTGACCATCGGGGACTAGACCATCTACGCTTGCAAGCTTGATATATCCGGCCTCATCCGCAAAGCCAACAAGCAAACATTGAGAAATAAATCCCGCAATATTTTTTTCACCTAAGTTGATACAAGCAATAACTTGACGTCCTACAAGTGACTCAGGTGTGTAATGCACGGTAATTTGTGCTGATGTTTGCAAAACACCAATCGTTTCCCCAAAATAAATCCAAACTTTATAAGCAGGCTTTCTTGCCTTTTCAAAGACTTCAGCTTTAACAACGGTGCCTGAACGAAGGTCGACAGTAGAAAAATCATCATAGTTTATCGTCATGCTGGTCCTTTTCATCCCTATGCTTTATCTCATTCCACAAGGCTAGCATTGTTTTAAAATCTTGACCGCGTAAATGTGAATATCCTTTATCTATTGCAATTTTTTTGAGTTTTGCCATTCTATCTCCAAACTTTTGATTAACACGCATTAATGTTTCATCAGGCGAAAACCCCATAAACAAGCACAAAGACACCGCTGTATGCAACAAATCACCAATTTCTTCATGAATACGTGCCGTCGACTCTTGTTGCAGTATCGCTTCACGAATTTCCAAGCACTCGCTTTCTGCTTGCTCGATAATAGTCACTGCATCTGGCCAATCAAAACCGAATGCTCTGGCATCAGTTTCAATTGCTATCAACTCATCAAGTGGGTGTAAATTTACAGTCATTGTATTCTCAATACGAAACATGTCTACAAAGATTAACATGCTTAAGCCTAGCTCGCCAAGCTATGCATGCTTAAGGCACTAAATTAACCCCACAAAGCCCTAGCCTTCATGTCAATCTTTGGCTATACTATGCTTCACCGCATTCCCCGGTACTGACAATACGTACACACGGGCCCATAGCTCAGTTGGTTAGAGCAGAGGACTCATAATCCTTTGGTCCTAGGTTCAAGTCCTAGTGGGCCCACCATCTCATTATCCCCTTCTACACCGATTTACCCCTTACGTCTAGTCAAATAACAAACTCGAGAATAGTGCATATAGAGAAATAATGGTTACTATAGTAAGATAATACGATGCGAGGCTGATATGTAGTACTTTTGTATTTAAAGCAAACTAAATTCTGGGACTTTGAAAACGTGCGCTATAGATAAAGTAGTATCTAACATTCGATTAGCGAATCCCCATTCATTATCATACCAAGCGATAACTTTAACTAGGTTGCCAATTACTCTGGTCTCACTTGCATCAACGATAGCTGAAGCTGGATTATCGCTAAAGTCTGATGAAACAAGAGGCAATTCACTATACACCAACGTTTTTTTTAAAGACTTTTTTGATGCTTTCTCTAAAATACGATTAACAAACTCTGGAGTAGTAGGTTTTGCAGAAATAAATGTTAAATCTACCAAAGATACATTTTGGACTGGTACACGAACTGCATACCCGTCTAATCTACCAGCAATCTTAGGCAATACACTCTCAATAACCGACGTTGCACCAGACTTTGTTGGTATCATAGATGGCATAACACTGCGAGCTCGGCGTAAGTCGTGATGGTTGCTATCTTGAAGCACTTGATCATTAGTTGAAGCATGAATAGTCACCATGAAGCCGCGCACTACGCCAATACGACGCATCAAAGGCTTAATTAAGGTAGCCAAACAGTTGGTAGTACAAGATGCATTAGATATGATGATATCATTTCCTTTTAAAACATTATGATTTACACCATATACAATTGTCGCATCCACTCCCTGGCCAGGCGCTGAAATCAGTACTTTCTTTGCACCTGCATGCAAATGGAGACTTGCTTTGTTGCGTTCGGTAAATCTGCCTGTACATTCATGGACTATATCTGCTCTTACACTTCGCCAGGGAAGCTTGGATGGGTCAGATTCAGAAAACATGGGAATAACATCATCATTAATAATGATATTGCTATTGTTATAACTTATGTTTCCGTTAAATTTACCTCGTATACTATCATGCTGAGTTAAATGTACATTAGTTTTTACATCTGCTAGATCATTTATTGCAACAATTTTAATAATATTACGGTATTTGCTTTCATAAAGTGCTCTTACAATATTACGACCTATGCGACCGTAACCATTAATGGCAACTCTAATAACCATCAGTCCTCCCTAAAATCAAATATGATTTAATCTTCAAAGTTCGGCGCTTGCGATGCTGTTCAGTCTATTAAATAAACGATCCTGCTCAAAAATAGAAATAACATCCCATAGATTAGGAGCACCCGTTGTGCCACAGATAGCAACTCTAAAAAGCATCATAATGTCGCCGATGTGGCCTTTATAGTTAAGTTTATTTTTATTAAACATACTAATTGACTCAGCATAGTTATATTTAACAGCTATAGACTTTAGAATAGAAAGCCATGTTTCTTTAGTAATATCTTTGTTAAAAGCATTTAAAAAATCTTGGATTATTGAACATCTATCAAGCTTATTAATGTTTTCAGGAAATGAAGATATTTTGTATTCATTAAATAATTCATCATATATAAAAAATATTTTCGGTTTAATATCTTTCCATGTAGTAAACCGCTTACTATTCTTTTGAACTTCTCGTTCAAGATTTAAAGCCATTTTGGTTAGTTGTGGATATTCCATCATCAGAAATGCAAATTCTGGATCCCATTTATTCGACCACAATAAAGCATTATTATATATCTCTTCAATGCTCATATGGCTTATAATTTCACGACTGATATTTTTTAGTTTGTCTAGATCAAAGAGAGCGCCATGATTAGAGAATTTACTAAAAGAAAAGCTAAAACCATCTATTTTGTAGTCTAAGTTATTTTTATAAAACTCTTCAAAAGAGGAATCCATCAAATGAAGTAAATATGCAATAACAGATTTTTCAGGAAAACCATTTTCAATAAAAAATAAAATATTGGCTTCATTATCTTTTCTTTTTGATAGCTTTCTTCTTATCATATGTCCATCTATTTCTTCCTCTTTTTCTATAGGTGCAATATGTGCATAATTTGGTGGTGCCCACCCAAGCATATTAAATAATTGAAGATGTACCGGTGTAGATGATAGCCATTCGTCTCCTCTAATAACATGCGTTGTTTTCATGAGGTGATCATCTATAACATGAGCCAAATGGTATGTAGGAAAGCCATCAGATTTTAATAAGATAATATCATTATCATTTTCTGCCATAGCAATATGACCTTTTACTAAGTCATGCCATTCTATTTTTTTTATGCCATTTCCTGTAGATTTTAGTCTAATAACAAAGCTTTCTTTATTTTCTAACGCTTCTAAAATCTCATCTTGCCTAGCATTACGCCATTTTGCCCAAGGTCCATAACACCCTGTCTTCATTTTAAGCAGCCTTTGCTCTGTGCGAATATTATCCAGCTCTTCTGTTGTTAAAAAGCAAGGATATGCTAGTCCGTCTCTTACCAACTGAATAATGTAGCTCTTATAGATGTCTTTTCTATTTGTTTGTATATATGGTCCATATAGACCATTTTCTTTGAGCATGTTGTCACACATGCTCAGACCTTCATTATGTATGATGCCAAATTGAAGTAACATATTTACAATAAGCGTAATCGTATCTTTCTGACTTCTGACTATATCCGTATCTTCGATACGAAGGAAAAAAACGCCTTTAGATTGCCTTGCCATAAGCATATTAATTAACGCTGTATATATACCACCAATATGCAAAAAACCTGTAGGGCTTGGTGCAAATCGTGAGACAATAGCAGTTTCTTGTAAGCTTCTTTCTGGATATAGCTGCTCAAAGAAATCAGCAGAATGTATCTGATGTGCATCAGAAAAAAGTTTATTGATAAGTAATTCTGTTGTCATATTCAACCTTTAACATGGAGCGATTAAAATATAAATTACTTCTTGAGTTAATTACCAAAGGACAATGCGGCAACACTGCCCTTTGTGCAGAAGAAGTCTAAGAAAATTCAAGCGTGCTAACTCTACTAGAGCCCCCAATACCTGTTGAAGGTGAGTGATAAAAAATACTACTTGAAGTGCCAGGTAAAGAAGCGCCATCTACCGTTAGACTTGGCTGTGGTAATATCTCGGCTGTTTTTTTAATCTCTGCCAATGTTTTTGCTTGATATAGTTTAAGCATCACTTCGTGCATAGCCTCTTCATTACCTATACCTATATCTTTAGCAAGAGAAGCATCTGACACAAAAGTTATCTTATGTTTGCGCCTTCTTGCCTCTTCTAGTGTAGATAAACAGCACATGACAGAGTTATACCCTATCATATAAATCTTTTCATCCGTACCAGATGCAATCTCATCCATTCGACTTGAAAGTTCTGTATTTGAGTAACAAGAAAAATCATTTTTCACATAATGTTCTTCACCAACTAACGGCTCAAATCCATCTACAAATTTGAAAAACGGTTCATTTGGATTAAACCTTGGTGCAGAGGGACCATTAGAATGCTGCACATGAATAATGCGCCATGCATTCTCTCTTGCATGCGTCAACATCTTTTTACAATTTTCAATGCTGTGGTCTATATTATTAAGGTAAAAGGGTCGTTCTTCTGTTGTATATTCTTTTTGAATATCAATTAAAAGTAAAGTAGGCATAATAGTAACTCCTTGATTCATTTTAAAGCTAAAAAATTTCTGTTGTGAAGCAATATTCTTAAATTTAAGAAAATTATTAAGATATCTCATCAAAAAATTTCCTTGTTGTTTCAGTATATGGATTAAATTAAGCACGCTTAGCATTGGCGGATGAAGCATTAGCTAAGTTATGCATACGTTTACGTTGATATAGATTATTTAATATCAATGCAACTGCCGTAAATGTGATCCCAACCAACTGTCCACTTGCAGGTACAATACCTTCAAAGGTTGACAAAATAAATGCTGTCACAGGCACCACATCCATAAATAACACACCATTGAGAGGAGTAATAATCTTATTACCTTGGTTCCAACAAAGAACGCCAACAAAACCAGCAATTAACGCCATATAAAGCAACTCTGGTGTCACGTTTGCAACAGTTGATGCGGATGGAAAACTTATTGCACCTGAATAGCCTAAGATAGCTGTAACAGCATATATGGTTGGTAATCCAAATAGTGTACTAAGCGAGGTGTATTTAATGGGGGACCATTTAGGAAAGTAGGATGCACCAATAGTATAAGTTACCCAACATAAGGCTCCTGCTACCATCAATACATTGGCTTTATAATTACCAGGATTTGAAAATATGAGTCCTAGATGACCTTTGGTTATAACGAGCAATACACCTACAAATGATAATAAAATAAAACCAAAAGAAAAACTTGGTGGTCTCACGCCTTTAAGTGCCCAATTTACAAGTGAACCTAACAACGGCATCGTAGCCATCATCATAGAAGCACTTAATGCACCCTCTGGCCCAGCAAGTTGTTGTCCAAAAAAAACGAAAAAGCCAAAACCTGCAAATCCAGCAGAACCAAAAAGCCAAAGAAGTAGTAAATTACCATCTAAACGAAAGGACGTAGGTCCTTCCTTTATATATTGAAATATCAGAAATATTGCCCCAGCAATAGTGTATCGAAATGCAGTAAAAGTAAATGGATCAATTACTTTTAAAGCTTTTGTCATAATAGGAAACATGGTTCCCCAAGACAGTGTCGCTATCAAACATAGCATGACGCCTGTAGCATAATTGCTCTTAGTTGACATAATAAAATCTCCAAATTAAGGTGAAACAGATAATAACGGTTTAATTTTTCCAGTTGGAGTATAATCAAGACTTTGGACTACACTAATATCAACTTTTTTGATATTAAATGAATCTGTGATTTTCTTTACCTCCATTAAGATCAAATCTTGAGGGTAATAACCCTTCAAAGTTAAGTAAATATGTAATGCACCTCCATCGTTAGTTTCAAAAGCGAACACACCAGATATATAATTCAATTGTAATAATTGATTCTCTAATAAATAAATATTTATTGGCTTAATGTTATTGGATGTTTTTCTCTGGCAAAGAAACAAGTAACCATCATTATCTATATAACCATAGTCAGAGGTTACAAGAAAATGTTTACCCTCATGTTCAATAAAATTTGTTTCCGTATTAAGATATCTATCCATATTCATATAGCTATGAATTGCAACCTTACCTATTGCGCCATTAGAGATTGGGTTGTTTTTTTCATCTAGCATAATAATGTTATTCCCATCAAAGACCTTACCTACACTACCTGGATGTGATAAAGACTCTTGTGGCGTTAATAACGTATTTATTCCTGTCTCAGTAGTACCATAGTACTCATATAGGATGTACCCTAGTTTATTAATGACAGTTCTTTTAATATTTTCATGACAATTCTTTCCGCCTGTAATAATAAATCTCAGATTGTTTAAAAATTTATTTGCAATACTCTCATCAATTTTATCTACCATTTGATGCAGAATATTTGTTGATAAAAGCATAGTAGAAACTTTATATGTATATATAGCATCACAAAGATTATATGAAGTACTAAAATTATGAATAACTACTGTTGCTCCTATGCTTAAAAAAAGTTTAAGCCATCCTATCGTCGAAACATGATACATAGGCAATACTGCTAAATGTACATCACATTCACTAAAATTATACATATCTACTAAGTAATCAAACCGTCTTTTTTCAGATGGCGTTGTTCTATAAACGATTTTAGGTACACCTGTTGTACCAGATGTAAACGCATAGCTTCTAAAGGGACGTTCATGCCTGATATATTGATGCATTTCATAGGAAACACTATTTGCCTTTGCTGCATGTAGATATTCTTGAATAGGATAAATTTTTACCGTATCGATCAAATCAGAAAATCTATTAATAAATTCATCTGATATAAAAATATGCTTTACAGCGAGCTGTTGAATTAAAGTTCTAATAATCTCAATGCCTAAATTATAATCCACGCCTTGAAATGGTATGCCAAGCGTTGTAAAGGCTGCCCCTAATAATAAAATATCGGATGAATTTCTTGAAATGAACAAGATAGGTTCAGCCGAACTTTCCTCTGTCAAGGTATACGCAGCAGCAATAATTTTTTTAGTCAAGTACCTAAATTCATGCCATGTAATTTTATTGTTATCATCAAATATAGCAATCTTGTTTGGCGTTTTTTCACTAAACTTCAATATGGTTTTATAGTTAATCATAAAATATCTCCTATTTAATTTGAAAAACAGAAACTCCACTTTTTATCTTGTCATTTATTGCAAGATGAGTGCCATTATTAATTGACTCTCCTGGTGCAAGCAAAGGAACGCCAGGAGGATATGCTATGATGAAGTCATCATCATTTATTTGATAGATATGATGTGACTTTGCATTAATAGCTAACGTTTTTAACGCATTTATTAATTTTTCAATATGAGACCATGAGATGCCAACATGTACATTTATTAAAAATGTCTTATCTGTATATCGATTAATATATATCCCATGGTGGTGATATAAATACTCTTGTAATGCAGCACCACCCATGCCTAAGTGTCTAATATCTAAGTGGATTTTTAAGGGGTCATGAGTATAAGTGTTATCAGAAAGAGCTGCTAAATTCTCTTTATTACTCTTATGTTGATAATTTTTTAATAGTACATCTGTCGCTATTGCATGCCGTAATGCATCTGCATTTTCAAGTGCTTCACTCAATAAATCTTCTCCACAATTTTGCATTTGTGCTCTTGCCATATCGATAGATGCAAGTATTGGATAGTTAGGCGAAGTTGAATGATGTTTAAATCTCGATTTATATAATTTTTGTGTTATTTCTGTACTGGCGAAGCTATGAATAAGAGAAGCCTGGCGTAAAGCCATAAGTGACTTATGGGCTGACTGTGTTGAAATAATATCGACTAGTTGGGCTAATTTTGAGGCTGCATAACCTGCTGTGTACTTATACAGGTCAGGATGAAAATAAAACGCACAAGACCAACCTTCATCTATAATAAACTTAGTTTTTGGTGAAATTGCATGAACTTGCCTTATTATCTCATAAACATTTAATATAATACCATCATAACTGGCAGCATTTAAAATGACAACATCATATTGTAACTTCTCATTTTTAATTTTATTTAATATATAATCTATTTTAATATACTTTCTTCCGGTATCTTCGCAGTATGCCTCACTATAAATATAATCGAATCGCGCACTTGTATCTTTAACGGCAAAATGCATGGACTGATGACATTCTCTGTCTAAAAGTACGAAACTTGAGGCATTAATTAATGCGTCCACGACAATACGATTGGAAACTGAAGTTCCGCAAGTTGTAAATAGAGTTTCATTCGCTTGGAAAGCAACAGCAGCATAATCTTGAGATTTTTTTATACATCGCTTTGGATAGAAAAATGAATCAAATGCATCATTTGTGATGGTGGTTTCTAAAGAAAAATATTTTTCACCAAATATATGCCGAAATTTGTCAAAATACTTTACACTAGAGTTTATATGGAATATTGGCAAAGCATGAAAGTTCGCCACCAATTGCTTTCTATTTTTTAGAAGGCAGTCTACAATCGGTGTTTCCCATTTTTTAATATTTTTTCGTGTTTTACGCTTCATAATTGGTCTCCTACTTTACAGTTACCCTATATCCTATTCATTACTTCATCTTTAATAACAAAATTTATTTCTTCAATGATCGCATTAACTCAGAGATATCTTCACATGCTTCCCATGAAAGCCCGAGCGTGCTAATTAACTTTTCCGCCATACGGACTTGTTTATTATTGGGTTCAATATTGCCAAAAAGTTCAACAAGACCTATAGCTTGAGCGGTGAGGCGATATGACTCCAGCTCATATAAATTACTTCTAGATAGTTCATTCATCACAGTTCTCCGTTACATTAACAATGTCATTATTAAGTAATCACAATTTATGTAGTCACTAGTCCGTTAGATTCATAAATTAAAACCAAACAATATTTATCGATAAGCTTTTGATATTACTAATGACTATTCCAATATAACTGGGTGTTTATAGTGCATTCATTAGTCGCTTATACTAGTACTGCCCCTTTGATAGTTTAATCAACATTATAGGTTGTTTATTTCCGACTTACAACAACACAATACAACACAAAATGTTGTTTGTAAATAGATAAAGATAAAATTTTTCATTTATATAAATTTTATGTAAATAAGGAAGTAGCGCTATATATCAGGACTTTTCCTATATTTTAAATAAGAAATTAATCTATTCATTAATAAATAAATTTCTTGCGAATTTTCAAAGAAAAGTCGAGCAAGGTTGCTTAAAACAAAGATAAACGTTGTTTTAACTGATATAATCGCGCTATGAATTTATAAAAACACAAAAAAGAGTTGTTTTTTTGATTTGTTCGTGATATCTTTAACAAGTACGTTGTTTCTGTGAGCGATCTTTCCGAACCTAGAGGGTTTCATTAAAAATGGTATTGAATATTGATGCACAAAATAAAGCTTCAAGGTTAAAAGCTGCAAGGGCTCTTGCCGGTTTATCACGTCGACAGATTGAAGAGGTCTATGGCATAAGCGTTAATACACAAAGAATGTGGGAAGACCCAAGAGAGGGGAAAGGTGGACTTACTGAAAAAGGAGCTATTCGAATAGTCGAAGCCCTAAAAATGAATGATGTTATTTGTTCTTTAGAATGGCTCCTCTATGGGATAGGTCAAGGCCCGAGAAATTATACTGATGTCGCAGATAACGTAGTAAAACCTTTGCAATCGTTCATAAATATTCCAGAAATTGATTGGGGACGAGATGAAATTATTTTCGAAGAAGTTAATTTTTTTATTCAAGTAAATCCTCAACCGATCACTCTTCGAATGGCTGACGATAGCATGGAACCCATACTAAGTATGATGGATTTTGTGGCTGGCAATAAATGTTATGATAATTTTTCACATTTATTAGGCGAAATATGCATTGTTGAGACTAAAAGTAATTTGACTCTATGCAGACGTCTTGATAGATCTAAAAACGAAAATTTATATAATTTATCTAGCATTAACCCTAAGACCAGTGCGGAAGTGCCAATTCTCTACGATGAGGCTTTACATTCAGCAGCAAAAGTTATTTGGATTAGAAAGCATTAGGAAAAAATTTTTAGGGATGAAAGAATGTCAAATATTATTTTTAATACGCCAAAACAAATAAAATTAACCGATATTTTTTTTACAAATATTGCCGTGAAAAACTTTCAAGAAATTTATAATGAATTAAGCAGAGTTATTGATTGCAGTTATTTTTCTTATGCAATAGAAACTGTAGATAATAAACGAGTACATTATTATAGTCGCGAAGACTGGCAAGAAGCATTTATTAAAGATAGGCTTATTTTAGACTGCCCGCTACTAAAGTTTGCCAGGCAATCCAAAGTAACAATGCTAAGCTGGAGTAGTCTATCCAGTAGCTTAAGTAAGAAAGAACGTAGGGTAATGAGCGCCAGAGAAAGCTTTGACATTGGTAATGGCGTTGGAATCAGACAAACTTTACCTGGTGGTTTAATTGAGATGAGCACATTAGCTTCATATAGGGATAATTATGAATTTCCCCAAAAATTTATGAAAAATAAAGACATTATAAAAGAGAATATTCGACATATACGTACCATAGCCCTGAGTTCGTTAGCCATTCAAGGACTGTTAAGCTATGATGCCTTTAGTTTGTTAATAAACTTATTAAATACATCTATGCCAACCAGTCACATATTACAGTAATTTTATTAAGGAGATAAATCGTGAGTACTGAAAGATATCATTTATATACTGGAACTGTTCCTGTTAGATGGACAGACATGGACCTATATGGCATGGTTAATCACTCCAGAATATTTACCATAATGGAAGAGGCTCGTTGGCAGTGGTTTAATAGTTTAGCTAATAAGCCAAAGACCGATTGTGTATTTCCACTTGTTAATGCCAATGTTAATTTTAGAAAGAAAATAGAGTTTCCCTCCGAAATCATTGTAAAAATTTTTGTAGATAAGCCGGAGAAAAAAAGTTGGATCTTCTATCATGAACTTAGCACTACCATCGATCAAGACACAGTCTATGTTGACGGAATGATAACGTCAGTTGCATATAATATCAAAGAAAAAAAAGCCGTTGAAATTCCACAAGAATTTTTAGATATTATCTATCCAAAGAATCAATAATATTTATTGAGAAAACGCCATGAAAAATTATGATGTTGCCATCGTTGGAGCCGGCATAGCCGGCTGCGCGGCCGCTATACTTTTTGCAAAAAAAGGACTAACTGTTGCATTAGTTGAAAAGAAACAGAACCATGATTATTATAAAATATTATGTACGCACACAATACAGTCTAGCGCCATACCAACGATGCTGCGCGTGGGACTAGGCGATTTTATAGAAACCGCTGGAGGCAAGTATACACATCATGAATTGTGGACGAGCTATGGATGGATAAAAAGAAGTGAACGAAGTAGCAATGATATCAGCACTAAAGGTTATAATATTAGCAGAGCATTATTAGACCCAGAATTGAAGAGACTCGCTCTACGAGAAAGTAATGTCGATTATATTACAGGCGATATTGAAGATTTTCATTTAGACTTAGATAAAACATGCATCATTGATATAAAAACACCTAAAAAAACAATATTAAAATTGAAATCAAAAATTTTAGTTGGTGCAGATGGTTCGAGATCCAAAACGGCTAAGATTGGGAATGTCAACGTTGTTTCAAAACCCAACTATCGCTTTACATACTATGCTTATTTTAAACATGAAAGTTTTAAAAATATACATGAATCTAAAATGTGGTTTTTGAATCCTAATATCGCTTATGCATTTCCAAATGAGAATGATATTATGCTTTTATGTTGTGGCATTCATAAATCACAACTCCTAGAGTTTAAGAAAAATATAAAAAATAACTTTATTAATTTTTTTAAAGATCTAGATGATTCACCTTATATAGAAGAAATGGAGCAAGTAACAGACTTTATTGGCACATTGAGAATGGAGAATATCTATAGAGAAAATTATCCTGAACGACTAGCTTTGATTGGTGATGCTACATTAACGTCAGATCCAGCCTCTGGTGTCGGTATCGCATGGGCATTCCAGTCTGCAGAAATGTTGGTGGAGCATACTGCAGATAGCATCCTTTTTGAATATAACGTTGATGATGCATTAGCAAATTATTATAAAGCTCATAAAAAATATTTTAAACCCCATCACGATATTATCTCAAAAGATTCGCTAGCCAAACCATTTGGCGATGCTGCTAATTTTATATATTCTACGGCAGTGAATAATTCAGATTTGGCTGATAGTTTTTTCGATTTTTGTGCTAGAAGAATAGGTGTTAATGATTTTTTCTCTACTTTGGAGAGTTTGAAATAAATTTATTTCGCTATTTCAACAATCACTCATTAATCTCTTAAAAAAACAAATGTAACTTGAGGATTTTTAATCATGGAATATAACACTGATAAACATTATATTAATGTTAATGATATCAACCTGCATGTACTTACTGCAGGTGATGGGTTTCCTTTAGTTCTACTTCATGGTTTCCCACAAACATCTTATGTATGGCGGAAAATAATTCCTAGATTAGCTCCGTATTTTAAAATAATTGCGCCTGATTTAAGAGGGATGGGTGATTCATCAATAACTCACAAAGGGCAAGATAAGAAAACTTTAGCATCTGATATAAAAGCACTTTGCGATTATTTTGATTTTAAGAAAATCATTATAGCTGGTCATGATTGGGGAGGAGCAGTAGCACAAAGATTTAACATTGATTATCCGGAATTAACAGAATGTTTAATTTCTATAGCAATTCCCTATATGCCTACAGCAAAAATTGAAGAACTGACTAGAACTGAACAGATCTTTGATAACTGGTATTTCTTTTTTCACCAGATCCCATCATTGCCTGAAAGATTTGTAGAGATGGCAGGAAAAGACTATTTATTATGGATGTTTAAGCGCGGAGCTGGAAAAAATGGCAATCCATTAGATGATAATGATCTTAATGAATACCTTCGTACTTTTAGCCCACCGGAAAGATCCTCTGCTGCATTTAATCTTTATCGCACATTATTTACAACAGATGCACGTGACTGGGGGCCCTATAGAACTAAAATGATTGATACACCTACCATTTGGATTAGAGGAGATAAAGATCCTTTCGTTCCACCAAGTATGTCCGCTAACATTTCAAGTCATTTTTCAAATATTCATATTGAAGAATTAGTGAATTGTGGTCACTGGATTCCAGAAGAACGTCCTGAAGAGCTGTCTTCAATAATATATGAAAAGCTTAAATATCTTAATATTAACAAATAACTTTGGGGGTTAAAATTATGCCAGGTATATGCAGAATGTTTTCAAAAATATTGACATCTAGTCATGAGATAGATATGGCCCGAAGATTAGTATATAAAATCTATGTTGAGGAAGGTGGCTGGACACCTTCTTTAGATAACCCAAGTGGCCTTAAAGTATTGAAATTTCCTGATTCAACGCCACCAATGATCATAGACAGGTTTGACCCTTACTCTACCTGGGTTGGTGTTTTTGATGAAGCTAGAGCTGAGCCAGTTGCTTGTGGCCGCATTAGCTCAAGAGATCAGTATGGAAAGTTTGAAATACAGTATTACGACGATACCATCTCAAATTTAGAGCAAATAGATTTAAAACTTAATCCAAATGTATTTGTTCTCAACAGAACTGCTATTTTATCTGAATATAGGGGAACTGCTGCATGGTTAATTTTGTTGAGACAAGGATTTGCATATTGCCATGAACAAAAGCATGCAGCATTTTCAGGCACAAGTGTCGAAAAAGTTCAAAGAGTTCATGATAGCATTGGTTATCCTTGCGTCGAAGGCTTATCATTCCAATATGAAATCTCTGGGGAAAATTATGCAAAAGTTTACCACGCTACTTATCCAGATGATACTTGCAGAGTCATTGAAAATTTAGATACCTTAATTGATAAAAAAATTAAGAAAGATAATGGCGAGTTTATGACAAGTACATTAAGTGCAAAACTGTAAGATATATATGGCAATTGTTGGTATCTCCTATTGCTTAGTATAGTATCGATGCCAATCTTAGGACTCGCAGAAAATTTCATGTTTTTAGCCGTACACGTTCATGAATTGAGTAAGTGGGCATGATAGTTTTATAAGTGAAACGCTCAATTGCCCACATTGGTTCTGTAAAAAATCTATTCACTCACTGCCGCCATTAAGTGGGCTAAACAGCGCTCTATCACTATCTCGTGTCAGGAAAGGTTTAACTCTGTCAGAGTACCCGCTTTTCTTGCTGCTCATCTTAAGACCATTTTAGTGGCTGCCGCAGTCTTAGTGCTTAGTAATACCATAGTACTGAAGTACTTGATTCCAAAGACGCAAGTTACGCCTCTTCAAATTGACTATATGGATATGGGAAAGTCATTTTTTGACAGATATAATAAATTATCTACAGGTGATAAAATAAAAGTTAATCAGATCTTAAATAGTACTATTAAGGAGAATAACGTAGCCTCTAATCCTTAAATATTTATAAACAGCCAACTTTCTTTAAAGCATAATATTATTAAAATTATTGCTTTATATTTATGATATAAATTGTAACATCTATGACTTATAATTATACAAAAAATTACCATTACACTGAATACGGACATGTCCGCTGAAGATACAAGTAGCTACCAGTTTCACTTTTAATAGTCAGTTCGACATATACGACTAACACATGCTAAAATTCCAAGTAAGCACCAAAACTTTTGGCGGATAACATGGCAAACGCAGATCAAGTAAAGGCTCTCATTAAATGTCATGCTGAAGGCGATGATTCGCGGTTTTATTCGGTTGCCATACAAATGGCAGCCCAAGCTGCTAAGCTAGGGCATTCCCGACTTGCTGAAGAATTAAGAACACTTATTGATCAAGCAAAAGAGAAAGGGTTTAAAAGACTAGAGTCAAACACGGTTCATATTAATCAACCAAGAGGAGAGCTTGCGGGCCTCCTCTCAGTCACCTACCCCAAAGAGCGGCTCTCTTCTGTAATCCTGCCAGAAAATACAGAGAATAGGCTTCGTCGACTTATACTAGAGCAGCGACAGAAAGTAAAACTACTAGAAAATGGCCTTACCCCCCGTAGAAAAGTACTATTTTTTGGGCCACCTGGAACCGGTAAAACTCTAACAGCAACAGCATTAGCTGGAGAGCTTCACTTACCTTTATACACAATTTTACTTGATGGTCTTATTACTAAGTATATGGGAGAAACTGCTGCAAAATTGAGACTGATTTTTGAAAACATAGATCGGGTTCGTGGTATATACTTTTTTGACGAGTTTGATGCTATTGGTTCTCATCGCACGAATTCAAACGATGTTGGTGAGATTCGCAGAGTACTAAACTCTTTTCTCCAATTTCTTGAGCAAAGCAACTCACAAAGTATCATTATTGCAGCGACAAACAATATCGATTTATTAGATAAAGCTCTTTTTAGAAGATTTGATGATATTATAGAATATGACATTCCTGATGAATTATTGGCTATAGAAACCCTTAAAAATTGCTTTTCCTCTTTTGATACTAAATGTTTAGACTATACACTTCTATCAGAAAAATGTAAGAACTTAAGTTTTGCTGAGATATGTAAAGTATGTGAAGACACCCTTAAACAAATAATATTAGATGATAATAATAAAAAACTATGCAATGATATTGTAATAAATAATATTAATGAGCGCTTTAATACCAATCATTAAGAAAATTTTGGAGAAATATGTGTCTTCATTCAAAAGTCGCTTAAAGCATATTTTCATTAAAGGTTCCATTGAATCTGAAGATTACAGCTCTCCTAAGCCTGTCTCTTATACACATCTCCGAGCCCACGAGACCGGAGCCTAT